>WALH01000026.1 GCA_015522935.1 DHVE2 group archaeon | reverse complement strand
GTTTTACGATAACCGAATAGGTGTGAGGAAAACGATGGAGAAAATTAAGGAAGGAGATGTGGTCATATTCGGCAATCCACTGAAAAATTCTGTGAGTTGTGCTTATAATTCAAGGTACTCGTTTATTAGAGAGACATTTATATCCTTAATTGAAAAATACGGCGGTAAAGGTGGAGGAAAAGGAAACTTTCTGAGTGGTTCAACGAAAGAACCTTATGATTTTATTGAGAAATTTATCAAAAAGGTATGCAAAAATTAAATATTTATACTATACCGCTATCATTTGCACGGTGATGAAAATGTCGTTGGAAGATTTGATAAAAGAGATGGTTATGGTTCCCGGGGTAAGCGGATTTGAGGAGCCTTTCAGAAGGTATCTTTGGGAAAAATTGAAAGATTACAGGCCAGAAGTGGATTCTGCAGGTAACGTGAGGGTTACCATCGGTAATGGCGAGAGAAGCATAGCATTCATCGCACACATGGATGAAATAGGTATGATAACCACGCATATTGAAGATAACGGCTTTATAAAATTCATGCCCTTAGGAGGTGTTGATAGCAGAATGCTTTACGGCAGGGTTGTGGAGATTTATTCGGATGGTGGGATAATATACGGAGTGATCGGCCTTTCCCCACCGCATCTATCAACCGAAGAAGACAGAAAGAGGCTTTACGACTGGAAAGATCTTGCGATAGATGTTGGTTCTTCCAACAAAGAGGAAACAATAAAAATGGGTGTGAAACCCATGCTTCCAGTTAGATGGAGAAAGGACTTTGTTGTTGCGGGGAAATACATAATCACACGTGGCTTAGATGATAGGGTTGGATGTGCTATTCTTTACGAATTGCTTCAAAGAACAAGAGAAAAGAAGATAAACAAGAAAGTTAGTTTCATATGGACAGTTCAGGAGGAGACAGGATTAAGAGGAGCAAATGCACTATCATCTAGATCAAATTTTGACGAAGTATACGCCATAGACACTATAACAAGCGCCACTATGCCCAATGTTGAGTATCATCTCAGCCCTGCAAAATTAGGTGAAGGCCCAGTTTTAAGAGTCGCTGATAGAAAGGGCGTGGCATCCCAATATTTACGGGAAAAAGTTCTGGGGATATCTAAAAACAGTGGCATACCAATTCAGGAAGCAGTGAGCGGAGGCTCTACGGACGCAGCTATCGTCTTTGAGCATGGCATAAGATCCTTACCCATATGCATTCCAGTCAAGTACACCCACAGCCCGGTCGAGATGGTACATATAGCAGACGTGAAAAACACTATAGATCTTCTGGAAAAAATAGTGGAAAGTTAACTGAATTCTTTGATGACTTTTGCAAGTCTTTTTATCCCTTCTTCTATCTGTTCATCAGAGGAATAGGTGAAATTGAGACGGAATGTATTCTTGTGATCTCTTTTTGGATAGAAGGCTGAGCCTATTACATAAGCCACTTTATTTTCTATCGCTTTGGGAAACATTTTTTCAGCGTCCATATTATCGGGTAGGGTGACCCAGAGGAACATACCACCATCAGGCTTTGTCCATTTAACGTAATCGGGGAAGTATTCATCCATCATTCTCAGCATCAAATCCCTCTTCCTCTTGTAAAGGGCTATAACCTCCGGAATGTGCCTCTCCAAATATCCTTTTGAAATGTATTCATTAGCAATATACTGCCCAAAAGTGTTCGTGCATAGGTCAATGCCCTGCTTAGCGAGAACGGCTTTTTTAATTATTTCCTCATGGGCGATCATCCATGCAAGCCTGAATCCGGGAGCAAGAATCTTTGAGAATGTTCCAAGGTGAATCACATAATGGTTCCTGTCCATTGATTTGAGAGAAGGTAAAGACTCTCCAGAGTACCGCAGCTCACCATACGGATTATCCTCAACCACAAGCGTATCATACTCTTCGGCAAGTTCAAGAAGATGCTTTCTTCTTTCAAGACTCATTGTAACTCCTGCTGGATTCTGAAATGTGGGAATAACATAAATCAATTTTGGCTTTTTTCCTTCTTTTTTCAATTCTTTCAATTTTTCTTCTAAAATCTCCGTGTCCATACCATCATCATCCATCTCCACTTCGACATAATCTGGCTTGTAGGATTGAAACGCTGTTAATATTCCTATGTACGTGGGTGCTTCTATTACAACCTTATCCCCGGGGTTTACAAAAATTTTTGCTAATAGATAAAGAGCCTGCTGTGAGCCTGCAGTTATGAGTATATTCTCCCTTTTTATACCTTTCACATTATATCTCTCATCCATCATCTTGGCAAGGGTATCCCTGAACGCATTCACACCCTCTGTAGAGCCATACTGAAGAATCTTAGCACCTTCATTCTGGAGAAGATTGCTTGCAATCTCCTTTATGTCGTTCACAGGAAAAGATTCGGGATTCGGAAGTCCCCCAGCAAAGGATATTATTTCTGGTTGCTGTGTCAGTTTTAGCAGCTCTCTTATCTCGGATGCCTTCAGAGCTTTTGCTATCTCGGAGAATTCCTCATCATACAATCAAATCACCAGACGGGACATGGTATGAGAAGATATTAAGTTTTCTTAAAAATCTACGTAAGAAAGAATAAAAAGGGATTGAGGGTGGTTCATCGTAACAAAAAATTGTTGTCCTTATAATATTTAAGGTAAATGGTATGATTATCTCGGAAGATATCAAATTTTCAAGACTTTCTTCCCTTTTCTCTGTGGGACTATCCTCATCTTCGCGTTGGGAAAATCCCTGTTCAACTCTTTTCCACCAAAATACCTGTCAAGAAATATTGCCAATGCAGCGACTTCACTGTGCGGCTGATTTCCAATTGCAATATTGAAATCCGCAATCTCGTAAATCTCATGGGGGACCTTTTCTGCACCTACGATGATCAGAAGATCCTTATTCTTTGGAATCTCAGAGATTACATTATCCACAGGCAATCCATACATGGTTAGATGCACAACGATACCTGAGAATTCTCGCACGACATTTTTCCAAGGGATTCCCGTTGATATTTCAAAATTGCCACCAAATCTCTCTACTACATCCATTACATTCTTTTCAATTTTCTCATCCTTCGTGGTTATTATTACTCTATCTGCCCCAAAGGCGCGTGCAACCAAGCAAACATGTGTTGTTATTCTCTTATCCCTCTGAGGCCTGTGTCCTAATCGGAGAACAGTTATCATAGTCTCTCAATTCTCTCCAGGAAATCTTCCTCTTCTTTCTCACCTTTCTCTTTTTCCTCACTTTTTTCCTTTTTCTCCTTTTTCTCAGATTTCGGAGTTTCTTTATGTGTTACAAGCACACCTTCTTCTGGATAAACAGCAAGGAGAAGGAAACCCACTGCAAAAAATGATAGAATCATAATAAGCGCACCTATACCCCACACAGCCATCTGCTCAATCACACTTTTCTGTGTTTCCATGGCACCCATTATTGCATAGAAAACTATTGTTACGCCAATCATCAATCCTCCAAAAAGTGTGGCAACACCACTCTTCATATTTTTTAATCTGGGTAACTGGAACAGATAC
>WALH01000025.1 GCA_015522935.1 DHVE2 group archaeon | reverse complement strand
TGGATTACGAACTTGATGAAATTGTGCCCGACGACCCGAAGAAATCCTACGACGTTTACGATATAATAAATCGGGTCTTCGATCTAAATTCCTTTTTCGAAATACAGCCCCACTTCGCACAGAATATTGTGGTTGGATTCGCTCGATTGTATGGTAAAACGGTGGGAATAGTTGCAAATCAGCCCGCCGTGTATGCTGGAGTTTTGGATATAAATGCAAGTGACAAGGCGGCGAGGTTTGTTCGATTCTGCGACTCGTTCAACATTCCCATAATTACGCTTGTTGATGTTCCTGGCTATATGCCCGGCGTGGCGCAGGAGCATGGGGGAATAATCAGACATGGCGCGAAATTGCTCTACTCATATAGCGAGGCAACTGTGCCAAAAATCACCGTTATAATGCGTAAGGCGTATGGAGGAGCGTACATTGCAATGGGCTCGAAACATCTTCGTGCAGATGTCGTTTATGCCTGGCCCAATGCGGAGATAGCGGTTATGGGCCCTGAAGGAGCGGTTAACATAGTCTTCCGAAAGGAAATAAAGAGTGCAGATGATCCCGAGAAGAAGAGAAATGAATTAGTGGAAGAGTATCGCAACAAATTCTCGAACCCTTATGTGGCGGCATCGCAATTATACGTGGACGATGTCATATATCCCCATGAAACACGCGTAAAGTTGATACAGTCGTTAAACATGTTAGAAAACAAGAGAGAGGAAAGACCAGTGAAAAAGCATGGCAACATACCGCTCTGAGGTGATAATGTGGAAGAGATGAATGATGATGAGATTCTTGCAATAACCGCAGCGATATCCGAGTATCTTAAAGGGAAAAAGTTCAAAATAATAAATGTCAAGCCTTCACCTTGGAAATACTACGGAAGAATTGCGAGTATGAGGCGATTGAAATGAGGAGAAAATTCAGAGTCGTGGTGAACGGCAAAGTATTCGTTGTTGAAGTGGAAGAAATCTCAGGTAAGGAAAAGCCAGAGATAAAAAGCGTGGAAAAGGTTTCCGCCTCCACTGAGAATGTGCCTTCAAAAGAAAAAAAGGAGGCAAAAGATGTGAATGTCTTAGAAGGTGCAGTTGTAGCCCCTATGCCCGGAAAGATAACAGAGGTCCGAGTAAAGTTAGGAGATTCTGTTTCTCAGGGTGATATCCTTATGGTTCTTGAAGCGATGAAAATGGAGAATGAGATCGTCTCGCCTAAAAGTGGCAAGGTAAAGGAAATTCGAGTCAATCCGGGAGATGCTGTGAACCGCGGCGACGTTCTGTTGCTTTTAGAGTGATTTTTTCTTGTTTAATATCATCATAGATCAGCATGAGAGTTTTCAGGATTAGAATCGCATAAAGTAGAATTAGGATGTTGCTCAAATTTATCTGTATTAATGTTCCATGATAATTAATGCTTATGTTACTCATCACAAAGTTCATATAGAGTATAGTTGCGATAAGTATTCCAGCAGAAGGTACACTTTTCCATTTCACAAATATCTGTGCCGTGGATAAGGTGAAGATTGTTGCAAGATAAATCATGCTGACCGTGATGAGATTCCAAGTAACAATCTCCGGATACTTCTTTTGGGCGAATAGGAGGAGTAATAGTGGAAGAACGAGATAAATAAATGAATAAACTGTGATCTGCAGGTATTTTTTCATAGAGTATCACTTCCCATATTCTCTAATGAGAAATCGTAGCTTACCTGCTTCGTTATCCTGAGTGCCCCCACCTCCAAAATGGCGGTTATCTCCCATTCTCCCCCTTTGAGTTCACTGAGACTCCTTAAGAGGTTTAATTTTACCGTTGCCACTTTTCCACAAATTAAATCTGATGATCCTTTAGCAACCATGCCCTCTGAATCTCGGATTACCAAGTTTATTTTGCCGTTTACTGGCACTCTACTTTTAAGTAAATAAGGCATGAATATTGAGCCATTTTTAATTTCAATTTGAGATGTAAGAATGTTAAATGAGTTTATTAATGGCTCCCACCATATTTTTCGCGTATTAACCGCGTTTACTTCCGCAAGTATCCAGTAGTTTGCGTGTATCAATATCTTCAAGTTAAGTTCTCCACCATTTAATGCAAATCCAGAACCGAGTTTTTCATAGAGTTTCGTGAGATTTATTTTCAGAATAAAATTCTTTGTGTAAGTGTAAAATCCGTTTATTCTATTTATGAGAAATTCATTTTCCCACACTGTGCTACTGTTATTCTCCATTATGATTTTTACATGAATATTCTCTACTGGGTACATGCCACCGTTTCTAACTGATACCGGTACATTAAGAAGAAGATTATCACCCCTCACTATGTAACTTGGTGCTCTCGTCGCTGAAACCTCCACATCAATATTTAGTGCTGAATAAAGGAATGTGGTAAGAAGAATAGCGAATATAACATTGAGCACGACAATCTTGAGTTTCATATATTTATTTCTCACTTATGCTATTTAAAACCCAAGTTGTGAAAATCTCTTCAGATTATCACAGATGATAATGCAAATTTCCCAAAATTTAAATTTCCTGTATTAATACCCTAAATATGCCCGAAAATCTTCGGATTTTAGTCGTGGCTGACGTGCATGGAAGTGAAAAAGCCGTTTACCTTATTCGCGAAATTCACTCGCGTTATTCTCCGGATCTCACTCTCGTAGCGGGGGATATAACCAATTTCGGCCCAGCAAGTTTTGCGGAGAAATTTCTGAATCTCCTTCCTGGAGAGGTCATGGCAATCCCGGGTAACTGTGATCCTATAGAGGTGATGGATGCCATTGAGAGAAGCAAGGCAACGAATCTTCATAAAAGAATTATAGAATTTCATGGCTATAAATTCATTGGGCTTGGTGGTGTGAATGGTGGATTTAACTTAGGAATAACATTTGATGATAATTTTGCAGAAAGATTCTTGGGCGAGTGTAAGGGCTGCATTTTTCTTCTTCATCAACCACCTTACGGAATACTGGATGATGTTGGTGGTGGAAAGCATATAGGAAGCATGGGGATAAGAAAAGCGGTGGAAAAAGCCAAACCTTTGGTTGTGATAAGTGGGCATGTTCATGAGGCGCGTGGATACATAATGGTAGAGAAAACGATTTTTGTAAATCCTGGTCCTGCTAAGAACAATTACGTGAGTATTATTGATTTGGGATTGAAAAAGGTTAAGATGATTGGATAGTTCTATTTGTAATGGTAACAGAATTCAGAAAGATTAAGTTTAAATAGCATTGGAGATTAAGAGGAGAGATGATAATCCTTCCAAATGGCTCTGTGACAAATAAACCCGTAGTACGGGGATGTAAACTGTGCGAAGAAGGTGCAAAATTAGTTCTCTTCGTAACTGGAATATGTCATGCAGGTTGCTTTTACTGTCCACTAAGTGAAAGAAAGATGAATCATGATGTTATATTTGCAGATGAAATGCCTGTACATAGAGATGAGGACATTCTTTTAGAAGCACGATTGATAGAGGCGAAGGGCACGGGAATAACAGGCGGGGATCCAATGGAGGTTGTGGACCGAGTTGTTCATTACATACACCTTCTAAAGGATAATTTCGGTAAGGAACATCATATTCATCTCTACACAGCTTCTGGAAGTAAAGAAAAAATTGAAAAATTAGGTGCCGCTGGGCTTGATGAGATTCGCTTTCACCCCCCACCTTTACTCTGGAAGAATATGTACGGAAGCATATACGAAAAGAGGATTGATTGGAGCATAGAGATGGGAATGGATGTGGGAATCGAGGTTCCAGTTCTCCCGGATTTGCATGATGAGCTTGTTTCCCTTGTGAAATTTGCCAATGATAAGGGCGTATTCGTAAATCTCAACGAACTTGAGTACTCGGAGACAAATTATCAGGCGCTGAATGCAAGGGGTTACGAGCCGAAGAATGATGTATCCTCTGCGGTTAAGGGAAGCGAAGAATTAGCGTACGAAGTTGTGGGAATGGACTGGGATACAATTGTGCATTACTGCTCCTCATCGTTTAAGGATGGAGTTCAGATGCGCCGCAGATTGATGAGGAGAGCTAAGAACGTAAAGAAAGATTATGAAAATATAACCGATGATGCCACGCTGATTTTGGGAGTGATTGAGGGAAAAAATCTGGAGGAAATTTACCGTGTTCTTCGTGAGGAATTTGAAGTCCCTGAAAACTTAATTGCTATAAATAATGAGAGAAATCGTGTGGAGATATCGCCTTATATTCTTGAAGAGATAGCGAGCGATATTCCTTGGAATGCCTATGAAGTGGAGGAATACCCATCGTGGGATCGTTTGCAGGTGGAGAGGGTGAAGTTAAATTAACCCCTCCGCTCACTCCACTCGTTGGCTTCATTCCCGTTAACTCCACCCAATTTTTTGTTTTGGGCTGAATGAGCAATTCTTTAAAAATTGCGAGCAAGCCTGTCTTTAGGAACCAACAGCGAGTTCCTTAGGAAGAGACACCTACGGTTTCTCTCTCCACTCTCTTCCCTTCAACAGCTTAAGTTTCTTTGGGGATAAAACACCTTTACTAAGAACCTCCAGCGGGTTCTTATTATCTCCAGCAACCATTTTCTTTTGGGCTCAAGCACTTTTTCTTTGGGGGTAAAGC
>WALH01000024.1 GCA_015522935.1 DHVE2 group archaeon | reverse complement strand
CTTCTATACCATTCTTCACCATCCCGATGACGGGGGGAGGGTAATAAAAACCACCAGAATGCCCAAGAGTAAGATATCCAAATTTATCCAATATTGCACAGTATGCTCGATCAAAATACCTTTTCACATCAGAATCCCAAAATAGTCCCGCTTCTATTCCTATACAGTAATCGCAATCTTTCAACTTACTGGCTCGATTTATGGCACCCCTTATCGTATCTTCTTCAAATGGCTGGGGTGGTACATCGGGTTCTGTTTTCACAGGTATGAACTCTATTGGAAATTTAAAAATTCGAGAGAATACTATCTTCACGGCATTCACTTTTGATGGATTCTCTGAACCGATTTTCACTTTCATCTTGGCAATTCTTTTTCCATATTCATTTATCTCTCCTTTTTTAATTCTGGTAGATGTCACAGGCAAGAGATCCTCCGCAAGAACGGTGGGTATAGTTACGATTTTCATTTCCTTTAATCCTCTTTTTTTTCGCTCGCTATTTATTTTTTCCGCGTTTTTCTTTGTTTCTTTTGAAACTACTATAACGTCAAAGTCCTCCTCCAAGGTCGGACCAAATATATCGTTTATCTCCACAACCCTGTAAGGTTTTCCGAATTTACTAACGTATTTCTCCACGGCTTTTTTCCTTTCCTGAAATTTTATTTTCACGTCCCCCTTAAATTCATCAGATGTTATTCCTATAAGCACAAAATCCCCAAGTTTGAAGGCTTTTTCAATTAATTTTCTGTGCCCTGTATGGAGATATTCGAAGGTTCCGCCAATCACGACCTTCATCTCACGCACCCGCACTAACAACTAAGATTATCAATAGAATGGCCAGCAAAGCCATCCATATGTATGTGTTCATCTTCTTCTTTTTGATCATTGCATTCCACTCATCCTCGCATTTTTTCGAGCAGAAAGTTTTGTCAGGAGGAATTGCTATACCGCAATTCAGGCAGTGTTTATGCGGGGCAATCTTATTTTTCTCACTTTTTAACCTGTTTATTTCCAAGCGCAGTCTTTCAACCTCTTCTTTTAAATCTTCCAGATTTTCCATAAAGATGGAAAAGGGCTCAAAGAATTTATAATTTATCCGCCCATCGATTTCAATCGGAAAAAATAAAAATTGCGGTTGTATTCTCATAACCATGTGGCAGGAAATATCTAAATTCGGAAAAAAACTTGTGGAACAGGGGTTGGTGAGTTCTCATTTCGGAAATATAAGCGTGCGCATTGGTGATTATATGTACATAACTCGCTCCGGAAGCATGTTAGACGAAATAACCAAGGACGATGTTGTTCGGGTATCGATTTACGAGCCTTCTTCTCTGGACTTAATTGCCTCCTCCGAAGTTACAGCGCACCGAGAAATATACAAGAATACATCTGCTCTTGCAATCATTCATGATCATTCACCATTCGCAGTGGTGGAGTCGTTGATTCATCGTGAATTGGGAAAGGATAGAATAACACCCATTGACAGTGAGGGCTCTTATTTTTTACACGATATACCCATAGTTGAAGGTGGGATAGGCACAGATAAATTAGCAAAAAATCTTGCAAATGCCCTTCAAGAGAGAAAGGGTGCAGTGGTTTATTCCCATGGTGTGTTTGCAAGGGGGAGCATATTGGAAGATGCTTTCGTTGTGGCGAGTATGGTTGAGCATTCGTGCAAGATGATGTACTATTTCGATCTGTGGAAAGGGAGGGCATCCACACATGGATTACCTTGAGATGGAGACCAAAGGAAATAAAATGCTTTTTCAAATATTTCAATATTTTGAATAAAGGGGAAGGGAAGTGGAATTTTTATCTGGTAGCTGAGAAAATTTAACTCATCGGGTAGTTAGGAGCTTCGGCGATTATATTCACATCGTGCGGATGGCTCTCTTTCAACCCGGCCTGAGTTATCCTTATAAACTTACCCTTCTTCTGCAGTTCATCTATATTTCTAGCACCCACATAGCCCATGCCAGATTTCATTCCACCAACTAATTGTGTTAGGACTTCACCCACTGTTCCCTTGTAAGGTACCGCTCCCTCTACACCTTCAGGAACTATTTTTCCTTTTCCAATTTTTCCATAGCGATCAGATATTCCCTGCTGGATAACCCCCAAGGATCCCATTCCACGGTAAACTTTGAACTTTCTTCCACCGATTATTATTTCACGACCTGGAGACTCTTCAGTTCCGGCAAGAAGAGAACCAAGCATCACACCATTTGCTCCAGCAGCTAGGGCTTTAACTATATCTCCAGAGTATCTTATTCCTCCATCTGCTATTACGGGAATTTTGTATTTCTTACCCACATCTGCTGTTTGTGCTATGGCTGTTATTTGGGGCACACCAATCCCAGCAACAACTCGAGTTGTGCATATTGATCCCGGGCCTATACCAACTCTAAGTGCATCCACATCAAGAGAGATTAAATCTTCCGCCGCCTCTTTTGTTGCTATATTTCCAGCAATTATATCTACGTCTATTTTCTTTCTTATCTTCTTTATGCTTTCCATGACTTTTTCATTGTGAGCATGGGCTGTATCGATAACTATAACATCCACCTCCGCCTTTTCCAAGGCTAACGCACGCTCCACATCAAATGGCCCAACTGCAGCACCAACCAACAAACGACCTTCATGATCCCTTGATGCGTGTGGGCATCTCTCCCTTTTAAGAACATCCTTCGCTGTAATCAAGCCCACTAATATTCCATCCTTAACAATGGGTAATTTCTCTATTCTGTGCTTGTGCATAATCTTTACTGCTTCTTCAAGAGTGATTCCCTCGTCTGCAGTGATTACATCCCTCGTCATGAGTTCTTTAACTTTTATCTTTTTGCCTCGAAAAAACCTTATATCACGATTTGTCAAAATGCCAACCAGTTTTTCATCTTCAACCACAGGTAATCCAGCGATGTTGTTTTCCCGCATAATTCTCTCTGCTTCTTCCACTGTGGTGTCAGGTGTTATGGTATAAAGCTCCCTTATGATCAAGCTTTCTTCCCTTTTAACTCTTCGTATCATGTTTACCTGCGTTTCTATGCTCATATTTCTGTGTATGATCCCTAACGCTCCGAACTCTGCCATCGCAATGGCCATCCTTGCTTCCGTTACTGTATCCATCGGAGAGGAAAGAATCGGAATCTTTACCTTTATATTCCTTGTAACAAAATTGGAAACATTCACATCCTTTGGCTCTATGGGAGTTTTAGATGGGATAAGAAGAACGTCATCGAAAGTTAACCCCATATCCGCATTTTTAACCTTTTCTTCAAACATAGGGAGAAAAATCAATCCACCATTTAAAACTTTCCCTTAGGGTTACGGATGCAACAATCACAAATTTTAAGAAACATAATCAATTACCCTTATATGCATTATAAGAATCTAATTGCGGGGGCAATAGTGATCCTGCTGATGCTCGGAAGCATCTTTCTTGGAATATCTTTAGGCCATGAGGGAAGTATTAAAACTCAGCAAAAAGGAATTTCCGTGCACAATAAAAGAATACAGACATACAAGCCTGATGATTTTGTTTATACTCACATTGACTCGCCAGATATATTCAAGAAATATCCCCAGCCGATGACATTCAAATCTCCTCCATACATTCCACCATTCAAACACTTTGTGATTTTGTATCGCGAGAACCATGTTTTTGATGATTATCTTGGAGATTTTAAAAATTATAACTCCTCAGCGGATGCTGAAGTAATGAGCCCTAACCATATAAGCGATGTACCACACCTTCATGAATTAGCGAAGAAATATGCCCTTTTAGATCATTACTGGACTGGCGTTGATCCTCCTTCGGGTCCGAATCACTGGTATTTATTTGCTGCAGATACTGAGATGACTGGACATCAAACTGGAAAGTATCCTGTGAATGGGACAATGTTTGATAGGTATCTATATCATCATAACAATGTTACTTTTTTAACCGTGGGGGATATTTACTGGTTTGTAGATGATGGCTTAACAACATACAATTCTAATAAACCGGTGTGGCTCCCCAAAGATAGGCCGGGAACAAGTATACCCGAGGAATTAGATTACGATAATTACACAAATTACAGTGAGAACACTCCGGATAGGGTTATAGCCAATGATTACATGAATTTCATAGATAATTATGGACTTCCAACATTTTCTTATGTTGAATTATTCAATGACCACCCCGGAACCTATCAGAACATAACGGAAAATGACTACGAAACATATCGCATAGTGGAGCACATAATGAATAACACACAGTGGAATCAGTCAACCGTTATAATTGTAACGGAGGATGATACACAGAATGGTGATAACGGGCCTGATCATATAAGCAATACTTATCGTGTTCCTATGGTTGTGATCGCCAATCCAAAGTGGATAAAGACGAATTACATTTCGCATGTTGCTTATAATACAACAAATGTCATTGCTCTTGCGGAAAGGGTTGTGGCAAATGTTGATCCCTCAATACTTAAATCATCTCCAACGGATAAAAAATCATTTCCCATGTGCTATAACGATACTCTTGCTTTAACCGACCCTCTGGAAGATTTATGGAAGAATGGGACATCTGAAATTGCCGTAACTGCTAGTGCATCAATTAACCATGGTTTCATCCCTCTTACCGTTAATTTCACCGCGCAGGGCTCTGGTGGTACCCCTCCTTACACCTATGTATGGGACTTCGGAGATGGACAAACATCAAATTCCCCAAATATCACGCATACATACACTCAGGGAGGTACTTTTACAGCGAAGATTACCGTTACGGATAGCAATGGAAATAAGGCATATAAGGAGATAAAGATCTATGTCTCAGGCGGTAGTGGAAGCTTCAATGCAACATTCATAGCTGATCCTGCTACTGGACATGTGCCTCTCAATGTTAGTTTTATAAGTGAGGTAAATGGTGGAACCCAGCCATATCATTACTCCTGGGACTTTGGAGATAGCAATTATGCAAGTAATCCCTATCCATCGCACAAATACAAATTACCTGGAGATTATCTCACCACTTTGAATGTTAAGGATTCTTCCACGAACGAGACAAATATAACAAAGGAAATTACCGTGAGCCCAGCAGCTGGCCCGGGAGAAACATATGTGGAGGCAAGTGCATCTGTTCAGGAAGGTGTTAGACCTCTTAAGGTATCATTCACAGGAGCAATATATCACGGTACCCCACCATACACGTATCACTGGGACTTTGGAGATGGTAATATCTCCACACATCAGAATGTCACACATACCTTTTACAAAGATGGTACGTATGTTGTAAATTTCACAGTCAGTGATGCAAATGGAAATTATTCTTATCTTATCACCGTCAAGGTTGAGATGATAAATTGCGATGTGGGTGTGAGATCCATAGATTCTCTTGTAAATAACGCAACTTACTCTCCGGGGTTGCATCACATAAATGCTACTATCGTGAATTACGGTAAGATTGCTACGAACGCAAATGTAACTTTACAGATATACAATTACTCAGGAGGAACAATATTCTTAGATAATATGGAAAATGGCGAGAATGGCTGGATTCACCAAAACTTAAATGCAACTTATGATGACTGGCAAATTGGAACACCAGGCGGGAGTGGAGCGCCTTCGCCGCATTCAGGCTCAAATGTATGGGCTACAAATTTAAGTGGGAACTACCATAAGGGGCAGAACAGTGTTCTTGTATCTCCCCAGATAAATTTAAGATACGCAAGCAGCGCAATCCTTGAGTTCTGGCAGTGGTACAAGTTTGATTATTATAACTCAAATTATTATGACGGTGGCGTGATCGAAATTGAAAATATGAGTAATGGGAATTGGGTTAGAATAAGCCCCGAGGGAGGGTACCCTGTAACTTTGATTTCAAATAACTATTTAGGTGCAACCTCTGCGTATGGGGGAGATTCCGGGGGATGGGTCAAAGCAAGATTTAATTTAACTCCATTCTGCGGGAATGTGGTGAAGATGAGGTTCCACTTTGCCACAGAGAACACAACAAATCAACAGTACGCTCAACTTGGGTGGTATATAGATGATGTGTACGTGAATGTGACATCAATCAGGAAACTCATCTTTGAATCAAACAAGACTGTGAGTGCTCTAACCTCACAGCAGCAGGTCTCTTGGAAATACAACTTTACCCATGGAGAGTACCTGATAAGCCTGAATGCCAATTCTCCTAACGATAATATAACAAACAACAATTACAGGAACATAACCATCCATATCTCCCAATCAACAACTCCAGAAATCTTCACAAATTCGCCACAGAGTGTAGATACAGGAGAGAGTATAATGATAAATGCAACGGTATACGATGAGAATTCTCTAAATAGTGTACTCCTCTATTACTCAAATGGTAGCTCCTATACTTCAATCCAGATGAGCCTCGTTGATAACAATGGATACTATTATCAGTACAGGGCAATGATACCCACTCAAAATAGTCCATGCACAATAAAATATTATGTGGTTGCAAATGATTCAGTGGGAAACACCAACACCACTGAAGTTAGAGAGGTTAATGTGGGAGAGGGAACGGTGCCGGAATTCAGTAATATACTATCGCCCATTGCAATTTTAATCATCATACTTGCAATAGCTGGCAAATATACAAAAATAAATGGTATGAAAAACCTCCCCTTGCAATAATATCCACTTTTTTATTTTTTCCAAGTTATAAGCCACTCACAGTATTTATCCCCTTTATGAATGCATTTTGTGTGAGTAACATTTATTTTTTCCAGTTTAAGGTTCTCCAATACGCCCTTGAAATATTCGGTAAGTACAATTTCGCAGAAAAATGGTTCTGGCGAGATGTTATATCCTCTTATTATTCCTCTTCCCTCTTCGATAACCTTCCCTTCTAATTTTCCAAAATTATAAAATTCAGACCAGAATTCGGATGCTTTTCTCAAAAGAAGCTCAGGAGTAGCAGCCCATTTTATGAACATGCCCACTACACCTTTCCTCTTTGCCGCTGACCGGCTATTTTCTTTGACTTCATCCATACCGTATATGTCAGCAATTCCATGAAGGAAAAGAAGAAAATCTCGCAATGGAACAGGCTCCTTTATCTTAAGATTCTCAAAATTTCCTGGTCCTCTATACCCTCTTTTTCTCATATACTCATATATTTTTTCCACACCTTCCTCGCCGTACCTTCTTTTTATCTCTGCAATACGGGCATGAAACACACCACCTGCAACTTTCATTGATTCCATATCCATCACTAATGAGCATGACAACACAAATATTTATAATTTCCCATAATTTACTTTGGGGATAACAATAACAAAGAAAAATATTTAAGTGCGAAATGGAATTAAAGGCTATGGAACTCCGAGTGATATTCGACACGAAGAATAGGGCATACTGGAATATGGCCCTTGATGAGTCATTGCTGATGAACCTTCAGGAAATTGGCCCTACGTTACGAGTTTACGGATGGGAACCTCATGCTGTAAGCATAGGTTATTTTCAGAGCATGGAAGAAGAGGTGAACGTGGAGGTCGCGCGGGAGAAGGG
>WALH01000023.1 GCA_015522935.1 DHVE2 group archaeon | reverse complement strand
TGCAATCCCAACGAAAAATAAAATAGTAGGAACCTCCAGCGGGTTCCCATACCTTCCAGCGACCAAGGGGATTAATAAGGGATGAGCAGAAAACCTGATCTGGAGCGAATAGTGGAGATGGACATGAAAGTAATGAAAAAGATAAACATTCCACTTTACTGGATGCGTTTGTTACCAAATGGCATGTGAATGATTCTCCTTCTTTTCAAAGTCCTTGCCTATGACCTCTATATTTAACTCCTTCCTCTTTTTTTATCTCCCTTTTTACATGTTTTTCGAGGAATTCAACTCACCCACCTGAGAGATAATTTTAAATATTCAAATTTACATGCGTCGTTACCCTTAAAAAGGGGAAAAGTACAAAGGAGGGAAAATATGAAGAGAGGAAAAGAATTTCGAAAATATGTAAGCGTGGTAATTGCTGCGCTTACAGTGATTACAGTATTTTCAGTAATGAGTACAGGCTCTGCACAAACTTTATCGGGCGTAAATTCTCTGCAGACCCTGACCAAGACAGTGGAAATTAGTATGAATGATGTAAGATATGTATCTAGCCCTGATGGACACTACATTGTAGTAAAGGGTCTCAGATTAAGCGGAATACCGGGATCACCGATGTTACCCGTAAAGAACCTGCAGTTTAACTTGCCAAAACATGCAAAGGTAATAAGTGTGAGCGTTGATACAGGCACGCCTATAAACTACGGATTCGCCAAGATATCTCCTGCAAAGGCGCCTGTTTTGAAGAATGGATATAAGATACCTGACAAATATACACCCCCAGCAGTTAATAAAGCGGTGTACAACACTAACAGCTTTTATCCACAGAAAAATATGATTTATTCGGTGGATAATGCATGGAATGGAACTATTGTAGATGCGCATCTGTTCCCAGTAAAGTACAACCCCGTTACTGAAAAGGTGATTATCTATCCAACAATAAGAGTTACTGTGACCTATCAGGTGGAAAAGGTTCGTGCAAGTAGTGCACCCATTGATGTTCCCAACATCATTATAACCTCTCCCGAATTAAAGGCCCAGGCACAGAGACTTGCTGACTTCCATAATTCTACAGGTGTGGATTCTTGGGTTGTTACCACAGATTGGATTGCAAATAATTTCCAGCCAGCAGGAAATCCGCCGGTGAATGGATATGGAAACAGCACCACAGACCCATACAGCGCATTAGGTAACTGGACATTCCCATTGGAAAAGAGCATGATTAAAGGATACAACTACACTCTTGCAAGAAAGATAATAGCATTTTTACAGAATGAATCAAATGGAAACAACGTAACATATATAACAATATTCGGCAATGCAAGAATGGTACCGCCGAGTTATTACTACGATGACCAGTTATGGTATCTTATTGCGTATTTCGGGTGGTATGATTACTACGATGCATGGATACCCACCGATGCTATGTATGCATCTCCAAATTATAATAGCACCCATTTTGACTATATCCCAACATTTATGGTCGGAAGGATACCAGTGAATAACATCACTGCCAAGCAGGTTGTTGATAAAATTATTTATTATGCTCAACATAAGACAAGAGGTATTCAGAATGTCACCCTTTCTGGAGGGCAGGTATTTGAAACTCCGTATTTCCTTGGAGAAACAGGTGTTACAGAACCAATGAACTTTGGATGGCTTGATGGAACAAATATAACTGAATACTTCCATACTCTACGGAATTTCACATACAACAACTTTGTGAGCATGATGAACAACAGTGATATGATACTTGAAGTTACCCATGGGTCCGGATTCTCATTCTGGCACCATAATGATGAAATAAGTGCTTGGGACTTTCCAATGAAGGGAACTTATGGTTCTCTCCCAGTATGCATATCTGGCTCCTGCCTGAACGGTGCATGGGATGAAGAAATGTACCCTGCATACGAAATGTCCTGGGGTATAAACGGTGGAACATCTATAGCAGAACAGATGTTGTATTCTCCAAAGGGCATTATTGCCTATTTCGGTGCTGACCGTATAGCATATGGAAGCACTTATACATACTTTGATAATGGAACATTAGTAGCACCCAATGACTTTGGGGATTTGATAACTGAGGATGGTACGATTGCAGGGTATTATATTGGAACTGCATATTATGGCAATGTAACACTGGGAATGATGGCGTATTACGCACATGCTGAGTATGCATGGTGGATACCATGGTTAGGTGAGAGGGATCCATTTGGAGATGGATTAAACGACAATCCATGGGCAAGGTCATACTTTGAGTACTCTCTGCTTGGAGATCCTGCATTAAAGGTTGCTGGAAGCGGACCTAACAATCCGTCATACTCGTTGCCACAGGCAATTATACCAAACGCCACTTATGACTCCAGCGATATGCCAATTATAACAAGGGGACAGGCAGCAACTGTAAACATAAACAGCACATCTCCAACTGTAAAGGCCGAACTTCTGTATATCGAGCAGGATTATTGGAGTTATTATGACTTCATCCTCAATACTACAACGCTCACTCCCGTATCCTCTCACAATGGTCTAAATAACTTCACATACACATTCACGCCCGACCGTGAGGGTCTGTACATGCTCAGCATTTACGGCGAAGATGGAAAGAATACAAGATTCTATATGGACTGCCAGATGCCTCAACCCCCAAGTATTCATCTCGCTCTCAAGGATATGAAGTTTATGCATATCCGCAATACCGAAAATGCCGATGTAAAAGCAAATGCACCAGATGTTCAGGTGATAACTCTGATTGATTATGAACAGGTAGCTTATGGAAAAACAACGAATGTGACTGCGGTTGTTTATAATTCAGGTAATGCTGTAGCAAACAATGTAAAAGTTCAGTTCTATCTTGAGAACTATACGCTGATATTTTGGGATGAAAATCTTTCATATCCCCTAGTCTGGCTGGGCAATGTAACCATTTCCTCCCTTGCACCTGGAGAATTTGTTTATGCAACATTGCCCTGGAAGGCTGTTAATCTATGGGTAATTAATCATACTTGGGATCCATATAATTCCTCGGCGAGATGGCAGTACGTGGTGGCGAATGCAGTTGTATCAGGAGATTCGAATACGAGCAATAATGCAAATTGGGCACTGTTCAGAGTTCATCTTAAACTTGATGTGTGGGCACAGAAGGTATTCATCGAGAAGGATCCAGTTTACAATGAATCAAACAATGTAACATTTGAACTTACTAATGTAGGAACATCAGAGATGAGCAATACAACAGTTTATGTGATGGATGATTATGAAACCTTTGCTGTACTTCCCAATATTAATATTGCACCGGGTCAGACTGTCTTCTACACCATACCATGGACTCCACATTATGGAGGATACGATGAGATCTATGTTCAGACGGTAACTCCTGGGGATAACAACACTATGAACAATGTTAGTATGTACTACACCAACGGGTACTATGGCATCTCCTGGTTTATGGTTCTCACGTATGATGTTGCTCCTGTTAATGCAAGTGTGAAGTTAACAAGCAGTGGCAACAGTATGGAAATAGGTGTTGGAATTTACAATTATGGGCCGCTCGAATCAAATGCAACATCCATGGACGTGTATCTTTATGGAGGGACATACAGCACAGATGTTGAATCGCCACATCCATATCCGAATAACTACGACCACACATGGGAAATAAATGCACCTAATGGAGTGTCAGGAATGGCACTTCACTTTGCATATCTTAATGTTGAGCCCGACTATGACTATGTAATTATATACGATCAGAACTGGTCTCTCGTCGCTTGGTATACTGGCTTTTACAGCGACCTCTGGACCGATTACATACAGAGTTCAAAGGTGTACGTGGAGCTCTGGTCTGATGAATTCGGTAACTATTCAGGCTTTAAGATAGATGCCATTGCTACCCAAGATATATATGTAGGCCATGTTGATTTTGCACCTCTTGCCTCAGGAAGTTTTGCTCAGACAACATTGACCTCAACCCATGTGCTGAGTGGGCAGATAGCAGTTAAAATGGTATCAACAACTCCATGGGAATACGCAACACTGAGCACCGGAGGGAATAATAATAACATAAAAATAATTTCAAGATACATACCATATACGCTAAAGATAACAAGCTACTCCCCTACAGGCGTTGTAGATTCAAGGGAGCCTGTTATAACCATCAATTATTACGATAAGGTTTACAGTGAATTTAAATACATTAATATAACTATAGATGGAGTCAAGATACCATCGTACAGAGTACAAATAACGGGTACTACTTCAGGGACAATAACGGCAGAAGTGCCATTTATGCTTGCCGATGGAGAACATGAAGTAAGAGTAACCTTAGTTGATCAGGGAGGGAATACTAATAGCACATCATGGATGTTTACGGTAGATGCCATACTTTCATCGCTGGAAATAACATCTCCATCAAATGGTGCTGTGCTATCTAACAGCGATGTAACCATATCATGGAGTGGAAGTGATTCAACAAGTGGAATTGATCACTACGAAGTTAGGATAGATAATGGTTCATGGATAAATGCAGGAACTGCAACTCAATATACATTCACATCTGTGAGCGATGGAACACATACTGTTGATGTTAAGGCTGTTGATGTCGCTGGAAATAATGTAACAGTTACTGTATCTTTTACAGTGGATACAACTGCGCCCACCTTGGAAATAACATCTCCATCAAATGGATACCTCCCACTCACATATAATAAAGTGATGTGGATAAATGGAACAACAGATCCCAATGCAACTGTCACAATAAATGGAATCAGCGTTGCAGTTGATTCAAATGGAGATTTCAGTTACAAGGCAACTTTAGTAGAAGGAAAGAATGTATTCACTGTTACTGCAACAGATTCCGCTGGAAATAGTGTTACCAAAACTGTAACAGCATTGTATCTTTCACAGTTATCAGAAATCCAGAATAAGAATACACGGCAGGATAACGGCATATCCACAAATCAGATTCTTGGTTGGATAGGAATAATACTGGCAATAATAGCGTTGATAATAGGGATAGCAGCGCTTGTGAGAAAACCAAAGACTTCAGTATCCTATCCAGTTACACCTTCAGGTGAAGAAAAGACAGTGGAAGAAGAAAGTAAGGAAGAAGAGAACAGAGAGGCTGAGAATTTAAAGCCCTAAATTTATCTTTTTCTCTTTTTTGATGTTTTTGCTTGCCTTTTTAACACATTGGGTACCTTTTCTCGTCTCGCCAAAAAGATATTAATGGAAAAACTCATTCACCTTTCGATGACTGAGATTATTGAGGGCGTAAAGCCCACCAGAATGTTCCTCTTGGAAATACGAAGAAAAAAGGAACTTGCAAAGAATGGGCATAAGTTGCTCAGCGAGAAAAGGGATTCGCTCATAGCAGAATTCTTTAAGATAATTGATCTCCGCAATAATCTCAGAAACAAGGTGGAGAAGGAGTTGAAAGAGGCGTATCAGAGTTTAATTGAGGCAGAAATGATAATGGGCAAAACCAATGTGGAAGATGTCGCAAGACAAATTGAAAGGTTCGGTGATGTCGAGACAACAACAATGAACATTATGGGTGTTTTAACTCCACAGATGGAGATCGTTGAGAGGGAGAAAGATTTAAATTACGGTTTTTTGCACACTTCAGCCAAGTTGGATGAGGCTACTCTGAAATTTAAAAACGTTTTGAAGGATATGGTGAAATTAGCTGAGGTAGAAGGTACCATTGAAGACTTAGCAATGGAAATTGAGAAGACGAAAAGAAGGGTTAATGCACTTGAGCATATTTTCATTCCAAGATTTGAAGCCACAGAGAAATACATAGAACTAATTCTGGATGAAAGGGAACGCGAGGATTTCTTCAGGAGGAAGAGAATCAAAGCAATTCTGGCGGCGAGGGAGAATGCGAAGGCCAACACCTGAAATGTACGAGATGAGCAAAGAGGAAAGAATAAGACTTTACAAACTCCTTCTATGGGGGCAGATTGCAGGAACAATATTGATTGTTATTGGCTTCATCTTTCTCATTTTGATCTTGGCGGGTATACTCAGGGTTTAACTTCAACTTCATAATCCAGCACGCAACCACTTCTTCTGAGCATTGCACTGACCGGGCAGTAGCGCTCCTGCGATAATCTCACAGCCTTCTCAGCCTTTTGATATTCTACACCATAGAGCACATACTTTATTTTCACGTGAGTGTAAACCTTCGGGTGCTCTTTAGCACGCTCACCTTCAATGTATATCTCAAATTTTTTAGGCGGCTGTTTCATCTTCATGAGAATTGCAACCACGTCCATTCCGGTGCATCCACCTAGCGAAAGAAGGAATACTTCCATGGGAGCTACAGATTTCTGAACCTTGAGATAATCAGATTCCAGAACCACTGAGTGGTTTTCAGTCTCACCTATGAAACGCATTCCTTCAATGTGCCTGAGGGTAACCTTCACGCTCATACCCGCCTAAATTTCATGAAAGATAAAAATGTTTGCACTATTTACAGCATTCAGGAACGTAAAAAATAATGGTTCGATGTTTATAGCTGGTGCGTTGTCATTCTGCATCCTCTCATCACTTCATCAAACGGCTGATCTTCTCCTCCAATTCATCTATATTAGCCCGTATCTCTTCAACTGAAAGATCCACATCATTAAGATGATCGCATACATCCATATACTTGTATTTAAGTTCATCAACCTCACTTTTCAACTCGGACACGCTGTTTCTCAGTGTTAGCAACTGGCTTAATGCAAATGCCATAATCGCCCTCATCTCATCCGAAGGTATCGAATGTTTTATGTCTCTCAGTGCTTCTATTAAAAGCGATTTTTCTTCATCCGCTATACTCCGTATTATACTTTCTATTTCTTTTTCCTCCATTCTATCACCTCATTTCAATACGCTCCACAGTAAGGACATATTACCTTTCTCATTCCTCTTTTTAAGATTCAGTACATACCTCCAAGTTCATTGTCATCACAACCGTTCAAGAAGTTCTTTTTTCTTCTCCTCGTATTCCTCCTCGGATATCAAACCATCATCATAAAGTCTCCTGAGCTTTCTTATTTTCTCCTCAATATCTTCTTTTGAATCTCCTGCACGATACGAATAACTTGATGTATTTCCATAACTTGGAGGTGGTGGCGGTGGGAGAGATTGTTTCCTTGATTTGTCCTTTCCTTCCACCATTATCACGGGTGTGGTCCTCTTCGATACTCCAACATAGAACTTGCCGATAGCGTAGATGATAAATCCGATTACGATAATCACAATTCCCGTCAAGCAAACTCCTTCACTATTCTGAGCAACTGCGGCTATGCCCACAACAAAGCCCACAAGTATCGTTATAATACCAAATATTGCTATCAACGCACCACCCAAGTACATTTTTAGTACGCCCATTCTTATCATTCCTCCTTTTTTAGTTTTTTTCTTTTCCTTACTTCACAACCCCCGGAGTATCTCCCTCTTTTTCTCCTCATAATCGTCCTCATTAATATATCCTCCTTCCAGCAGGATTTTGAGCTTGTTCAAGCGAGCGATTATCTCTTCATCCTTTGTTCCTGTTGAAGTTTCCCATTCGGAAATCCTTTGCTGTTCAGTTTTAAATGCCAAGTTTAAGATGAGTATCCCTAAGAAGAAAAAAGCAAGACTGAACCCCAAACCATCCGCCCAAGCTGAGGATACACAACCATAAACCGTAAAATTCCAGTAAATAGCTGAAAGGAATATCAAAAAGAAGAAAAATGAAAACGTTGTGAGAAAAAGTCCAACACGAAAATCCGTCGGCTCTAACTTTAACTTCTTTTCCCACATCTTCTCACACCTCTTTTTTCTTTGTCACACTTTTGAAACGCAGGCGAATAAAAGATACGCATGTATGAGAGCCATTACCCTTGCAACCATTCAAATGGGTGAAACAACTATACTTATTCACATATTACATCAATGCAAAACTGTTAAAAATAGTTTTCTATAGTATAAATGTAAAGACCTCATTGTAAGCTTGATATATCTATTCATCAAATAAAAATTTTCACTAATTATTTTAACGAGAACGGAGGAAAGAATTAAAACCCTTGCAACAATCACGGAGTATGAATATTGAACCCGGAGACTATGTGGAGGTTGCAACCTCTAAAGGATCTGTACGGGGAATTCTTCTTCCGAGACCCGAGTATGGTGAGGGTAATATTGTTGTTATAAAATTAGATAACGGCTACAACGTGGGCGTAATTGCGAAGGAAATAAGACTCATAAGAAAAGGAGAGAGGAAAGAAAGAGAAAGAAGGGGGGAGATAAAGAACTTGAAAGGTTTACCCACCATTTCAATAATAGGTACAGGAGGTACAATTGCAAGTTACGTGGATTACAAAACAGGAGCCGTAAATCCTGCATTAACCGCGGAGGATTTCATATTCACTGTGCCGGAAATAGTGAAAGAAGCGAATATAAGGGCGGAAATGGTCTTCAACATTCTCAGCGAGGATATGAAGCCAGAATACTGGATAAAAATTGCGAGAAAAATAAAAGATGAGGCAAAATTCTCAAATGGAATTGTGATTCCACATGGCACGGATACAATGAGTTACACTTCCGCATCTTTATCATTCATGCTTGAAAAATTGCCATTTCCCGTGGTTTTAGTGGGTTCCCAGAGATCTTCTGACAGACCAAGCAGTGATGCGTATATGAATTTGATATCCGCGGTCAAGGTTGCCAAAACTGATTTAGGCGAGGTCGTGGTTGTTATGCACGCCACAAGCAGCGATGATAAATGCTTAATTCATCGAGGAACAAGAGTAAGAAAAATGCACACTTCGCGAAGAGATGCATTTAAAAGTGTGAATTCGAGGCCAATGGGAGAAGTTGGTGAAGAAGTGAAATTCTATGGCGAATACAGGAAAAGAGATGATAAATTAGTTCTGAGGGATAAAATGGACGAAAAGGTCTCGCTGATCTATTTCTATCCCGGGATGAAATCGGATCTCTTAGAATCACTGTTAGATGGAATGCATGGCGCAATAATAATGGGAACAGGCCTTGGTCATGTTTCATCTGATTTATTACCCATCCTGCGAAAGAACATAAGGGATGGTGTGGTGGTGGGTATGACATCTCAGTGTCTTTACGGCAGGGTGAATCTCAATGTGTATTCCACCGGAAGAGAACTGAAAAATGCTGGTGTTATTCCTCTTGAGGATATGCTTCCCGAAGTTGCTTATGTGAAACTAATGTGGCTTCTTGGTAATTATGATTTGAGCAAGGTGAAAAAATTAATGCGTGAGAATTTGAGAGGGGAGATTTCCAACAGGAGGTTTCTGGAGTGATTCGTATGAAATGTGGAATTGAAATTCATCAGCAATTAAACACGAAAAAACTGTTCTGCGATTGCGACTCTAGACTGAGCGATAATGTTATCGGAAAAGTTATAAGGATCCTTCGGCCCACACAGAGCGAAATGGGTGAAGTTGATCGTGCTGCAGTTGAGGAGAGTTTGAAAAAGAGAAAGTACATTTATGAGATAACCGACAATTCCTGTCTCGTTGAACTTGATGAGGAACCTCCTCATGAGATGAATTTAGAAGCAATAGAAACCGCACTCAAAGTGTCACTCATGCTCAACGCTAAGATTGTTGATGAGATTCATGTAATGCGCAAGATTGTGATAGATGGTTCAAACACATCTGGTTTTCAGAGAACTGCATTAGTTGCAATGAATGGATATGTGGACACGAAGTTTGGAAGGGTGAAAATACCCACAATTTGTTTGGAGGAGGAGGCTGCAAGAAAAATTGAAGAAAAGGATAATTATGTGGTTTACCGTTTAGATCGCCTCGGTATTCCTCTCATAGAGATTGCCACCTCACCTGATATGAAATCCGGAGAGGAGGTTAAAGAGGTGGCACAGAAAATAGGGTATATTTTGAGAGCTACAAAAAAAGTGCGTCGTGGAGCGGGAACAATAAGGCAGGATTTGAATATATCCACAGGTCAGGGAAGGGTTGAAATAAAAGGGGTTTCTAAATTAAACATGATTCCAAAGTGGGTGGAAAATGAGGTGAAGAGGCAGGAAATGTTAAAAGAGGTTGCAGAGATTCTCAAAGAGAGAGATGCGAGAGTTCACAAGGAAATATACGATCTTACAGATATATTCACCAATACAAAAAGTAAAATAATTGCAAGAGAAATAAAAAATGGTGGTGTAGTTTTAGGATTAAAACTGGAACGTTTTGCAGGCCTTTTAAAAAGTGATAAATTCAGGCTTGGAAGGGAACTGGCAGAGAGAGTTCGCGTTATTGGAATTAGAGGTTTATTTCATGGAGATGAGTTACCTGCGTACGGAATATCAGGTAAGGAGGTAGAAAAAATAAGGAAAAAATTAAATTTAGGAGATGATGATTCCTTCGTCATAATTGCAGGCCCAGAGGAAAAGGTTCGTTTGGGAATGGAGAAGGTTATTGAAAGAGCAAAGATGGCAATACATGGAGTTCCAGATGAAACACGAGCACCGAAGGATGATGGTAGCTCGATTTACATGCGTCCTCTTCCAGGCGCGGAGAGAATGTACCCCGAGACAGATATACCACCAATAAGAATTCCCAATAGTTATATAGAAAAATTGAAGAGAGAGCTTCCAAAGATGCCCGAAGAGAGAGTGAAAGATTTGGTATCCCTTGGAATAAGCGAACAGGATGCATGGCAGATTCTCCATATGGGCATGGAGGATGAATTCGAAAAGATTGCGAAAAAATATGGATACCCGACGATCGTGGCAAGAGCGATGATAAATGGATGCAGGGATATCGATTACGAGCCAGTCTTCAAATATCTGAACGAGGGGAAATTCGCAAAGGAGGCGGTGGATGATATTGTGCTTAGAATGTGCAATGGTGAGAAATTTGAGGATATACTCTCTGAGTTCAAAGAAAGTGTGAATGTGGATGAAGTTATAGAAAGAATAGTAAAAAATAAAATTGAATTTATAAGAGAAAGGAGAGAAAATGCGTTCAAACCGCTCATGGGCATTGCAATGAAGGAGCTACGAGGAAAAGTGGATGGGAGGATTGTGAGCGAGAAGTTGAGGGAGAAAGTAGAGAAGATAATTGAATCAAGCTCATAACTTTTAACGAATCTCGTCCTGAAATTAATGAAGATGAAAAATTAAATATCACTGCATGCCATGCACATACGAGGTGAACTTAAAATGATAGAAAACACGCCAAAGTTGTTCATACCAGGCCCAACAGAAGTAGATGATAAAGTACGGTTGATGATGGCACAGCGTGTTATAGGACATAGAACATCAGAGATGAGTGAACTATACGGTGGAATCGTTGAAAAACTGCAGAAATTCTTTGGGACGAAGCATTACGCTATGGTTTTCACTTCAAGCGGATCAGGAGTTATGGAAGGAACAATAAGAAATTTAGTGAAAAAATACGTACTCCACGGTGCATGTGGCGCATTCAGTAAGAGATGGTATGAGATGAGTTTAGCTAATGACAAAGATGCGGATATGGTCTGGGCCGATTGGGGGAAAGCAGTGAAGCCAGAGATGATAGAAGAAGCAATGAATAAGAAAAAATACGAACTTCTGGCACAGATTCACAACGAAACGAGCACGGGTGTGAGAAATCCCACTGATGAGATCGCCAAAATTGCACATGAGAATGAGACACTTATTGCAATAGATGCCGTCTCTTCGCTTGGTGGAGATATGATAAATGTGAACAATTATGATGTTGTGATCGCATCATCGCAAAAAGCTTTCGCTTTACCGCCTGGCTTAGCTGTTGCGTTTGTAAGTGAGGAAGCGATGGAGAGAAGCAAGAATATGAAGAACAAAGGCTATTACTTCGATTTTGTGCGCATGCTTCAGAGATTTGAAAAAAGTCAGCAGCACCCCACCACGCCAGCAGTTCCTCTTCTCTATGCGATGGATGCACAGCTCGATCTCATGATCAAAGAGGGATACGAAGCGAGGTACGAAAGACACTTAAAGATGCAAAAAATGGTTCACGACTGGGTGAAAAAAAGAGGTTTTGAACTCTTTGCTGAAAAAGGATACGAAAGTGTAACCGTTACAACGATAAAAAATACATACGGTATATCCATAAAAGATTTGGCCAACGAACTTGTTAAAAGAGGTTTGAGAATATCAAATGGTTATGGTGAATTGAAGGAAAAGACTTTCAGAATTGCACATATGGGGCAGATTACTCCTACAGATATAAGGGGGTTGCTGGACGAAATAGATAACGTTTTAGAAAATTGGGGGGTGTATTAAATGAAAGTTGGAATATGCGATCCGATAGCAGAAGATGGTATTAAAATTTTGAAGCAAAAAGGTCTGAATGTAGTTGATCTTACATCTGTACCCAAGGATGAACTGGTGAATCACGTGGCTGATTTAGATGCAATCGTAGTAAGAAGTGCAACTAAAGTAAGGAAAGGGATAATTGATTCTGGAAAGAATCTCAAAGTAATTGGGCGTGCTGGTGTTGGCTTAGACAATATAGATGTGAATTATGCCAAGAGCAAAGGCATAAAAGTTATTAACACCCCAAGAGCTACGAGTATAAGTGTTGCAGAGCTTACAATTGGTCTTATCCTCGCTGTTATGCGAAAAATTGCCTACGGTGATAGGGAAACTCGCAAAGGCAATTGGCCCAAGAGCAGGTGCAAGGGCATAGAAATGTATGGTAAAACTCTGGGGATAGTAGGAATAGGAAGAATTGGAAAAGAGGTTGCAAAGAGGGCAAAGGCATTTGGAATGAACGTGATTTACTACGACATATACAAACTAAGCAAAGAACAAGCTAAGGAACTAAACGTAGAATACCGGGATCTTGATGATTTGATATCCGAAGCAGATGTTATAACTCTGCATGTACCCTTAACACCGGAAACTGAGCATATTATAAACGCGGAAAGAATAAAGAGAATGAAGGATGGAACAATAATTATCAACGCATCCCGCGGTGGTGTGGTGGATGAAGATGCTTTATATGAAGCTCTGAAATCGGGAAAACTGTATGGAGCAGCACTGGATGTCTATGAGAACGAACCACTCAAGGAGAGCAAGCTATTCGAGATAGATAACATAGTTCTTACTCCACATATTGGAGCGCAAACAAAAGAAGGTCAGAAAAGAGCGGGGATAGAGATTGCTGAGAAGATTGCCGAGGAATTACTTGGTTAAACCTAACCAATTTATTTTTTCTAATTTTTAATTAAATCCTCAGAATTCCCTCCCATCCAAGGCCCATTATATAGAGTGTGATGATGAATAGGCCAAGTCCAAGCAAGCTGAGAAATATTCCTTCATAGAAACTCCTTTCAAAGATTGTGTCTATATCTTCATCCTTCTCCTTCTTTCTCGTTAAAAAGCCAATGTTGTACATGGCTGATACTCCAGCAAGCATAAGTATAAAAGCTATAATAATCAAAAGGATGGGCGTTATTATCCCCAAAATTACTGCAGATGCCGAGAGAATAATTATTTTTTTAATCGCTTTTTTCCTCCTTTTAATTCTAAGTTTTTTAATTGTTTCATCTTCTTCGCTCATCTCTCTTTCATTGCAGTTTCCTTATTTAAAATTTTTCTCAAATTAGGCTATTTTTACGCATTTTCTTTCTATAAGGACAATCCTTATATTGTTTGTCACAATTTGAAATATTATGGAAATCGAGATTCGGCTGATAAGTGCCTCGTATTCACGGGAAGAGGAGGGAGTTGTTGTAGAACTATTTGGAAAAACACGCGATGGTAAAAGTGTGGTGGCAAGATATCACGGATTCAAGCCTTATTTCTATTTAGTTGAACCACCATATTCTATCTTGGAAAAATTGAGTAAGGATCCCGAAGTATGCGGCATAGAAGATGTGAAACTCTGGCACCGGGGCAAAATAAGAAAATGCAGTAAAGTCATTCTTCACTCACCTTGGAAAACGCCTTCTTACAGGAGAACAGCCATGGAATTCTGCGAAGTCTTGGCGGCTGATATCCCGTTCCATCAGAGATTTATCTATGATTTTGACTTAAATTCCTGTGTGAAAATAAGAGGAAATGTAATACTTAATGATAGATACACCACGGATATCGTCATGGACATTGAGAGTATTGAAAATGTGAATGATTTCAAGCCTCCTTTAAAAATTCTGAGTTTTGACATTGAGAATTCAATGGAAGATGGTCGTATATTCGTTATAGGCGTGACGATATGGGACGGCAAAGAATTCAGAAAAGAGCATATAACCGGAGAAGAGAGGGAGATCTTGGAGAAATTTGTAAATCTGATAAGGCGTGTGGATCCTGATGTAATCACGGGATACAACATTGATAACTATGATCTTGAATTGCTTTCAGAGAGATACAAAAAATACAACATGGATTTTGCCATAGGCCGAGATGGATCAAAGCCTCAGAGAATAGGGGGGCAGTTCTGGAGAGTCCATGGAAGGGTAATAGAGGATGCATGGTGGGCTGTGAAGAAGGAGTTGAGATTGAAACAGGAAACCCTGCAAGCGGTGAGCATGGAACTCTTGGGTGAGGGGAAGGAGGACGTGGATCGCACTAAGATAGATGAGGAATGGCGTGCAAACAAGGATAAGGTAATAAGTTACTGCATAAAAGATGCCGAACTCGCGCTCAGAATACTCCTAAAACTAAGACTTTTAGACAAGTATATGGATTTGGCAACAGTTACAAAATTCCCGCTTGACGATGTGATTCATTCAGGCACATCTACATGGGTGGATTCCCTCCTTATAAGGGAGGCAGATAGAAAGAAAGTGGGTGTGCCTCTGCAAGGGCAGGAAAGGAAAACAAGAAAAATTGAAGGGGGCTATGTTCACACAATCGAGCCGGGCTTGTATCACTGGATATGTGTTTTAGATTTCAAAAGTATGTACCCAAGCGTTATAATCAAGTATAACATCTGCTTCACAACACTCAGCAAGGATGGTGATATAGAGAGCCCTATCGGTGTGAAATTCCTGAGCAGGGAGAGGAGAGAGGGGATAATCCCGAAAATCCTGAAAGATTTAATGGAAAAGAGGGATGAGCTAAAGAAGAGAATGAAGGAAGACCCGGAGCATCGAGATTATTACGATGGATTGCAGAAGGCTGTGAAAATTCTCATGAATACATTTTATGGGGTTCTGGCTTCATCCTTCTATCGCTTCACAAATCCGGACATAGGAGCAAGCATAACCGCATTCGCTCGAGAGACAATAAAAAGAATAATATCACAACTTGAAGATGAGGGTTTGCGTGTGGTTTACGGAGATACAGATTCAGTTTTCTTCAAATCTCCATACGAGGATCTTGAAAGAACTGTGGAGTTTGGAAAGAAGATAGCAAAGGAAATATCTGAAAGGGAGCAGTTAATATTGGAATTTGAAAAAGTTTTAGAACCTTTCTTCTCGCATGGTGCGAAAAAAAGATATGTTGGGCGAATCGTTTGGCCAGAAGAACAGCGTGGAGAGATGGTTGTTCGAGGATATGAAATTCGTAGAACAGATTCATTCGATCTGCTTACCGAGGCGCAGAAAACTGTGTTTGAGAAAATATTAGATGGAGATGTAAAGAGAGCTGTAAAATTAGCGAGGGAAATAGTTGATAAAGTTAAACGTGGGGAGGTACCCATTGAAAAGCTGGTGATATCAAGAACCGTAAGGGATTTCAAAAGTTACAAAAATCCAGATTCAATGGCAAATGTTCAAGCTGCAAGAAAACTGATAAAGATGGGCGAGGAATTCTTTCCTGGAATGAAGGTAGCATGGATCGTTACCAACGCCCACGGAAACAAACAGGACGTTGAGCCGTATACAGGCAGTAAAAAATTTCCGCACAAACCGGACTACAGATACTACGCCCGGAGGGTTGCAGAAACTTTGGCAAGGATAACCGATGTGTTTGGGGTGGATGAAGACAATTTAATGAGTGGAAAGAAGCAGGCTAATTTAATGACTTTCGGAGAAATGAAAAATAAAAAAGAGAAAAAACCAAAAACACTGTTTGATTTTGACTGATTTCTCCTTATATCTTTTTGGCCATGTATGGCCCTAATCTCTCATATCCTATTTTTCGATAATAATTTCGTACACCGATTCCGCTTATTACTATAACTCTCTTCGCACTCCATTCGTCCTTTGCGATTCTTTCTGCTTCGTTCATCAATTCTCGCCCAAATCCGCGGTGCTGCCATGCCTTTTCATCCTTCTCCCCAACCGGAACTTCCTTGCCAAATACCTTCACTTCACGAACTATAGCAGCATCTCTAATTTCAGGACGATGCGCGTGTTCGCTGGGTAATCTCAACCTTAAAAATGCGGCTATAGAGTCGAAATTCTTATCCTCGAATGACAGAAACACCTCTTTTCCCTTAGATGCATCATAATCTCTCCGAATCATTTCAAATTCTTCTCCTCCTTTTCTCCCAACTTCACGGCACCGAATATCAGGACATCTTATTCCCCTCTTTTCCATCTCTCTCAACACTATCGCTCTTAAATCACCCTTCTTAACGCCTGCTTCTATGAACTTCGCCGGTATATCTCTCTGAATTCTCTGAATTCGCACCCACGGAGGAACGATGCTTATAACTTTTACCAGAAGTTCAATCATTTCCTCAAGCGTGTATGATTTATATTCTCCTCTTCTCCACATCTCATATAGTTCTGTGCCTTTAACAACAAGCGTAGGGTATATTTTCAGCATATCAGGCCGGAAATCTGGGTTTTCAAAAATTTCTTTGAATGCTTGAAAATCCTTCGTGATAGAACTTCCCGGCAAGCCCGGCATCATGTGGTAATTTATCTTAAATCCCGCATCCTTAGCAAGGCGAGTGGCCAAGATGCTTTCTCTTATCCCATGCCCCCTCTTAACTTTTTCCAAAATTTCGTCGTAAACGGTCTGTATTCCCAATTCCACACGAGTCGCACCCAATTTAAGGGCGAAATCAATTTCCCTTTCAAAGAACCAGTCCGGGCGAGTTTCAACCGTTAATCCAATACACCTGTTTTTTGCACTCTCGTTTATGAGCTGTGCTTCCTCCAAATTCTTGGCATCCATTCTGTTCATTGCGTCAAATGCACGCTTAACAAACCACTCCTGATAACGTTGAGGGCGTGCTGTAAAAGTACCGCCCATGACAATCAAGTCTATCTTATCCGTGGAATGTCCAATGGTGTTTAATTGCTCGATCCTCGCCTTCGTTTGCTCGTACGGATCAAAATTGTACTGTGATGCTCTCAAAGCGGCTGGCTCGTGGCCCGTATAACTCTGCGCCGTTCCATAATCAGGACCTCCTGGGCAGTAGATACATTTCCCATGCGGGCATGGAAATGGTGAGGTCATTACGGCTACAATTGCCACACCGCTCAGCGTTCTTGACGGCTTTTTAACTAATATGCCCTTATACTTCTCCCCTACATCCTTTGAAATTCTGTGCAAAATTTCAGAGTTTTTAGGCATTCTCATCCTGTACTTTTTTGCAAGACGATTCTTCCATCTCTCCAAATCCTCTTTGCTCCTTATTTTTCCTTCACGCAGCAGTTCTTCTATTTCCGAGAAGAAATCCACATACTCGCAATCTACCCGAGGATTTAAGTTTTTCTGTGGAAAGTAAAAAGGTATTGTTTGATAGAGGCACAATTAAATCTACTGTTGCTCCTCTATATCGTTCTGCGGCGATGTTTGTTCTATCTGTGTCGGCTCAGATGTTTTAGTTGGGGGATTCTCTATAGGTTGTGGTGGAACTGGTGGGGAAGATACAGTTGCTGGAGTCTCCGTACCTTGAGGAATAACGGTACTCTGAAGGGATGCCCCCTTTTCTTCGCTGATCTTCTGATTGGTGTGTATGCTACCTATTAGCAGAATGAAGAAACCGATAATCTCAATTATTAACCCTTCTCCAACATATGAACCCTCACCCATTGTAATAAAGAAAGCTATGTAATGAAATGGAATGGCTATTCCGCCTACACTAACAAATATGTTTGTAACAGTTGCAAATCTCTTGTAAAGAAAACTCATTCCCAAACCTATCAAAGAGAGCACAAGTTCCATTGCAATTATAGATGCATCAAAAGCATATTTTGTACCCATATATTTCATGAGATCGAAGCCAGACATACTAAAACTAACCCCAAAAATTATTCCACTCATCCATGGTGTGAAAAACCCGATAAGTGCAATTATCGCACCCACTATAGAGAGACTCATTCCTATTTTTATTTCCATTTTCTATCACCTTTTTAGGTATGTTTGGATATCTTCATAGAAGTATATTAATTTTGTGTTATTCTTTGACATAAAGCTTGTGCCTCCTCACTTTACTTTGCAAAAGAAAACAAAACTCTTAAAAACATAACACTATTTCCCAGCAAGGGCGCGTGGCCTAGCCAGGATATGGCGGCAGCCTCCTAAGCTGCAAGTCGCGGGTTCGAATCCCGCCG
>WALH01000022.1 GCA_015522935.1 DHVE2 group archaeon | reverse complement strand
GATATATCCTGTCAATAAATCCTTGTACAATAAAGCTGTAGGAGTAATGCTTAGTTCATAACGATTTCCCTCTTTGAGGAGATAGTATGCTTTATCTCCCTTTTGGTTGTTTTTCTCGGGAGTGGTGGGATTAATCTCGGGCATTGAAGCCCGTCCTAAATTCTTATCATTTGTAGAATGGGCAATATTCTCAAATTCGGGGATGTAATTGCTAACCTTTTGCTCTTGCATTGGGGGCAAGGGAATATAATATGAATATGGCACATAATAGTCGGGTGGTCTAGCAAGAAGCCACAAAATAAGACCTATTGGACCAAGAAAAATACCTGCCCCAAACCATGCATACCCATTTTTTCCCTTCTTAACAGAGTTTGTATACATCCACGATGCAATTAGGATATTTATAATAGCAATTATAATGACCCATAGACAACAGAAATCCAAATAGAAAAAATCCAAAAACATTTAACCCCCAATCTGGAACGATACAGAAACACTTTCTCCGTATCCGTGCAGGTCATGCGCTCTCAGGGTAATTGTATAATCTCCTATGCCCATGTTTTCAACGACATATTTTTGGATATCCGACCACCACCACAAGTTTCCGGTACTCCAGTTTCCGTTTCCTATAATAGAGAGGGGAATGCCATTTAAGGGGATGTCCCCAAGTAATGTATGCTGTGTAACATTCAATTCAACCCACATCACCATATCTGGATTATCTGAACCGCTAAAACTTATGTTAAACTCTTTGGCCGTTAGGGTAGAATTCTCTGTAGGTGCGCTTATGATGATGGTAGGTGGTGCGTTCTCTATCTCTTCCAAAGAGAAAGCAAGTATATACCCCGAAGGAGTGAGACCATTCGATAGAATATTTTTTGTGAAATTCGTAATTGGCTCTGTTATGTTACTTGGAAGTATCGCTTCCAGTGTGGGGCTTATAGAAGGGCCAGTCCAATTTATATTCCCCTGTAAGACCTCGTTAATTCCGCTGAAGTTCGCTTTCACACCGATATACATTCCTCTAAGCCTTGTTATATTGAGGTCGTAGTATGTGGGCCCGTGCCCTGCGGCAAAATAGATAATGGGAACTTCGTATGTTTCATTCAGGGATACTGTCTGAATTCCGTCATAAACTCCTGCATCAACGGGCATTGCTTTTATTGCAGTTCTGAGAACTTTCCCCGTTCCTTGATTCGGAAGGTTCTCAGCGAGTTTCTTCATGGTTGTTCCTGTAGTAATAGAGTCAATCTGAACATAGGCCCAGCCATCGGAATTCATTTGGACATTGCCGTTCTTAAGGTCTTTTACCGTTACTCTCTGGAGGTTATCGGTTATTTCGGAATAACTGTCAGCCACTACAATAGGAATGTGTGAAAGAGAACTGTCGATGTTAAAATAGGTTGCGGGGTCATAGACTATTCCTTTAATATCGAGATACCTCACTGCTGAGTTATGAATATCATAATCAGACAAGATGGCGATGGATGCATACTTCCACATCTCTGTTCCATTGTCTTTAAGCATATTAGGGAGATTTCTGTCCAGCATAATTACGAAGGCAGGATTCCTGAATGTTGTTAGCTTATTAACCATATCCGCTTCACTTTTATCCACATTAAAAGCCTCTTCCAGACTCTCAAGGAGTGTTTTGAGGTCAACAACAAGTCCGAATCCTTTTAAATCCACGCTTTTAACCATAGTCTCCGAATGGCTTGTATTCAGATCATCCCAGAGTGTTTTTACATCGCTCTGTGCATAGGTTGCCTGCTCCATGCTGTTAAGAATCCCCACCCGGATATCAAAACTGAAGTTAAAGTTCAGGTTAAATGAGGAAGTGTCCAGAGATGGGATTCTTTGGGTTAAATTGTTTATGTTGGACTCATAGACATTCAGGTGGCAGATTCCGGGAAATGTTTGAAACTTGTTTGTATCGTAGAGGAGGAACCACAGTGTGTTATCATCCAGTGTGTTGTTGCTTTCTGCCACAATAGAGACTCCCATGCTTACATTCCGAACGATTGACTTTATCCAACCTGTTCCGTTATTGCTAAACGAGTCTGCCAATCTATTAATGTCAGAGGGCTGTATTGTGTCAATTACATCTCCGATTACAGAAACTGGCTGATTATATGTAAGATTGGTTACTATTAGAAAGTCCTGCATTGAGCCGGAGAAATCGAAACCAAACTTGCTTGCCAGAGAAGTTATACCGGAAATGTCCATATTATCAAAGACTGTTCCATTCAGATTCCCTTTAAGGGCACTGAGTGCGTCTTTATTAAATGAAACCCCTTTTACATTTACATCTGTAAAGAAAGTGGAATAGGTCCTATTTGGTGCTACCCATATATAATCATTAGTTCCCGTTGTGCCGATGCCAAGAGTCCAGTCATTATAAGCCAGACTTAGAGAGGTGAACGATACCTCAATGTTCTTGAATGAGTCTTGCATGTATGTGTTCAAATCATCAACTGAAATATCTTCGGTTGTCGTATTCATGTTTTCTATGACATGTTGGCCGTTCTGCACGACGATTTTGAATTCCCCACCGGTTATGGCGCTGACGCTTACATTACTCCCTACCTCAAAAGTCAGGGTCTTTTTTGCAGGGTCGCTCTTATTGTATCCTACAAAATAGTATGTCTCTCCAGTTGTCGCTTTCACAAGGCTTTTGGTCTGTGAACTTCCAAGGTATGAGGCCGGAATGATAGTTCCTACATATTCGTTTTGATCTTGAGTCTGAAGATTGTCAGGTCCCGAGCCATCATCAGGATTTCCGGAACCCTCGTCATCAGAATTATTTCTATCCATCCCATTCAGGTAGATAAGAGCCCCGACAATTGATCCTATTAAAAGAATAGCAACAACTATAACAGCTCCAATTTTCTCTTTTTTGCCTTTCTCTTCCTCGTACACTTAATCAACCTCCTCGTCAACTCTTTAAAGAAAGCTTCTATATAACAATTTCCCATTTAGGTGTGTTACCCGTAAATAGATGAAATGTATTCTGGAGTCAGGTGAAGGACATAAGCCCCCTTCTGTTACTGCGTGTCGGTCGCCCTTCACGCCCTGACGGCATTCGACTGAGCGCCCTACCTGCTTACGCTGTTTGGGCTTGCTCCAGCGGGGTGTCGCCGTTTCATCAAATCCGGCCT
>WALH01000021.1 GCA_015522935.1 DHVE2 group archaeon | reverse complement strand
CTGCCCTGTTTGGCCCTCCATTGGTGGTGCTGGGGGCATAGCTTCAGGCGGTGTAGGGGCCATTGGTGGTGCTACTAACTGCGGCTTTCTGGCGATTGCCACAAATATAAGCGCTAAGAGCATGAAGATCACACCCACGATGGCAAGCCACCAGCCAATTCCACCGCCCCAAGTAACTCCATTACTGGATCCAAAGAACGATTCTGTTGGGCCGCCACTAATACCGGGAATCGAATATCCATGGGCATCTGCTTTAAAGGCTCCTGGCAATTCGGCGTACAGATAGATAGGTGCTATCAGGGAGAGTATAAACCCTAAAGCCACAAGGCTCACTGCAACTCCCTTCCCTGATTTACCCACTGCAAGCAGTATCGCTCCTATGAAACCTATTATGGCAAACACAAGGCCAACAATATCCCAAATCTCTGTCATTTGAAAAGTTTTTCCTGTATTGGTTGTTCCATTATAGGTTTGTGAATAACTTTGCCCACCACTAGACATTGTTGCATGGTCTAAATAAAAATCCATATTTGCCTCTATGTTTTGTCCCATAATTGATTCTTTCATATGTACATTGTACCAAGGTAGTGGCAATGTTATCCCTATTAAAATCACTGCTATTATGGCCATTACGGCTCCAGTCATAGCTCTTTTTTCCATTATTTATACCTCCTTGGGTTTTAACCCACTAAAAGATATATCAAGATTATATTTAAATTTTTCTTTAAACCCGTATAAAATATACCATTTTGAGATCCTATAAAGGGCCATACATCTGCTAATGATTACATCCTCTAAAAATTTTATTCAAGCAGAGTTAATGCTCAAAGGATTTATATCCTATGGCGATATGTGTTTAATATGCATCCATCGGAGAGGATAAGATTCGAGAAGAGCGAAATACTCAAGGGAAAGAAAATTGCGATGGCCATCACAGGAAGCATTGCGGCTGTGGAAGCAGTTAAAATTGCGAGGGAGTTAATAAGGCATGGTGCTGATGTCTATCCATATGCAACCCCTGATGCGTTGAGGTTCATAGGAAAGGATTCACTTGAATTCGCCACGGGCCACGATGTAATTGTAGAATTAACTGGTAATGTGGAACATCTTCAGGATCTTGATCTTGTCTTGGTTGCACCTGCAACTGCAGATATTATATCCAAAGCGGCCTGCGGCATAGCAGATGATTCAGTAAGCACACTGATTCTTGCGAATATAGAAAAATGTGTATTCGTACCGGCTATGAACGAGAGAATGTACGAAAATCCGTTTTTCTTGAGCAATTTGGAAAAAATAAGAAATGTAGCTTATGTGATTGAAGGAGAATCTTCAGAAGAGGAGATAAAAATCCCTGATAGAGAGGAGATTGCAGCTCACGTAATGCACATTTTAGGCGAGAAACTCAGAAACAGAAAAATATTAGTTATTGGAGGAGCTGGATATGAAAAAATTGACGATTTCAGAATAATAACCAATCTTTCCACAGGCAAAACAGCAATTGAGATTGCCAAGCATGCTTATTATCTCGGTGGGGATGTGACACTTTTGATGGGGCTAAGCAAAATTGGTATACCTTCGTACATAAGGCACGATATATTCAGCAATGTTAAATCCCTTATATCTTTAGTAAAAAACATTGTCTCAGAGAGATACGATGCAATAATAGTTCCCGCTGCTCTGCCAGATTTTTCTCCTGAGCGAAAGGAGGGAAAAATAGAATTCGAAGAATTTGAGAAAGTTAAGTGGAGAAAAACGCCAAAATTCTTGGAGGAGTTGAGAAAAGAGTTCGATGGAATTTTAGTGGCGTTCAAGGCCGAGACAAAAATAGGTGTGAACGATTTGATTAAAGAGGCAAGGAAAATAATGGAGAAATATAACCTCAATTTTGTGGTGGCTAACTTGCTTGAGGATGTGAAGGAAAACACCTCAAGGGTATTCATAGTGGATGATGAGGATTTCACAGAAATTAGCGGAAGCAAGGAGTATATCGCACAGAGAATCGTGGAGCGCGTTGCAGATGAAATATAGTGCGTTCTCACCCGGAAGCGTTACTCTCTTTTTCGAGATTGTGGAAAATCCAGATCCTCTTCTTACAGGTTCAAAAGGTGTGGGCATATGCCTCTCAGAAGGTGTGATAACGGAGGTGGAAGAAGGAGATGAACTGAAAATCATCGTTAACGGAAAGGAAACACGGGGTAAATTGCAGGAATTCATAGCGAAAAAATACGGATTCATGGGAACAATAAAAAATCACGTGCATTTACCAATTTCGCAGGGATTGGGGATGAGCGGCGCCATAGCATTGAGCACCTCTCTCGCTTTAGCCCAATGGAAAGGTCGAACATATTTGGAAGCCGCAAGGGTAGCCCACGAGGCAGAAATTACTATGCGAACGGGCTTGGGGGATGTTGCAACACAGTTTGAAGGTGGATTGACAATACGCTTAAAACCAGGAATTCAGCCATATGGCGTGGTGGATCGATTTCCCTTCCGTGATGAACTCAGAATTATTATTTTTGATAGGCCTCTCAAAACAAGTCATGTTCTGCAAGATGAATCATGTAGAAAAAAGATTAAAAGGCTTGGACAGAAAGCAATGAAAGAATTTTTGAAGACGAAAAATCCAAAGAATGCAATAAAAATTGCGAGGGAGTTTGCATTCGAATTGAACTTCATGAGCGATAAACTGCGTGGATTTTTAGAGAACTGCAAGAATGCAACGCAATCAATGATTGGGAATTCAGCAATAATAATAGGGAATTGCGAGTTTGATCTAGAAGAATTCAAAATTTATAAGATATCCATTGGAGACCGTGCACATGCTATGGGAAAAAATTTAAGAGTGGGGAAGGATTGTAGGCATAAATGACTCAGCGGGAAAGAATTATAAACGCTCTTCTCGACAGGGGTATTGTTGTTGACCCCGCCGTTCTTGAGCATATAATCAAGCGAGGTGGGTT
>WALH01000020.1 GCA_015522935.1 DHVE2 group archaeon | reverse complement strand
TATCTTTGACGAATTTCGTTTATAAAGAAACATATTTCATTGATTTATTGGAGTTTTTAAAAATAATATGCTGAGTTTGATATTTCAAATTTTCATGTAAGTGATAAAAACTAACGATTTAAAGCATTTTTAATATGTTAAATTTCCCCTTAGAACCGTATAAAATGCCCCAATTGAATCTATGCCCCCTTTGGCCTCACACAAAGACTCAGTGCTATTTATCAAAAAAATGAAGAAAAATTTACAGTTTTTGGAATCTTCCCTGCAACTTCTTTAGAACGTTAGGCAGGGTTGTGTATTCCATTTCCTCTAAGGGTAACCTGTGAGGCTCAAATGGCCCATGACGACGCATGTAATCCGCTATCTGAGCTGCTGTTCTTCTAGTTTCATCGAATGCTGGATCGTCGAAGAGATCAACGGGGCCAACCAATTTCCCATTAGCAAGCTGAAATCCGAGGGCCATTACACGTGGAGGCCCATCAAATCTTGTACAATGCGCCTGTTTTACGCTCACAGGCATTAAAGGCCCATTATGCGAGCCTCGCATCCATCCAGATACGAGATGAGGAAATGCAAAAGGTTCCAAAACTTCACCCAATGCTGGGGCTCCACTCTGAGCACGAACTATTGCCACGGGGTCATCTTTACCCACATATTTACCTGCTATCTGATACAGTTTCTCCGAACTTATAACAGCTACAGGCTCATCCGCTTTAAGCTTTGGATTGCTCGGTTTTGGATAAACTCTCTTTATTACATATCTTGATTTTGCGCCTATCAATGCTAATAGATCATACATTTCTTCAGGGGTCTTCATTATTACCTTTTTATGCTCTTTTATGTCCAAGACCTCAAATATGAACCCATCATGCATTGATGGATCTATCACAAGACCTGCGGTATTGAAAGGATCTGCGAACATTCTGTAAATTGGTAAATTAAACGCTCCCGGCTCTGTCTTGTCCATGTGAAATGTTATTATTGGCTCTCCCTTTCTCTCAGTTATCTCCATCTCAGCAACTCCCGGACCAAGACCACGAACATTGCCACTGAATGCATCCTTTAATAGATCCTGACCTGCACCGTAGAGTTTCAGTTCTTTTGCAATTTTTGTTGCTTCTACAAAAGTATCCCATGCCAATTTATGTATTTCCTCGTTATCCACTCCCTTTTTATGGGTCATAATCAACTGTAAATCATCGCCCACAGCTGTTACATGGTAATCTATTAGCTTTCCATCTCTCTTTGCCTTTTCCATGCATTCCTGCGCTTTCTTTATAAGGTCTGGATGCACTCTCGAATGTCCAGGCCAGCCACCTACATCCGCTTTAATCAAACTTACTGTTATCTTATCCCCCATTTCGATCACCGCTGGGTAAATGGTTGTAGCCAATATAAATATTTGCTTCCTGAGTAACAAAATTTTGAAATAACTTGTTTTGTTAATCCCGGCTATGATAGTTATAATTGGTCTAGGAACTGGAGGGTTGTATGCGGCAAAATGGGCATCGCGGGTAAACAGAAAAGAGGAAATAAAAATTGTAGAGAAGAGAAAATACGAAACATATTCACCATGCTCCATACCAGAGGTAATAGAGGGAAAGATAAAGCCGGAGGATATAATCTATCCTTTTCCCAGAACTCCGAGAATACAACTTTATTTAGAGCATGAAGCTGTAGGCATAGATCCGTCCCGCAAGGTTGTCACTGTAAGAAAAATAGGCGAGGATAAAACGGCGGAAATTGAATACGATAAACTGATATTTGCTCCAGGTGCAATTCCCAAACTTCCGCCCATAAAGGGAATTGAGAAAAGGGGCGTATTTACCATACGCACAGTAGAGGACTCAGTCGAAATACTGAAATGGATGAAAAATGCGAAAAAAACTCTCGTAATAGGTGCTGGCGCCATAGGCGTGGAAATTGCCCATGCGCTGAAGGCAAGGGGGCTCAAGATAACACTCGTAGATATTCTTTCTCAGCCCTTCCCGCTTAACATAGATGCAGATCTTGCAAAGATTGTGGATGAGAGATTGAGAAATGAAGGAATTGAGACAATTTACAATGCAAAGGTGGAGGAAATTTTAGGTGAAGAAAGAGTAAAAGGTGCAGTTATAAACGGTGAAAAGCGGGAGTATGACATGATTATCGTAAGTACGGGAGTAAAGCCAAACACAAAGATTTTAGAAGGTAAGGTTGAAATGGAGCGGGGATTTATAAAAGTCGATGAGAGAATGAGAACTTCAGATCCGAATATTTATGCCGTTGGTGACTGTGTTATAAGCCCGTATGGAGTTATTCAACTGGCCACCATAGCAGCCAATCAGGGCATCGTTGCAGGAATAAATGCGGCAGGAGGCAACGCCATATATAAAAAACCCACTGGTGCTTTTGTCTCTGTGTTCGGTGGATTTGAAGTGAGCAGTGTTGGAGAAAGAACCAAGATATTTGGGAGGGCAAGGGAGAAAATACACCCACACACCAAAGAAGAAATAGTGATGAAGGTTTATGTTAATGAGAAAGGATACATCAAAGGTGCTCAGGCCGTGGGTTATAGTGCCTCATCGCGCATCAACGTGGTTTCTTCATTAATAAGAATGAATGCAAAAATAACTGATCTTGCGTTTATGGAGCATGCTTACTGCCCAGAGGTTTCTGAGCTTTACGATGTGATGAAGATTGCTGCCGAGAATGTTCTGAGAAGATTGAAATTGGAGAAGTATGAAGTTTAAATATCTGCAGTGAGATTACCCCTTATGAAAATCATTGTGCTTCACGGTGGCGTATCTAACAAGCCGGAACTGATGGGAAAAGTGGAAGAGTATGCAGAGATAGCTATAGAAAAGAGCGAACCTTTAGAGGCTGTTGTAGAAGCGGTAAGATTGATGGAAGACGACCCTCTTTTCAACGCAGGCACAGGCTCAAACATAAGAATCGATGGAAGCATACAGATGGATGCCGCTGTTATAGTTCCAGGAGATTTTGGCGCGGTGATAAACATTGAAAAGGTGAAAAATCCGGTTTTAGTAGCAAGAGATGTTATGCTCAAGTCCCCGCATATGATTTTAGCGGGCGATGGCGCTGTGAAATTTGCTAGGAAGATGGGATATGAAAGCTACGATCCCAGCACGAAAAAGGCTATGGAAAAAAGGGATAGAATTTTAAACAGGTTGAAAAACGGTGAGATTCCTGAGTATTATCACCCGGAATTCTTTAAAGAGTTTTTAGGAGATACTGTTGGTGCAGTGGCATTTTTCGATGGAAAATATGCAGCTGCTGTATCCACAGGGGGTACGGGTTTAACCCTCAGGGGCAGGGTTGGAGATTCTCCAATTCCCGGGGCGGGAATATTTGCAGGAGAGAAAGGTGCTATGGTTGCCACGGGCATAGGTGAGGAGATAGTAAGGAGAATGCTATCCATACGCGTCTATTCTAAGATAGGTAAGGGGAGAATTGAGGATATATGCCGTCAGGAGATTGAGAGTTTTGGAGATATACCTACCGGGATCATAGCCGTAGCGAATGGTAAACCATGCGCAATTTCGAATCTTAGTATGCCCCACGCAATCGTATTGAGATGATTTGTAATATTACCAAAAGACAAGTATTAAAATTAGAGATTATGTATCCACCTCATCTTCTCCTGAGATAGTACCACCCTGAATACGCGATTAAAACAGCAGATACCCCCAAAGCTCTAACAGTATGATAAATCGAGTTGAAGAAGAACTCAATGCTGATAGGATACATTTCATATATAAGTTGAAGGTAAAGGGGCATATATTTTTCTGGGCCACTTTTACATAGGGGAAATGTGAGAAATGAAAATCACCTGAAATGTAAAAATTTAAATCCCTTGTTAATATATTGGGGTATATGGGTAAAGATGAGATACTGGGTGAGATAAGGGCGTTGAGGGTAGAAATTGAAAAACTCAACAGAAAAATCGATAAAATAGTAAAGAGGCAAGGTGAAATTGAAAAGAAGATTGAATCATTTGAGGATATTCAGAAAACTTTAAGCACACTTCCAGCCAAGCTGAACACAACTACCTATCAGCTTGTCTCCCAGTTAAAGGATTCAATGGAAGATATAAGCGACGAATTTGAGGAGAGAGTTGAAGACACAATGGGAAAGGTAGAAGAGTTGAGTGAGATAGATAAGAAACTCGACATTTTTGAGGAAAATATCAAAGCATATATTGCCAAGATGAGAACGATGCTTTTAGAGATGGAAGATGAAATTAAAAGCATGAGGGGGTGATAAGCATGGAAGAAAAAGATAAACCAATGATAGTTAAGACTCTATCTGAAATTAAGGCCCACTTACCAAAGAGCGTGAAGAAAAGCATACCTGAAGCGGGTTATTACCTGGATCTGGCCATGAGTATGATTAACCAGTATGTGGAGATTCAGAGTAAGTTGAAGAATGGGATAGACAATCTGGATAAGGGAATGGAAGATTTCAAAAAAGCAGTTACAACATTGAAAAATGTAATATCCAAGCGGGAGGAGAATCTTGAGGTGAAAGAAGAAGAACTCTCACAGCTTTTACAGCGTCTTTCCGATATGGAAAGCAGACTTCACAGCATCGAGGAAAGGGAAGAAAAACTCAACGAAAGAGAGGAAAAATTGAAAGAATGGGAAAGCAGACTTGAGCAGAAGGAAAAGGGGTTAACAGAACTCGTTGAGAAAAACACTAAAATAGTAGATGAGATAAACACAAAGAGTGGTTCCCTTGAAAAGCTACTCACCGAATTTCAAGATGAGAGGAAAAAGTGGGATGAGAAACGGGTTGAAGCAGAGGAAAAATTGGATAAAAGGGAGGAAACTCTGGAGAAGTTGAAAAATACTCTTGAACTAAGGGCACGAGAGATATCAAGAAAAGAGGATGAGGTTCACGATCTGGAAAAAAGAAAGAAAGAGCTGGAAGAAGAGCTGAAGGAAATGGAAGAGAGAAAGGAGAGTGAACTTACAGAGAAAGAGGAAAAACTGAAGAAGTGGGAAAAAGAGTTAATAGACAAGGAGCGTGAGTTAGCTGGCTATGCGAGAATTCTTAGCGAGAGAGAGGAAAAATTAGATATACGAAAGAAAGAACTGGATACACTTAGTGATGAACTTCACAAGAAAGAAGAAAAGTTCAAGGATTACGATAGGGAAATAGAGGACCTCCGTGAGGAAATAAAATTCCTAAACGAGAGAATAAAAACTCTCACTGAGCAGAAGAACGAACTGGAAAAAGATCTCGCCTCTTTGAGGGCGCAGATATGAGGTGTTTAGAGAATGTTTGAGATTCATATAAAGATGCTCCCATCCGTAGAAAGCGAAGATATTGAGAGACTTCTATTTGTTTTCCTCACATCCATAGGCTATATAAGGTACGATGATGAAAATTACAGATCCGCAGTCAACAACACGGGATTTAGACTTTTTAAAGCTCTTTTAGAGCATCCGGACAAATACTGGAGCGCTGACGAACTTATCGCATACCTTAAAACGACACGTCCAACGCTTTACAGATATCTCAATAAATTAAAATCACTGGATTTAGTTGAAGAACAGCAGAAAGGAATGACGAAGGGGTACAGAATAAGGTACGGCAATTTATCCAAGGCGTGGAATTTCGTTGAGGCTAACGTTGATATAGCAATGGATAATTACAGGAAAGTGGTGGAAAGAATAAGCAAGTTGATGGAGGGATAAAGTTGGAATCTCTTGCCTTAGGATCTAAATGCGTTGTGTATGTGGCCACATCCCGTGAAGATATGCAGCGAAGCTCAGGAACTTTCTGTGGATTCGTGCCTGTTGGCGAAGATAGTTCCATATGCATAGTGTTAGATGACTCCCACGGAGAGCTCAGCGGAAAGATAAGACTAATACCCACAAACGTAATTGTAGCCATTGATGTGATCGAAATGAGAAGTGAAAAAGGGAAGAAAGAAAACATTGAAGGAAGCTATTATGGCTAATCTTCCAATTTGATAACTGATAAATTCTCATAAATTGGCCCCCTATCCGTCAGCGTACTTTTTTTGATTTTAATTTTTTCCACAGTTATCTCACCAAAGAGCATTTCTCTGAAATCTCTCTCGTTTTTTATTTTTATCTTTCCCTTAGCTCTGGCAACTGTGAGATGAGGAATGTAATTCTTCTCTTTCTTAAAACCCAGCACAGAGAGCTTTTTATCTATACATTTCATAAGTTCCTCAGTTTCCCCATTATCCTCCACGCCTATCCATATGACCTTAATATACCTTTCATTAGGGAAGAAACCTATGCCTTTTAACCTCAGGTTGTATTTTTGAGGAATACATCCTCTCACAATTTTTTCAATTTTTTCCAAAGTTTCGTGACTCGCCTCTCCCAAGAATTTCAGGGTGATATGTATATTTTCCTTTTCTACTAATTTTACACGTCCCTCTATACTTCTCTGTAAGGAAGCGATGGAATCGAAATATGGAATATCTATGGCTATGAAGCACCTCATATTGCAGGATAAGTTTTATTATTAAAAATAATTGTTCCTTATCTCTTCTGAGGAATTTCAATCAACTCACTTTTAAGCATCGCACATTGTCTATCCCCCAGTGCGTCCATGTTGATGGAGAGTATGAGTATACCCCTCTTTTCACTTATGGCATCTTTTGTACCCTGAATGAATTTTAATACCTTACCAAAATCGTTATTTATTATAAGTGTATCAATCCCGTCCATAAACACAACAGCCTTTTCATGATCATTTAAAAACTTCCTTATCCTTGCAAATATGGATGGCAGATCCCCCGGAGAAAGACATTTAGAACTCTTCATACTGCTTAGCCAGTAAAATTCAATGTTATCAAATTTCTTTCCAAGCTCAAAATTGTTTGGATTAGTTCTGGTTATACATAATCCGGAATAATTCTTATCAAGTATCTGCTCAAAAATTTTTAATGATATGTGCGGTCTTCTCTCATTCACATAATAAGAATTTCCAATTCTTATCTCAAAATCACCCCTTTTTCTCTTTTTCATCCCATATTTCCTTATAATCTTTCTAACATCATCCTCTATATTCTCGCTTTTTAAAGCCTTTTTCAAGTCCCTTATAATATCTTCAACACTTCCATCATACATATATTAATGATGTGCATACTGATATAAAAACCTAACGCCTTTCATCGGAAAATATTTAAGTATCCCACGTGATACCAAACTATGAAAGTAAACTATCGTTTCTGGTTCGAAGGAGGAGGTGGATATATCTTTGGAAAGGGTTCCTATCAACTTCTCAAATTAGTGGAAGAACTGGGTAGCATAAGGAAGGCAAGCGAAAAAATGGGTATGTCATACCGCCATGCATGGGGAATAATAAAAGAGATAGAGAAAAATCTCAATATGAGGATCGTTATCACTCAAAGAGGAGGGAGGAATGGTGGATCCACGCAACTGACCGATGAAGGCATCAAGCTGATAAAAGAATATGAGAGGTACAACAAGCTATTCAAGCACGTGATTGCGCATCCATATATTCAGCCATCACTGACAGTTGATATGATTCTCTTAGAAGAAGAAAAGATACTTCTCATCAAAAGAAAAAACGAGCCTTTTAAAGGTTATTATGCTCTTCCCGGTGGATTTGTTGAATATGGTGAAAAGGTGGAAGATGCAGCTATTCGTGAAATGCAGGAGGAGACCTCACTTAAAGTAAAGATAAAGAAACTTGTTGGTGTGTATTCTGATCCTAAACGTGATCCAAGAGGACATACTGTAACTATAGTTTTTGAAGTTGTACGAATGAGCGGAAAGCTGCAGGGTAAAGATGATGCTTCCGAGGCAAAGTTTTTCTCTCTCAAATCACTTCCGGAACTTGCCTTCGACCACAGAAAGATTATACAGGATTACCTACTCCTTCGATGAATACAGGTTGTACATCACCTTGGTACCCCTCAAACTCTCGTGTAATTCCTTAACGAGATTCATATATTCATTTATATCCTTTACATCTCTTACCAAGTCATAATTTCCGAATACCGGCTTAAATCCTAAATCTTTAACTTTCGGAAGTATCTCGAGAGGACTTGGGCCATCTGGACTGAAAAACAGTTTTATAAACACCTTCATTTTATCACCTCCTTTTATGCCACAACAAGATTTTTCAGATTGAAATGCCTTCCTATGATCTCTCTTGCAAGTCTCAGATTTCTTCCATCCTTTCCTATAGCCCTTGCTTTCTCTGCTGGATCCACATAAACAACTATTTTGAATCCTTCATCCTCATTTGTGACTCTTACATTCTTCACTTTGAATCTCCTGAACACATTTTTGGTGAACTTGGCCACATCTTGAGAGTATTCCACAACCATTACATTCTTCCGAATAAGGTTTCTTACTGCCTGTATCTTTTCACCCTTGTTCTCCAACACCCTCTTGATGTTCCTTGGATATAGAACAAAAACAACAAGGTTATCCTCCTCAATGCAATCCTTAACTTCCGCTCCAGTGACAGCTTCAAATATGGATATGTATCTCAGCGTCTGAGCGTTGAACCTTATGTTCATCCTTCTTTCACCATCCCGAGAATCTTACTCTCTCCCTCGGATATTATTGTGACAATTGATACACTGAACGGTTTACCACACATTGCACCAAGTTCAAATCCATCACCATCAAATTTCAATACGGGTACATCTGCTTTGGGGACTTCCAGAGCATTACTGGCCACTATTAAGAGTTTCGCCTCTCCCTTTTCTATCGCCTTCCTCGCCTGCTTTATTCCAAGATATACTTTTCCGGATTTCATTATTTTTTTCAGTTCTCTGGCTACAATTTCTTTCTCCATCTAAATCACCTCTTTTTAGGTTTGTATATCAGGGTTACAGCACCCGTGCCTAAAGATACAGGTTGTCCAACTATTATATTTTCTGCAACACCTTTAAGTTCATCCACTTCACCTATTATTCCCGCAGTTAGAAGATGCTTTGCAGTTATCTCGAAGGCAGCCCTCGCAAGAACGCTCTCCTTCTCTCCCGCCACTCCGTGACGGCCTATGGCTTCCACCACACCGTTGAAGGTCATGATATCTGCCACAAGCATTAGATGGCGAATATCAACGTTCAAACCCTGTTGCTCCAGAGTATCCTTCGCTTCCTTTATTATGGAATTCCTTGCTGCTTCTATCCCAAGAACATCCGCTATTTCTAAAATGTTGTTTGTAGTTGTTCTTTTACCATCCACCTCCCTAAGACTAAGAACATCTTTAAGATTGGATCCTTGTGTGTAAATCACCCACTCGTCAGTGTCTTTGGTCTTCCTTACTATAGCTCGCTGTATCCCCTTGATTCCCCTGAGCGTGAGGGCTCTCAGATCGTTCATGAGCCTGTTAAGTCGCTTGTAGGATGGTTCAGTAAGCTTTATCTTTATATCGTTTCCCTCAACCTCAACGGATATTTTTAATTTGATTCTGGATAACGCTTCTATTATATCTTCCTTCTTCACTCCACGATCTTCCATCTTTTTAGGATCCGGTCGTATTACAACCGACATATCAGCAATACTCGTTATTATATCCGCCACATCCATGATCTGGGTGCTCTCTATTTTCTTGGCAACTTCCTTTACCTTATCCTCATTATTTCTCACATCTTCCTTCAGATATATTGTCATCATTGGAGTAGATGGCTCACGGCGAGCATCAACAATTTCTATCAACCTCGGCAAGCCCAGAGTGACATTCATTTCTGCAACACCTGCATAGTGGAAAGTTCTCAGTGTCATCTGCGTACCCGGCTCTCCAATGCTCTGCGCAGCTACAATTCCCACCGCCTCGTGAGGGTCAACAAGTCTGTTTCTATACCTCTCAACAACCTTCTTAACCACCTTTTTGAGTTCATTCTTTTGTAGAGAATATTCCTTTTGAGTATGCACAATTTTCTCCAGCACTGAAAAAGGTAGTTCAACCCCATATTTCTTTGCAATATTCTGTATTTCACTTTCCTCTTCGCTCATCTCCCTATACTTCTCCAGCCTTATTTCCTTCTTTTCAGGCAGTATCCCTATAGCATACTTTGAAACACGTTTTATTTCCTCACCGTCCCTCTTTTGAAACTCTGTAAGAGGTATAGATGCTATCTCCTGAACCTCCTCAACCTTAACAATTATTTTCAGATTCTTATTACTTCTCTTTAAAATGTCTTTTATCGGTGCGTAGGGCTTCGCTTCCGTTATCTTCACCCTGTAATTTGCTTCCTTGCCCCGAAGGGTTATGTATCCGTAAAAAGGAGGTTCTAATTCCTTTGGAAGCTCAAAATCCAGAGCGTAATAAACAGGTGCATTCAAGTTGAGACGCTCTACATTTTGCGATTTATCCTTCCATATGAGAACGATTTTGCTCATTTTTTCCTCCTCCTGAGAAGGTAGTCCTCACCAAATAGCTCTGTCAGAATTTCATCCATATCTATGCTCTCTCCCCAGCTACTTCTAGTTGGATCGATGCCATCCTCACCATACTTGAACTGCACCACATTTCCTCCCGTATCAACAACCATTCTGTCTTCTGTAACCTTCAAATCTTCAAGAGCGTTTATGAGTCTTCTCTGCATGTATCCAGAACGAGAGGTGCGAACTGCAGTATCCACAAGACCTTCACGACCACCCATGGAATGGAAGAAATATTCCGTTGGGTTTAATCCTCTTTTGTAAGAGGATTCAACAAAACCACGAGCCTTAGCACCCAAATCACCACGCTTGAAATGCGGCAAGGTTCTATCCTGATAGCCACGGTGCAATCTTTGTCCCCTAACTGATTGCTGTCCTATGGAGCCCGCCATCTGTGAGAGGTTAAGCATGGATGCTCTTGCCCCACTTCTGGCCATTATAACCGATGGATTCTCGAGACCTAAATATCTGGCAGAGATCTTACCTGCTTCATCTCTCGCTCTCGCAAGAACTCCCATTATCTCCATTTCCAGTGTATCTTCCAAACTTCTACCAGGTGCTGGCTGCAAAAGGCCTTTCTTGTAGGATTCTATAAGCTCTCCCACCTTATTTTCCGCCTCATGAATTATGGCTAGTATCTGCCTCTGGGCATCATCAGGGATGTCTTCATCATCAATTCCAGACGTAAAACCCCGATATGATATCACCCCCACAGCAAGACGTGTCATATCATCTATAAATTTCCTTGCTACATCACTTCCCATCTTTGCAATCCTATCCAATAGTTTACCCTTAAATGAGCCTATAGCATTCTCATCTATTGTCCCCGCCACAAGTTTTCCATCTCGTATAACAACATATGCATCTATTGGGCATTTCTCGTGCACGCATTTATTTTTGCACACAGCCGGATCGCATATCTTGCTTTTAAACTCCATATTCAGACCCTTCGGAAGAATCAAAGAGAAAAGATCTTTTCCATAGTAATACTCCTTTCCATTCTCAATATGGGGCTCTGGAAGCTTGTCATAGTTAAGGTATGAAAGAATGTGGATTGCTTCCTCCTTCGTGAATTTGGGATTTTTGTGTGTGAGAAGGAACATGGCAGTTATATGATCATGTATCCCACCGATAATTGGCCCACCGAATCTCGGAGATAAAATATGCTCCTGAACAAGCATGAGAATCCTTGCCTCTGCCCTTGCTTCTTCGCCCTGGAGCACATGAAGGTTCATCTCATCCCCATCAAAATCCGCATTGTATGGTGGGCAAACAGCAAGATTTAATCTGAAGGTGCGGTAGGGCATAACCTTAACTAAATGACCCATCATGCTCATTCTGTGCAAAGATGGTTGCCTATTGAATAGAACAATATCTCCATCAGTGAGATGGCGCTCGACAATCCATCCGACTTCAAGTTTTTTCGCTACAGTTTCAGCATTGTTTTCCGTTATTCTTATTCTCCTTCCATCGGATCTTATGACATAGTTTGCTCCAGGAACATAATGACCGTCTTCACTTTTCGGAGAGGTTCCACGCATAACAATTTCACGCATCTTCTCTATGTTATAGGCCGTTACCGCTATGGGAACTGTGAGTTCTCTTGCGGCCTTTTCAGGCACGCCCACTTCATTTATTGATAGAAATGGCTCAGGCGAAATAACAGTTCTTGATGAGAAATTAACTCTCTTTCCTGATAAATTAGAGCGAAACCTCCCCTCTTTACCCTTCAACCTTTGCACTAAAGTTTTTAAAGGCCTCCCACTCCTATGCCTTGCAGGGGGTATTCCTGATGTTTGATTATCAAAATATGTGGTCACATGATATTGCAGCAGTTCCCACAAATCCTCAATTATCAGTTGAGGTGCTCCACTGTCCCTGTTATCCCTGAGTCTCTGATTTATCCTTATTATATCCACCAATTTGTGCGTCAGGTCATCTTCACTCCTCTCTCCCGTTTCAAGCGTAATTGTTGGTCTTACATTAACAGGCGGCACTGGAAGAACTGTGAGAATCATCCATTCTGGCCTTGCGGTCTTGGGATCTATGCCCAGAAAAGGTAAATCTTCATCTGGAATCCTTTCCAACCTTTCACGTATCTCTTTGGGTGTGAGTTTTCTTCCCTCCTCACGGAAAGTTGTTGGTTTATCTAATGTAATTTTCTTCTGCTCCGCGCCACAGTGTGGACAGATTGGACGTGATGCAGCCTCATCAATAATCTTTTTGTATATGACAAATAGCTGCATTGGGGATGCGCCCATCTTCTTTGCTTCCTCAATTTTCTGCCTGTAAATCTCAATTTCCTCATCTGTTAATTTTATTCTTCCACACACAGGGCATGTTGCATCTAAATAATTCTTTATGTTCTTTACAAATCCCACATGCACCACGGGCATGGCAAGTTCTATATGCCCAAAATGACCAGGGCACTCATCCACCTTGCCACCGCATGTTTTGCATCTCAATCCAGGCTCAATAACACCCATATGTAAATCCATCAGCCCCTTATCAATGGGAAAGCCATCATCATCATATGTGTCAGCGGTTATAACTTTTACAGCGCTCATTTTCCTTATTTCATCTGGAGAGAGTAAAGCAAACTTTATGGATTTAATCCTTTTTGTTATTCCAAATGCCCTCATTTCATCTCACCTACCCTCAAACGCATAATAACGCCAAGTGAGGCGAGTTCATCCCTCATTAATTTAAACGCATAACTTGTTTCAATCGGGTATATATTCGTGGTGTTCCCGCATACCGGACATCTCAATATACCTTTCTTCCTGTCATAAATTGCGACATGCCCGCAATCCGGATTGCCACATACGTAAAGTATTGTCCCGTCTGAATTGTCTAACAGGCGATCCTTTATAACCATTGCAGCTCCATGTCCAATTAGCGTATCTCTCTCCATTTCTCCGAACCTCAATCCTCCCAGACGTGATCTTCCCTCTGTTGGCTGCCTTGTTAAAATTTGCACAGGGCCACGGGATCTTGCATGGAACTTACCTGCAACCATGTGATGCAGTTTTTGATAATAAATCACACCTATAAATATATCCGCCTCTATTTTGCGACCTGTTATCCCATCGTACATCGTTTCCCGCCCCGAGTACTTGAATCCATGCTTCACAAGCGCTTCTCTAAGTGCCTTTTCAGGCTCTCCACTGAACACAGTTCCATCCACAAATCTACCTTCAAGGGATGCAACTTTTCCGCCGATCATTTCCAAAACATGTCCAACAGTCATTCTTGATGGTATTGCATGAGGATTGATTATGAGATCCGGAATTATTCCCTCTTCCGTGAAAGGCATATCTTCCTGAGGCACTATGGCTCCTACAACTCCTTTCTGACCGTGACGTGATGCGAATTTGTCCCCCAATTCGGGAATTCTCTGATCTCTGACCTTGACCTTCACAAGGCGAGAATTATTCTCACTCACAGTTAGCAGGACCGAATCAACCCAACCCTCCTCCTCGGGACGCATAGTAACACTGCTTTCCCTTCTTTTCTGTGGGCCGAGAAGTTCCATTTCTTCATCAAGGAATCTCGGAGGTGAAGTCTTACCTATGAGCACATCCCCACCTTTCACATACATCTCAGGAGAGATTATTCCATCCTCGTTGAGATAACGATATCTATCTTCGGTCATTGCACCACGAACATCAGGGCTCGGAATCTCAAACCTATCTTCCTGCCCACCTGGATATCTTCGCTCTTCGGATTTGTATGTCCTGAAAAATGTGCTTCTTCCGAATCCGCGATCCACAGCCGCCTTATTCAGCACAATTGCGTCCTGCATATTGTAGCCATGATACGAAAGAACTGCAACAACAGCATTCTGACCTCCCGGTCTACGCATGAAGTTCACAAACTCCATTGTCTTCGTTTTAACTAAAGGAGCTTGAGGATAATGCAATAGATGTCCCCTTGTATCCGGGCGACGACGATAATTTGCCGCTGTTAAGCCCAGAGATTGTTTCATCATCGCCGCACCCATCGTTATACGAGGTGAAGAGTTATGATGGGGATATGGTATGCATCCTGCAATCGCACCTAAAATAAGGAGAGGATCTATTTCTAAATGTGTATGCTCTTCCGTCAGGAGAGATGGAACCTCAAATGTATGGCCGCAGTGCTTGCATTTCAGTATTATTTTATCTTCTCCGGGATTGACCCACTCCACATCGTTCCTTCCTAAAGCACGCCCACATTTCTCACATCTTTCAGGAACGTTGTAGGCATAAACTGCGATATATGTGTTTTCCTCTTCTTCTGCGTCAATCCATTCAATTATTCCCTCCTTAACCAAGTCATCCACCGTCATCTTACCCATAAGGAGACTTTCCCTTATCCTACTGTTATACCTTACCTTCCCGTTTTCAACTACCAAAAGAGGTCTTCTTATCCGCCCTCTATCACTGTTAACTATCACCTCATTTGTTCTCTCGTCATATCTCACATTTACAAGATGGGATATCAATCCTTTTCTCCTTCTTCTCCTTATCTCACTGGCAAGTTCTGCACCATTCTTTATGTATCCAACCAAATTTCCATTGAGATAAACCCTCGAATATCCCTCCTTCTCATATTCCATCTGCTTGACCCCGAGTGTTTTCAAAATTTTGAGAACCTTTTCCTCAGGGAAATCCTCAGAAACATCAATTATCAATGCTGCATTCTTGACCAGACCACAGTTCTGACCTTCAGGTGTTTCATTCGGGCATAGCCTTCCCCACTGTGTTGGATGAAGATCCCTCGCTTCGAAATGAGGCTGGGATCTTGTTAGTGGAGATATAATTCTCCGGAGATGACTCAATGTACTCATGTGAGACGTCCTATCCAATAACTGTGATACGCCAGTTCTTCCCCCAACCCAGTTACCGGTGCTCATGGCATGCATGATTTTCTGCGTTAGCACATCCTGACGAACTGCAGCCCGAACTCTAATTCCCTTCTTTCTGCTGTAAGTTCTCTCCAACTGATACTTTAAATCCTTCATGAGAGCTTCAAATGCTGTTCTGAAAAGTTCTTCAAGAAGGTCACCGGATAGTTTGAGCCTTTTATTCGCCAGATGATCCTTATCATCCTCCTTTCTCAGACCAAGATGAAGTTCGAGAACTCTCCTCGCCATTCTTCCCAGGTAATAAGCTTTCTTTATCCTATCTTCTTTGCCCACGCCAAGATGAGGAAGGAGAGAAGTGTCTAAAATCTGGGATATCTTCTTTTCCCTGTATTCTCTCGCCTGACCCGCCGCAAATCTTTTTTCAAGATACTCTATTGCGTCTTTTCTTGTTCTTATGCCCCCAGGCAAATACGATTCCGGGTTCTCCACCTCTTCTATGTTGGCAAGAACTATAACACTCATCCTTTCGTTACTCACTATCGCTCGGTAAATATCCTGATCCTTTTCCATGCCCAAAGCCTTCATAAGAATTACGAGAGGAATCGTACCTGCAACAGCGGGAACAGATACCATTAACATTCCGTCAGCTTTCTTCTCCATCTGCACAAGAGCACGATAACCTTCATGCTGAGAAAATACCTTGGCAACTTCAATCACAGTATTATATTTCTCCTCCTTCTCCACAAGCACCCTGTTTGGAGCTAAATCCTCCAAGGATACCAAAACTCTCTCGCTACCCCCTATTATAAAATAACCACCCGGATCATCAGGATCCTCCCCCACATACTCCAATTTCTTGCGATATGGCCATCTTAAAATTTCCTTATCCTTTGAAATCTCATCAAGATACCCATCAATATTGTCCTCGTGAAGTGTACATATCTTGGACTTTACCATCACAGGGAGATCGCCTATTTTTATTTTTTCTTCCTCCTTCTCCGTGCATCCCTCATCATCACATTCCTCTATGACCACGCTTAGATAAAGAGGTGCAAGATAACTTAAATCCCTTAATCGGGCTTCCATAGGAGTTATCTGTACCGTGGCACCTGTTGCTTCCTTTATCAGGGGTTTCCCTATACTTATCGTACCTGAATTGGTTCTGGATATGGCGCTCTCGTCCTTTCTTCTACCAAATCTTATTCTAACTATCTTCCCTCCCGTCTTTGTGGGATCAAGGGTCATAACTCCCGGTGGATCCTCATCCGTAACCTTTGTTGAGTCCACTATTTGCTGCATTATACTGTTTGGATTATCCGGAGTGGGAATGAGATCGTTATACGAAGCTATATGGTGATTCACGACACTTTTTTTAAATAGCGCATCAATAATTGCACGCATAGCTCTTCACCTTTAATCTCTTATTACCACCCGGTAGGTTACTATCCTTCCCGCAGTGTGGCTTTTTCTAACTATTTTTATAATGCTTCCAATTGGTATGTGCCCGTACTTTCTTTCCAGTACACGAAGTACGGGATCGCTTTTTCGTATCTTGGGTAGATTTTCCTTCTTAATTCCAATGCTTTTCAAAATTTCTTCCTCCTCTTCTACTGGTACCAAATAATGCTCCGGAACAAGCTCGTGCTCGAGCACGTTGAATTTTGCCATTTTTTATCACCTCATGAGGCACGGGCCTGCGGGGAATCGAACCCCGGACCACCTGGTTAAAAGCCAGGTGCTCTACCAAGCTGAGCTACAGGCCCATTGGGGCACGGGCTACATATACAGAATGTATTTAAAGTTTATCCTATGAAGGAAGAGTACGCCATGGCCCCCATTATTTTCTAACATTCACGATTTCCTCAGAAAAATCAGTATATCTCCCTCTTGCAAAACAGTTTCCGGATTTGGATTTCTTATTATCCTATTTTTCCTCTTGATTGCAATTACTGTTCCAAACCTCTTTCGTATATCCGTGTCTTTCAATCTTTTATTTCTATAAATCTTCGGTAAGGGGGCAGAGTAGAAATTGATTATATCAGAAACAACAATTTGCATCATCGTATCCGCTATCATGGGCGATAGAAGGGATTTTAATATTTCTTTACCCACAACCTCACTTTCCAAAAGAACATAATTAGCTCCAACCTTTCTGGCGTTATCTACATGAGCGTCATTTTTCAGCACTACTGCCACCTTTATTTGGGGATTAAGCTCTTTGGCAATCAGTGCAATATATATGTTTTCAGCATCATTGCCTGTGGCAGCTATAAGGATACTTTCCTTTTCTATCCCTGCTCTCCTAAGGGTATCCGCATTTGTCGGGTCCCCTCGTACAGAGTTTACATCATTAGGCACATTGAAATCCACAAATTTTCCCTGCAGATTCCGGGTCACACTGTTATATCCACATATAATCAACTTGCCGCACCCCCTTCTAAGTAGATGAGTGTATCTCCAGACTTTAGCACAAAGTTTGCCGGGGGGTCCACAATCAATTTTTTACCTCTGTACACCGCTATGATTGTTCCCAGCTTTTTTCGCAGGTTAGCATCGGCTATTTTCTTTCCAGCTAAGTTCTTATCAACATCCATCCTTCGTACCTGTATTCTACTCCCTTCTTCTCTCATATTTCCCCGGAGCCATAGATTAAGATACTTCGAAATTATATCAGCTCGGGATATAACCACATCCGCTCCCGCTTTTTTCAAAACCTCTTTGTTGCTATTTTCATCTAATACACTTATCACATTTATCTTAGGATTTATCCTCTTGGTAGAAAGGGCTATGAGCGCATTGCTTGTGTTATCCATAAGAGATACCACCGCCACCGCCCTGTCCACATTGGCATCTCTTAAGTATCTGCTTTCGATGGGATTCCCCCTCACATGCGGGATATTGAGCGGGGGATTTTCATCTACAATCACGTATGGAATATTTATTACATCAAGCCTCTTCACAAGATAATTTGCAATTTCATTATAGCCACAGATTACAATATGAGCATCCTTGGGAATTGGCTTAGCCCATCCTCTTTCCGCTCTTCTTATTTTCATCTCCAGCCAGGGGCCTATTATAGTTTGCACACCCCCAAATATGATGGCCAGGCCGAAAATTAGGTAAAGTATTGTGAACCACTTTCCAATAGTGCTCTTGAATCCAACTCCTGACGGATAATGTCCCAGCGTGGATATAGTTGCCACACTGAAATAAATTGCATCGGTGAATGTCACATGCTCGTGCTCCACATAAATTTTTATGGCAGCATATCCGGCACTTCCAAATAATATTAGCGATATCACAATAAGCAGGAACAGTATCAGACGATTTTTCAGGCTGAAACTCATCGGATATGCATGCTCATCTTCCATTTAGATTTTTCCTCAGTCATTGATAGGATTTTTACACAAGTCGCAATATTATGGATGGTTTTTTTACACCATAGAAATTTGGAGATCGACGGATAGAACAGAATCCAGAACCTCTTACGATTCGCAGATTCTCTATTTTTCTCATTTTCCTTTTTATAGTGATTTCTGTGCAAACATTTAAATGCCATAGGAAGGGAAGAGGATAAGAAGGTAAAAAAGTTGCAGAACAGTGCCAAACTTGGCTTTATTCTGCTCTTTGTGAATATCCTTTTTATTGCTACAATTTTTAATCTGGGTACAGAAATGGGAGTAGGAAAGGTGGAAGAAAGAGCGAAAACCTTAAAATAGAAGTAGGTGATAGGTGAAGTATGGAAGCGGGTGAGATGGTAGAGATAAAGAAGGACATAGAGGAAATAAAAATGCAGCTGGCGTTCTTAATATCTCGGTACATTGAGGAGGAGAAAATAACCGATGAGGAAAGAAGGGAAATCATGGAAATTCTCAACGAAGTTAAAAGGGGAGAGTATGTAACAAAGGAGGAATTTGTAAAAGAGCTGCTGGGTGAATAGTTCTTATGTTTGAAATCATTGTGAGCAACAGAGCAAGAAAAGGTGCAAGAAAATCACCGAAGGAATTAAAAGAAAAGATTGTTGAACTTTTAGATGTACTGGAAAACGAGCCTGTGCCAGCGGATAAATACGATGTGAAGAAGCTCAAGGGATTGCCGAACACATACAGAATCAGGTTTGGTGATTGGCGAATCGTGTATAAGGTTGAATTTGCAGAAAGAAGAATCACTATTGTAAAAATCGAAAAGAGAAGCAAAGCATACAAATAGATTGTAGGAGGGAGTTTTATTGCTTTGTCTAAATATTCCCGACATCTACGACACCGACGACGATAATGATTCCATCCTAACAAGTGTGGAACTCCAGAATCACCTTGATCCGTTCAATCCCGCGGATGCGAATGGAGATTTAGATCACGATGGATTGAGCAACATATTCGAATACAGGCACGGGCTCAATATTCAGGAAAATGACACGGATCACGACGGTATAAACGACGGAGCGGAATACCATTACTGGCAGAAGAAGTTGAAGAAAGTGCATCCCGGCTGGGACAATGAAACCATAAATGACACGGCCATAAAATACTGTACAATCCCAGATGTGGATGGGGACAACATCCCTGATGGAAAAGAGATAAAAGGCTACTGGGTAAAGATAATCACCGGATGGTACTACAATGGCACACCCATAAGCGAGCGAAGCTATGTATGGCATGATGAAGC
>WALH01000019.1 GCA_015522935.1 DHVE2 group archaeon | reverse complement strand
TTCACCACACCTAAAGGTCTCATTCTCGCCACAATTCTTGAAATTCCCGCCCCTTCAACTGCACGAACAACTTCATCAATATCCTTATAGGCATCGGGCGCTTCCTCTGCCGCAACTCTATTACTGGCACTTCTCACATAAATCCTTTTCTTCTCCCACAGTTCTCTCTTTATCTCCTCTCCTCTGAAATGCCTCAACGCCTCATGTCTACTCATGACCCTACCCGCACCATGGCATGTGGAACCGAACGTTTCTTCCATCGCCTTCTTTGTTCCAACAAGGATATAAGATCCCGTTCCCATATCCCCCGGAATTAAGACTGGCTGTCCCACATCTCTGTAAAGCGAGGTTAATTCTTCTCTACCTGCTGCAAATGCCCTTGTTGCACCTTTTCTGTGCACGTAAACAACCATTCTCTTTCCATCTACGATATGCTCTTCTCTCTTAGCGATGTTGTGTGCCACCCCATAAACAAGATGCATCCCTAAATCTTCGGGATCCTCATGGAATACTTTCCCGAAAGATTCACGAACCCAGTGCATTATTAGCTGACGATTTGTAAAACCGAAATTAGCGGCAGCGCACATTGCAATGAAGTAATCTTCCGCTTCTTTGCTCTTGATAGGTGCACAGGCAAGTTGCTTATCTACAAGTTTTATTCCGTACTTTCTTGCGGCGCTTTCCATAACACGGATATAATCTGTGGCAACCTGATGTCCTAAACCCCGAGAGCCTGTGTGAATCATAACTGTTACCTGCCCCTCATGCGTAATTCCGAATTTTTTTGCGATTTCAGGCAAGAATATCTTGTCCACTCTCTGAACTTCAAGAAAATGGTTTCCGGCGCCAAGTGTACCCAATTGAGGTGCTCCCCTTTTTTTCGCCTTTTCACTTACAAGTTCATGGTTGGCATATTTTATTGAGCCACCTTCCTCTATTCTTTCCAAATCTTCATCCCATCCAAATCCATTCTCAACAGCCCATTTCACGCCACGATCAAGAACTTCGTTCAGTTCCTGAAAACTCAACCTCAATTTCCCCTTTTCTCCTACGCCAGACGGAACATTAACGAAAATGGTATCCACAAGTTCTTTTAATTTTGGACGAACATCCTCCTCATTAAGATTTGTAGTGAGCAATCTCACACCGCAGTTTATGTCGTAACCGACTCCTCCAGGAGAGATTACTCCATCCTCCTCGCTGAAGGCTGCCACGCCGCCTATAGGAAATCCATAGCCCCAATGAATATCTGGCATAGCCATACTCGCTTTGATTATCCCGGGAAGAGTTGCCACATTTGCCACCTGCTCAGGAGCATTATCTTTCTTTATCTGCTGGATCATCTTTTCCGATGCAAAAATTATTCCCGGCACATTCATACCCTCCTTGTAATCCTTCGGAATCTCCCATCTGAATGTATCTATTTTTTTAAGTGGACCGTTCCACACATCAATCACCTCACTGATCATGAAGAATATGCGTCTATTTAAAAGATATGTTTACCATAGAAAAATTAAGAGAGATAAAAGGTTTAATCCTCACTACTACCTTCTTCGCCTTTGCTTTTGCCACCGGGCTTGGATTCTCCCTTAGAGGCAACCACATCGTCGATACGCAAAATCATAACCGCTGCATCGGTGGCGCTATCAATTGCCTGCTTTCCAACACGCAGAGGCTCTATCACACCCATAGCCTCCATATCTCCAACTTCTCCTGTGAACACATTTACACCGTAATTTATTTTTCCTTCTTTATGTGCCTTTCTGATGTTTATCAGTATGTCTATGGGGTCATGTCCAGCATTCTCAGCCAGACTCCTTGGGATAATTTCTAATGCATCGGCGAATTTCTCTATGGCAAGCTGTTCCCTTCCTCCTACACTCGCAGCGTAATCTCTGAGTTTCAATGCAATCTCTATGGCGCTTGATCCGCCACCGGTAGTCACTTTACCATCTTCGATGGTTTTGGCCACCACATGAAGGGCATCTTTGATGCTTCTCTCCACCTCATCCACAACGTGCTCGGTACCTCCACGGATCAGGATACTTACACTCTTGGGATTATCACAGCCCATGACAAACGTCATGTTATCTTCGCCAATTTTTCGTTCTTCAACACGCTTTGCGTGTCCTAAATCCTCCGCACTGAGATCATCTAAATTCGTTACTATTCTTCCTCCGGTTGCCCTTGAAAGCTTCTCCATATCACTTTTCTTCACTCTCCGAACTGCGTAAATTCCTTCCTTTGCCAAGAAATGCTGGGCGAGATCATCAATACCTTTCTGACATAGCACAACATTTGCTCCACTATTCTTTATTTTTTCAACCATATCTCGAAGAAGTTTCTCTTCCTCATCCAAGAATGCATGAACCATATTCGGATCCTTTATCTGAATATTTGCATCTATTTCCGGCTTCTTAACCTCAAGAGCAACGTTGACCAATGCTATTTTCGCATCTTCCACAACTTTAGGCATGCCGGGATGTACCTTCTCCTTATCAATTATCATTCCATCGATGAGCTCTGTATCGTCTATGGCACCCCCCTGCTTCTTTATAACTTGGATAGCATCCACATCCGCTACCCATTTATCCCCTACCTTCTCCGCAATTCTCTTCACTGCCTTAACTGCAATATCGCTTAAATGCTCCTTTTCCATACTTGCACTCTTACTACTCAGTGCGGTCTTTGCAACCTTCTTGAGTATTTCATCATCATCTAAGGTTATTGGCTTCGCCATAGTATCTAAAATTTCTTTCGCCTTTTCAGCAGCCCTCCGATAGCCAGATGTTATCACTGTAGGATGCACATTCTGGTCTATTAGCTCTTCAGCGTTCTTCAGCAACTCCCCTGCCAAGATCACAGCTGTTGTGGTTCCATCACCCACCTCGCTATCCTGTGTTTTTGCGACTTCGACCATCATCTTCGCTGCGGGATGCTCTACGTCAATCTCCTTGAGAATTGTTACACCATCGTTGGTGATCACGACATCTCCCAGAGAATCTACTAACATCTTATCCATGCCCCTCGGGCCCAGAGTTGTGCGCACTGCATCTGCTATTGCTCTTGCCGCTGCTATGTTATTCTTTATTGCATCTTTTCCCGTTTCTCTTTTTGTTCCCTCCTTAAGTATAAGAATTGGCTGACCTGCCATCATTTTTCATCACCTCAATTTGGGTAAAATAATTCTTCTATATAAGCTTTCACCCATTCCCTGACATATAGCCTGTGAAAATTTTTTGAGTATATAAATCATTGAGAAACCTTTATTAAGGTAATCATGGATATAAGTTTTGTGAGCAGAAAATGGGTTAAGTTAACTGCTTTTATAATCGTGATAGCGCTTTTAGGGGTTTTCATATACGCTATTCTATCCTCTTGTAATATGGAACCATACGCATTTCAGGGAGCGTATTTAAAGTATAGGATCAGTGGGCCTATTAATTACACAATTACATATTCAGTCCAATCAGTACATAACAGTATGATGACATATGCACGTTTTATTCATTATCCGAATGATACATGGGAGAATACCACTTATGTTGAGAATGTTAAGAATCCATACAATTTCCCTGCGATTCCCCATGAAAAAATAGGTGCAAGTAATATTACTCTTTTCAATCTCACATTTCATCTAATTGGCAATAAGAGGATTATGGTAAACAACAACAGTTACGAGGCCCTTGAATACATGTATGAAAAGATTGATATTGCTATGGATATTTTTGTGGATTACTCTACAGGCGTCATATTGAAAGGGGATAGGCAGTTTTATTCTTATTACTGGAATTTCGAGCTTATAGGCACCAATATAATCCCAAAAAATTGCATGTTCCAGTATGGTGTGGTAATTGGTGCAGCTGCTGTTGCCGCATTCGCCATGTATTGGATGTGGACTGAAAAAGGATTTCATAGAATATTTAAAGGGCGAAAATCGGAATAATGGAGAATACCATGAAAAAGAATAAGCAATTTATTTTTTCCTGACTTTTATCACATAGTAAGGTGAAGACATAAGGTATCCATCCTCTTTGACCTTTTCATATATCCTCCCTGCCTCTTCTTTCACACATTTTCTGAAATTCTCGGAGTATGGCAGTTCATCCGCGTAATTTATCATTATTCTCAGCCACTCATTCATCGTAGCCTCATACCTCACACTCCTTTTTGCCTCAAATTTCTTCTCCTCACAAATCTCAAAATTGAGAAGCCCCAACGCATATTTCAGTTCTTCAGGCTCTATCTCCGCTGACCAAATTTCGCCATTCATTCCGTAAATACCCTTGGCAAAATTCCATCTGAGCCACTGTCCCTCCTTTCTATCCTTAAGTGGCAATTCTGTAATGATTACCAAAATTCCACCCTTTTTCAGAACTCTTTTAAATTCTTTTAATGCCTGAAGAACCTTCAGGGGTTTGGGATTCAGGAAAACAAGGGTATCATCACAGTTAATTATGTCCACAGATTCATCGCCTAAAAAATCTAAATTAAAGATGTTCGCCTTTCTTATTTCCACATATCTTTTTAAATTACCCAGTCTCTCCTCAATTTCCTTTTTCCACGAATCTTCATCCTCACCGGGTATGTCAAAGGAATCCACCCCGATGATTTTTGATGTTCCGCCTTCCTTATGAATTTTCTCCGCCCATATTCGTGTTGCATAACCTGCGCCAATCGCAGCATCGAGTATCAATTTGTTTTTGAGGTCAAGATCGCTCAGTGCGAATTCATAAATCTCGTTCATTCCTATCGCCTCAATATTTCAATCTCATCAGGCCTAAAGATACCCATCTCGGTTATTATTCCCGTGATGTACTTTGCTGGTGTGACATCAAACGCTGGATTCCTAGCTCTGCTCTCTTTGGGAGCAATTCTACATTCCCTGCAGAAGAGAACTTCTTCCTCCGTGCGCTCTTCAATTGGAATATCATCCCCGCTTTTCAGCGAGAAATCAAATGTGCTTATAGGGGCTGCAACGTAGAAGGGTATGCCGTTCTCATGTGCCACCACCGCTTTTTCATATGTTCCTATTTTATTAGCCACGTCTCCATTCATTGCAATTCTATCTGCTCCCACTATAACCATGTCAATCTCTCCCTTTCGCATAAAGTAACCCGCAGCATTATCGGCAATTATCGCATGCTCTATACCTTCCTGCACCATCTCCCATGCCGTGAGCCTCGCACCCTGCAATCTTGGACGAGTTTCATCAACCCACACAAATATCTTTTTTCCATTTCTGTGTGCTTTACGAATTGGAGCAGTTGCTGTTCCCCAGTCTCCAACCGCCAAAGCACCTGCATTGCAATGGGTTAGTATTTTATATCCATCACTTATCAATTTTTCACCATGCTCTCCAATTTTTTCGCACCTTCCAATTATATCATTTGCATATTTCTCTGCCATGCTTACTGGGTCTCCTCCATTTTTTATTGCATCCCTCATAAGATTAAGGGCATAAAAAAGGTCATGCGCCGTGGGTCTTGTATCACGAAGAATCTTGTAGGCTTCATTTATGCCACGATTTTGCAATGCAGCCTGCGCCATTCCATATGCTGCTGTTATTCCAATTGCAGGAGCTCCTCGAACAACCATGTCCTTTATTGCATAAGCTACATCTTCAACACTTTTTGCTTCAAAGATCTCAAATTTTGCAGGCAGTTTTCTCTGGTCTATCATCTTCACAATACCATCATCAAACCAGACAGCACGCATCTCTCTCTCCTCACCATCAGGAGTGAGAATTCTCATTTCTTATCACCGAATCGGTTAATAGTATCAAGGTTAATAAATTCAAAGGTTCGTTCTAACTTTATATCAACAGTCACGTTATCTTCTTCACCTGATTACGATACATCTCCACTAATTCCTTAGTTGTTGTGGCCTCTTCCGGACTTTTATCCGTCCTCCATCTTCCTGTGAACCTCGGAAATCTTATTGCCAAACCACTTTCCTTCTCTATAACATCTCTTGCACAGGTATGAGTTGGGCTTAATGTGATTTCCGCACCTCTGATTTCGAGAACGATCTTAGGTATGAACCAGTAATCCGCTTCAATTTCACTCCAAACCCGGGGATGCTTCTTCTCTATTCTGTATCCTTCGAACATTTTTGGAAGATTTGCAAGCTGCTCATCTGTAAAGCCACTTCCTAATTTACATACGGTTTCAAATCTATCCCCATCGGGATTGTAAGCGGCCATCAAAAGCGCTCCATACGTACCCTTTCTTTTTCCTTTGCCTGCAAATGCCCCAACAACAACTAAATCTGTAGTATCTGCCATTTCTGCCCGATAATCTCTCTTATATTTGATCCATAAAAATTCTCTTGCTCCGGCACGATAAATGCTCTCCTCACCTATATTCTTCGCCACAAGACCTTCGCAACCATCTTCAATAGCCTTGTTGAAGAATCTTTTTATTTTATCTATATTGTCGGAAACAATTCTGTGCGCAAATTTCACACGATTCGTTTCTTCTATCCATTCTTCTAATGCTTTTCTTCTTTCTGGATAGGACTTTACTGTCATATTCTCCCCGTTGAGGTAGAGAACATCAAACGTAAACAGCACCACTGGTATTTCTTCCATGGCCTTTTCAATGTCGTACTTTCTACCTCTTCTGTGGGAAACCATCTGAAATGGTAAGAGCTCGCCAGTATTTATATCCACAGGCACTGCTTCACCATCAAATATTCCATTCTCTCCTTTAAATGCTTCGTTTATGGCTTTAACAACATCAGGAAACTGTCCCGTTAGATTCTCAAGGCGGCGGGAATAGAGATATGTCTTTTCTTTACCTACATGTGCTTGAATTCTCATTCCATCGTATTTATATTCGAAAGCCGCTTTTCCCCCCATCTTTTCCAAGATTTCTTCAAGTGAGGGTAGCCTTTCTGCGAGCATGGCACGAATAGGAACGCCTATCTGAATTTTTATATCTCTCACTCCTTCCATTCCTTCCTCTGCCAATTTTTTCGCTATGAATCCCAAGTCTGGATGGATATTGTAAGCCCTTTCAATTTCCTTGCGAAGTTCTTTGCTCCCTCCAAAGGCTATAGATAAAGCATCTAAAATCGTCATGTCCGCAATCCCCAGCCTCAACTTACCCTCTATTGTTCTGATTATGTACCTTGCCTCTATCCCCTCCGCAAGATTGAGAAGTTCCGCAAGAAGGTTAATCTTTCTTTCCTGACTTCTCTGCCCGGAAGAACGAGCAATCTTCTCAAAGTTCTCGTATACCTTTTCCACTGTGAGTTTCTCCTTTTTCTCGAAGGCAAAAAGTGAAGTCTGCTTTTTTTTCTTTGTTGCCTCCTCCGCAACTAATCCTAAATCTCCAAGTTTTTGGAGTGTATCACCCAATCTTTTTTCTTCCAAACCAGTAGCCTTTGCTATAGCTTTCATTGCCAGTTTTTCAGCGAGCCCTAATTCCACACCCATATAATCGGCATAAAGTTTGCCCTGTGTAAGGTACACAACCTTATCAATTATTTTGCTCGGTGTTTTTTTGAGAAGCTTCACAAGGTAATCAGTCATCTCAAGCCTTTTTGTCGTCCCTTCAATTTTGCTATAAGTTTCAGCTATAAGCCTGTACTCCATATCCTCAAATATGGAGCGATGATATTTAAGGTTATAGGAACACTCATATTAAAGGCAATTTAAAGAGAAAAGAAGAGATGAATAATGACCATAAAAAAAGAGATGGAAGAATTGTAAACAATTGGTTTTTGCTCATATATTTTTACTCAGGCTTTTTCTCAGGATTTTTCTTTTTCTTCTTCTTTTTGTCATTTATCATTTCTCTCACCTCTTTCTTTGTCTACCAGCTGTCATCTCCACTTTCTTCCCACACAGGTTCTTCTTCATTCTCTTCTTCTTTGTATTCTTCTTCCTCTTCTACTTTTTTCTTCTTTTTAGGGATGCACATGGGGAATCACCTCCCCGAACAGAAAGCATTACCTTTGATTATTAAAAAATTTTGTAATTCTCTATGCGACAGTATTGGATCTCAGAACTATAAGCAAAATTCATAAAAAGTTGATTAATTATTTCTGTTTTTACCAGTTAAAGCTACAAGTTCTATATAAATCTCTTTTTCCACCTCATTTTCTGATTTCATGATAATTACTTATACGCAAAGGCCATTGCGGTTCCTATGCATATTGTGATCATCGGTGCTGGAATCATAGGGTGTGGAATTGCGAGAGAATTATCAAAGTACGAAAATCTCAGAATAACCGTGGTTGAGAAAGAGGCGGACGCCTCATTCGGAACGAGCAAGGCCAATACGGGTTTAATTCACGCCTGCTACGATGATGATCCTAATAAATATCCTCTCCGTGCGGAATTATGTCCGAAGGGAAATCGAATGTGGAGAAACTGGATTGAAGAACTTGACATCCCTGCCTCCTTTCCCGGCTCTCTGGTAGTTGCGAAGAATGAGGAGGAGATGAAAATTTTGGAGGAGTTGAAAAAGAGGGGCGAGAGAAACGGTGTGCCCTCTTTGAAAATAGTACACGAAAAGGAACTCAGAAATTTGGAGGAAAATCTGAATGAAGAGATCATCGCTGCTTTATACGCTCCCACCGCGGGTAAAGTTTCGCCATACGAAGCCACATTCGCCCTCATGGAAAATGCCATTGAAAACGGTGCAAGTTTCATATTCAGGAGAGAGGTAAGAGGTATAAGGGTGAAGAAAGGGGAAGTAAAAGGCGTGAGATTAAGCGATGGCTCGGAGTTACAGGCGGATGTCGTGATAAACGCCTCCGGCATTCATGCAGACGAAATATCAAAAATGATCGGGATAAATCATTTTCAAATAAAACCACGAAAGGGAGAATATATGATTTTCGACAAAGATTCGTATCCCAAAGTATCCCGCATTTTATTTCCAACCCCCACACCAAAATCCAAGGGAGTTGTAGTAACCACGACCGTGGATGGAAATTTGATGCTCGGCCCAAACGCTCAGGATGTGGAAGATAAGGAGGATTTAGGGAATACGAAGGAAGGTCTTGATTTCGCATGGGAAAATGCGCAGAAAATCGTTAGAAGACTCCCCCCTAAAAATATGGTTATAAGGACATTTTCTGGATTGAGAGCCGAGCCCCCACACGGGGATTTCATAATCGAAGGATACGAGGAGCCATGGGGATTTATAAATGTCGCGGGAATTCGTTCCCCGGGATTAACTTCCGCTCCGGCCATTGCGGAAAAAGTCGAAAAAATAATTCGAGAGGTGGGCGTGAGATTGGAGAGGAAGAAAAAATGGAATCCTATAAGGGAAGGAATAAAAAAAATTGCAAAGATGGGTGATGAGGAAAGAGAGAAAGAGATAAAGAAAAATCCTCCCTACGGAAAAATTGTCTGCATGTGCGAGATGGTGAGTGAATACGAAATCTTGGAAGCGATAAGGAGAGGTGCCACAACCCTGGATGGAGTAAAATTGAGAACAAGGGCTATGATGGGTCGCTGTCAGGGAAACTTCTGCCGAATAAGAATTGCGCGAATTTTATCGAGAGAACTTGGAATTCCTCTCTGGAAGGTCCAACTCAAAGGCGAGGGTTCTGAAATTGGCGTAGGGGATATCAAAACCATTTTGAGGAGGGAATCAAAATGAAATTTGACATTGTGGTTGTTGGCGGTGGTCCGGCAGGTATGGCCGCTGCTTTAAAATCTTCCGAATTCGGTTACAGGGTTGCGCTCGTAGAATCCTCTGAGCGTCTCGGTGGAATTCTCTTACGGAGCATCCACACCGGCTTCGGATTGCATTACTTCAAAGAGAACTTGACGGGAGGAGAATTTTCGGATAGATTGGTAAGAAAAATAGAAAAGGAGAACATTGAGATTTTTCTCAACTCATACCTTGAAAAGATTGAAAATGGAAGAAATAAAAAGATGAAATTAACAACATCTGAAGGAATAAAAGAAATCGAGGCGCAAGCCGTAATATTTGCCACGGGAGCAAGAGAGAAAAACAGATTCGAAATAGGAATTTTAGGGGATAGAACCTCGGGCATATACACAGCGGGTGAAGCGCAGGCTATGATGGACCTATACGGCATTCTTCCGGGGGAAAGAATTCTCATAGTTGGCTCGGGGGATGCAGGCTTAATAATGGCCAGAAGATTCGCACTTGAAGGCTGTGAAGTTGTGGGCGTGGTTGAAATCCTTCCTCATCCCGGATGGTCTATGAGAAATGTTGCTCAATGCCTCTACGATTTTGATATTCCTCTTCTTCTGGAGCACAGGGTAGTGGAAATAAGAGGAAGAAAAAGGGTCGAAAAAGCGCTGGTGGAAAATCTGAGAACGGGAGAAAGGAGGTGGGTTGAATGCGATACAGTGATAATCGCCGCCGGCTTGATTCCAAAGGTGAAAAAGCTTAAAAAGATTGGAGCGGAAATGGATGAGAAAACGGGAGGGCCGATTGTGGATGAATATTTCCAGACAAGTGTAAGTGGGATCTTCGCTGCCGGAAACTGTGTGATGATTAATGATCTCGTGGATTACGCTGTGGAGCAAGGAGAAACAGCTGCGAGAGGTGCGGATCTGTACATTAGGAAACTTATACCAAAAAACATGCGGGAAATCATCGCAGGAAAGTACATAAGATACTTCATTCCTCAGAGGGTAGTTGGCGATGAACCATTTTTCTTGTATGGAAGGATAAAAAAAGAGATTAGAGATGCAAAAATAATACTTAACGGCAACGTTATTCATGGAATTCCGATGGCAAGAGCTTCGGAGATGTTCAGATTCAAAATCCGCATAAAAATTGAAAATCCCACAATTCTGGAGGCTGAGGGAGAAGATTATACAAAAAGTGAGGAATACGGAAAAGAAGAATATTTGAATCTAAAAAGAACTCTTATAACAGTTGTTCCATGTAGAAATGGCGATTTGCCCGTGGTTTCAGTCAAAACAGATAAGCCAATACCAAAGAAGTTGCTACGAGATGCGATGAGGTTTTTAAGCGAGGTTGAGGTTGAAGCACCCAAGGAAATCGGGGACATCGTGGTGAAGAACATTCTCAACACAGGCGCCGATGTTGTTATCACGAGAAGATGTTCTAAGTTATAAAAAGGCAAAATTTAATAACATCGGGGCATTCACAAAATCAATGCAGGTTGACGAACTTATGAGCCGGGAGTTAAATATCAAATATCTCCGTAACGAAGGATTTAAAAGGTATCAATGTAAAAAATGCGGCGCCTATTTCTGGAGTTCCGTACCACGGGATACCTGTACCGAATCGCCCTGTGGGGAGTACAAATTTCTGAAGGAGCAGATGTTCAAAAGGGAGTATGGGATTAAGGAGATGAGAGACACATTCATCAATTTCTTCCGGGAAAGGGGACACACACCGATAAAAAGATATCCCGTAGTAGCAAGATGGCGCGATGATGTATTCTTGGTTAACGCGTCCATTTACGATTTTCAGCCACACGTGACATCGGGTTTAGTTGAACCTCCGGCGAATCCCTTAGTTATTTCGCAACCATGCATAAGGATGGTTGACATCGATTCCGTGGGAAAGACAGGTAGGCATTTAACGGGTTTTGAGATGATGGCCCACCATGCATTCAACTACAAGGACAAATTCGTTTACTGGAAAGATGAAACAGTGCGGTATGCGATAGAATTCCTTCAATCTCTGGGCGCTAAGAAAGAGGATATCGTGCTGAAGGAACATCCGTGGTTTGGTGGAGGAAACGCGGGAGCGAGTCTTGAGGTTATAGTTGGAGGTTTGGAGTTGGCAACTCTTGTTTTTATGAACCTTCGTGAAGACTCCAACGGCGATGTGGAGATTGATGGAATAAAGTATTCAGAAATGCCTTTGAAAATCGTAGATACGGGCTACGGGTTAGAGAGATTTGTGTGGGTTTCCAGGATGAGCCCGACAATTTACGATGCAATTTATCCAGATATGATTTCCATGCTTATGGAAGAAGCAAAGATTGAGAGAGGAGAAAAGGAAGATGAAATTCTTCTGAAACTTGCGTACCATTCCCCAAAAATAGAGGTAATGGGTGAAAAGAAATTTGTGGGGGAATTTGTGAAAATTGCAGGAATAACACGGGATTATTACAATCGCTACATTGTGCCCATACAGAAAATATACACACTTGTGGATTATACAAGAAGTTTGAGTTTCATGCTTACAGATGGAATTATTCCATCGAACATTCAGGCTGGGTATTTAGCAAGATTGCTCATAAGGAGGAGTTTGAACATAATAAAAGATCTTAAAATTCCGTTTTCCCTTTATGATCTTGTTGAAATTCATGTGAACAATTTCAGAGATGTGATGGATAGGAGCATGCTTCCCACAATAAAAGAAGAATTAAAGTTAGAAAAGGAGAGGTACGAGAAAACCCTCGCAAGGGGAAGAGAATTGGTAAAGAGGATGATGAAAAAGAAAAAGAGCATCAGCGTGGATGATTTAATTCTTCTTTACGATTCCCACGGAATTCTGCCCGAGATAGTACAGAAGATAGGTAAGGAGAAAGAAATGAAAATAGAAGTGCCGGAGAATTTCCATTCCCTCGTTGCTAAAAGGCACGAAAAAGCAAAAAAAGAGGAGAAAAAAGAAAAAAGAGAATATGATTATCCTTCGACAAAATTGCTTTACTACAAAGATTCATACATACGGAAATTTGAGGCAATTGTGTTAGGGTGTGAGAACAACGAAGTCATCCTTGATCAAACTGCATTTTATCCCGAGGGAGGGGGGCAGCCCAGCGATAGGGGAAAAATTATCGTTGATGGAATAGAGTACAGCGTGATGGATGTGCAGAAATACGGGGATGTGGTGGTTCACAGAATAAACGGATGTATCGAAAAAGGCAAAAAAATAAAAGGATTTCTCGACTGGGATAGAAGAGAAAGGCTAATGCGCATGCACACCGCAGAGCATATTCTTCTTGCTTCTGCGAGAAGGGTTTTAGGTAAGCATATATGGCAACACGGAACGCAAAAAGGTGTTTATGAATCTCGATTCGACATCGCACACTACAAGACCGTAAGCAGAGATGAAATAAAGAAAATTGAAAGGGAAGCGTTGAGAATTATCACGGCAAATTTAGATGTGAATGCCAAGTTCATGGATCGCAGAGATGCGGAAAACAAGTATGGATTTGTGCTTTATGAAGGAGGCATTCCACCGGGAAAAGAGATACGCGTTGTAAAAATAGATGGTTATGATGTGGAAGCATGCGGAGGCACACACGTGAAGAAGACAGGCGAGATAGGATTTCTCAAAATAATCAAAACCGAGAGAATTCAGGACGGGGTTACGAGAATAATTTATTCTGCAGGATTGAGCGCACTGGAAAATGTTCAGGAGATGGAGGATACCCTCATTCAGATATCGCATCTTGTTAATTCAGATACTCGTGGTGCAGTGAAAAAAATTCGTGGTTTAATGGACGAAATGAAGGCTCTGAGAAAGGAGAAGGAAAGATTAATAAAAGAAAAAATCCAGATTATGGCAGAGGAATATGTAAAGCAGGCGAAGAATGGAAAACTTGTTCTTAAAGTGAATGTCAGCAGGGAGGAAATGCAGGAAATAGTGCACCTTCTGAGTAAGAAGTTGGATGAGGTTACCCTAATCAGCATGTCTGGAGATATAATGGTTTACAGCCGCTCTGGAAAGGCGAGGGAGATAGCAACAGAAATCGCAAAGGTCATGGATGGAAGAGCGGGAGGAAAGAGAGATTTCTCGCAGGGAAAAGGGAATGAAAGAAAAATAGGCGAAGGCCTTAAAAGGGCGAAGGAAATAACGGGGATTTAAGATGAGAGATTTGACAATTGATGATGTTAATTTAATCGTGAGAAAATATCTGGATGTTTATGAGGTGAGAGTTGCGCCGGATCATCTTGAATTCTATTTCACATTCGCAAACGAGAAGATTTTTGAGAAGAACTTTGAATCTTTACGATTAGAATTGAAGAAGTGGAATGTAGTTCCAATGGTGAAAAGGAAGGGTGCAGAATATGTACTCTATGTAATAAAAATGCCACGGAGAAGATACTGGAGTGTTTGGATAAATGTGGTATTTCTCATTCTGACCATTATTTCCACAATATGGGTTGGTATGGGCTATTACGAATCTTACTATGGTTCAACAGATTTGATGCATGGTTTATGGGGGGGATTTATTTATTTCTCTCTCCCTCTTCTTACCATTCTGGGTTCCCATGAGATGGGACATTACTTTGCCGCCAAAAAGCATCATATAGCTGCATCACTTCCATTTTTCATTCCTGCGCCTACAATGCTCGGTACTTTGGGTGCATTTATATCTATCCGCGAACCTATGCCAGACAAAAAATCCTTGGTGGATGTTGGTCTTTCAGGGCCGATAGTAGGATTTATAGTGGCAATACCTGTAACAATTATCGGATTATTTTTGGGTGCTCAAACTCCAGCTCATATAAATTTAGAAAGCACAAACACATATCTCCTATTTAATGTCCCTTTAATTTACCAGTTTTTAGAATTTCTATCTCCTTCCTCAGCCTTCGTTCATCCCGTAGCAATGGCCGGTTGGGTTGGATTTGTGGTAACTGCAATTAATCTTTTTCCTGTGGGCCAGTTGGATGGAGGTCATGTGGCCCGTGCTGTATTAGGTGATAAGGCGAAGTATGTGAGCTACGGATTTGCAGCCCTTCTGATAGCTCTTGGCATGTTTTACCTTGGGTGGCTTATATTCGGGCTTTTTGTTATAATACTTGGATTGAGGCATCCCCCACCACTCAACGAGATAGTTAAATTGGATAAAAAGAGACTGGCAATAGCTTTAACGGGAGTTTTGATTTTTGCTGTTACATTTGTGCCTGTTCCAGTGGAGTATAAAGTCCTGCAGGAAAAAGTGAACGTTATCCCTCATATAGATTCAAAGATTTTTATTCTTAACACAGAATATGTTCAGAAGAATCTCACGCTCAACATTAGTAACTCAGGAGAGATGAGAGAAAACATAACGGTGAGATTGATTACCAATGGGAATTTCAACGTATCCTGTGGAAAATTTGCGTTTTCTTTAGATACAAATTCGTACAGAATTTTAAATGTAAGTGTCAAAGCTCTAAAATCAGGAAATCACAATCTGGGCATCCAACTTAAAACTCTTACAGGTTATGAGGTACGGAGAAATTTAACATTTGATGTGTTCAACATATCTCCATTCCTCTACTTCTCCCCCAAACATGTGAATCAATCAGAATTCAATGTGCAACTTATTAACGAGGATGGGAATAGAACTGTGAAATTTATCTCCTTGAATGGAATGGATTTCAACATAACGAATGTGCAAAATGATACACTGAGGATTGACCATGGCATCACGAATCTCCACATAAGGGTTCTAGGCTCTACCATTATTGGTGCCGCAGATTATCAGAATTATGAGATTGCCCTTCTGAGAGTAGCAATTTGAATCTCCGTGCATCTTCCCACATGTTTGTGTTATTAAACATTAAGTAATCCCCATCCTGTACAATATTTTTCAACTTTAGAAGATCTCCATCGGTGAATTTGTATCGATATCCCGTTATCCCGTGAAGTCTGAAATATGAGAAATCGCCGTGCAGTTTTCTGTTTTTGAATGGATCAACCACATGAATTAAATCAAGATCCTCGCATATCTTTTTTATTGTTTCTCCACTCCATTTTCCACGGGGTTCCCAGCCAAATATGAAATCCCGCTTGATACTCTCAAAAAATTCGTAACTATTTTTAATGTTTTCCTCTGTTTCTCGAAATCTCGCTGGACTCTGAAAAATTATTATTCTTGTTTTTAATATTTCTGCAATCTTTACAAATTCTTCCCATGAGTTCATCACATCCTTATTATTCTTGAAGAAGCCAAAATCTCCAGGAGGGCCACGGTATCTTCTATATGTGGGACTATTGAAGGGGTGTGTTATTGTCTGGGGTGCTTTTAAAGTGAATTGAAAATTCTCTGGCATTTCTTTGTGCCATTTTTTCGCAGTTTCTTCACGAATAGGTGTGTAAAATGTTTTCTGAACTTCAACCACAGAGAATTCCTTAACGTATTTGCTTCGTGATACCGGAAATCCACAGGTACCGATATGAATCATAATGAAAGATTATCAGGAAAGTATAAAGTTTTTACCACTCCTCACTTCTCATATTTCGTGCCGTGAATCCTCAGAAGAACCCTGTAAACCTGCTCTAAAAGAATAAGATAAGCG
>WALH01000018.1 GCA_015522935.1 DHVE2 group archaeon | reverse complement strand
GTATATGTTATCTTTACATATAAATATTCCCACATGAAATTAGAGAGGGATTTCACACAACAGCAACGCATCCAAATCCTTGGGCAGTTCTCCTTCCAAATCCAGATTGATAGCCGAGCTTAATAAGTTCTATATCCCCTGATATTTCAAAAGTCATCTTAAATCCCGTTGCGGGACCCGGCACATGATATTTTTTTGGTCTGGCACTCAGCACTTTTATCTCCAAATCCTCCTCTCTTTCCACGCCGAAAAACTGAAAATATTTCTTTTTCATATTTTTGTTAAAGAACATATACCATTCCTCATCCGTAGGATACAGGTCTTTATTTATTCCCCGCTCAGTATCCTCACGGGATGCGGATATCACTATAGGTGATAGGGTTTTAAAACGCATTTTATTCTTAAATTCTGGCTCTTTCAGGATTTTAATCTCCAATATGGGAAATCTCTTCTTCTGAATTTCCACATATCCGTATTTCAACGCTCCCGCTACAAACGCTTCCATAACATCCTCCCTGTGGGATGTGAATATGAATGAGCCAACATCGTTGTGAAGTTGCAGATTATTTTTACCAATTACATGGCCGGGATTATCAATCTCGGAAAATGAGTATGGCTTATACCCTTGCATATTGTGTATTTCAGTTGCAAGTGCAGGCTCTCCCTCTCCTATAGCCATATAAACATAAGAGTACATAGGATAGTGATAATCCACAGGAATGGTTATACCCTGCATATTCTCCATCTTTACTCTGCACCTCATGGTTTTATGGAATGAGCACTTGTATTTAAATTATTTTCTTGCATTTTAGAGTAATTGAATTACAATTCCCCTAATCAATTTAGCCTATTCTGGATTTCTCTCTATACACCCCTCCTTTCAGCAACCTTAAAATGGTTTGCATCATTAAAGGTTCTGTGTCCAAAGAAATGAAATTCTTGGTTGACCACATGCTGGGAAAATTAGCGAAGTACCTCCGTTTCATGGGCTACGATGTGTTTTACCCTCCTCACAATATGGACGATGATGAGATCATTCGCATAGCTGAGAGTGAAGAAAGAAAAATAATAACCCGAGACAAGGAACTTGCAAAAAGAGCGAATGGTTTTTACGTCAAATCCGAAGACTACCGTGAGCAGTTAAAAATTGTGGCTAAAAAATTCAATTTGAGGATGCGCAAAGATATGTTCCTCTCCAGATGCTCCGTGTGCAACGAACCCCTTGTAAAGGTGCCGAAAGAGGAAATTCGTGGAAAAGTGCCAGAATATGTGTACGAAACGCATGACAAATTCTATATGTGTCCGAAATGCCACAGAATTTACTGGTACGGAACTCATACAGAAAGGATAGAAAAGGAAATAAGGAAAATTTTGAAAGAGGGCGAAAAGGATGAAAATTGAAGAGAAGGAAAAAAATGAGATCAAGATTCGTGTGGACAATATTGACGATTTATGGTACCTCAAGATGGTCATCAAACCTCGAGATATAGTTTTCGGCACTGTTTACCGCAAGGAGGATAAGGGCGAGGATATGATTCGCTCCAAGAAGGAGAGAAGGAAATTCCGTGTTAAGATTGAAGTTGAAAGGGTGGAGTTTCAGGAATTTTCAGATAGGCTGAGAATAATAGGGAAGATTATGGGCGGCGATGAGAATTATATCGGGCTATATCAGGCAATAAATGTAAGCCTTGGAGATGAAATATCCATTGTGAAAGAATGGAGTGATGAGGAAATAAAATTGTTAAAGGAAGCAGTGGAGAATTCTGAAAGGCCGGAAATTTACTTCTTGGGATTGGAGCATGGCTTGGCCACGATAGCAATCCTTCGAGCATATGGAATTCAGGAAATTGCAACCATAAGAAAGAGGGGTGATGAGGACGAGGAATTTTTTGGAGAAGTGTTATCCTCGCTCAAAACCATATGGAAAGAGGATAAGCCTCTCATCATCCTAGGACCGGGATTCTACAAGGAAAATTTCGTGAAATTCGTCGGGGATGAATTGAAGAATTACATCATTGCTCAGGCATCGCACGGAGATATGCGCGGAATTCACGAGGTTCTCAAATCATCCGCAAACAAAATTATAGAGAGAACGAGGATAGCAAGGGAGGAAAAACTTGTGGATCTTCTGTTAGAAGAAATAAAGAAGGATGGTCTGTACGCGTACGGTTTGGAAGAAGTCAAGAAATATCTTGAGAATGGTGCAGTTAAAATTCTTTTAGTATCAGATAAAAAGTATAGGAAATACGAATCCTTAGTTAAACTCGGAAGTGAAACCCGTGCTGAAGTTCACATAATCAGCACATCCCATGAAAAAGGCAAAATTCTGGACAATCTTGGGGGAATAGCGGCAATTTTACGATTTAAATTATGACCTGATCATGTAGTACAGTATGGCGGATACTATGAAAACGATGATTACCGTGATATAAACTCCCATGTTTATAGGTATGAAGAGCAACAGGGTTATGAGGAAAAAGGATAGTGGTAAGGATGATAGGTAATAGAGAATTGAGGCAGGGTCTATTTTTCCGTATTTCCTTTTGAATTTATGTATGATAATGTGGGCTATGGGAAAAAATAGAAGTGTATAAAGCAATGCAAGATTCATAAAATCGTAAATGTTCTTAGTGTAAAATGGTGGAACAGCAGCTAAAAATGAGAAAAAGATATATACATAAAACAAGCTCTCATCCTCTAAAAAGCGATAAAAAAATATGAAACCTATTGCCAGCATCTCAATTATCAGTGTGATAAAAACTGCATTACCTGATAAAAGTGGAAGAAGCAGGAAATAGACGATCAGAGGTGAGTAGTATTTGAGTTCCTCCTTCATTTAACCACCATGAGCGTTTTTGTGAGAGGATATTTTATATCCCAGTCCACAACCCTTGCGTAAATTCTCAATCTGCGGAGTCGAACCTCCCTTTCCGTTCTCAGAATTTTTGTAGCTAAATCCTCGCTGGAACCTATTATTGACGGAGATATTATCAGCACATCGTATTTCTTTGCTAAGAGCTCAACTATTGCCTCATCAACATCCCATGAAAGAAGAGGGGATATAACAATGACAAACGAGTTTGGTGGGAAGAATCGGGATACGATGAATTTCGCGTATTCAAATGGTACACGGCTCATCTTCTTGCTTCTTGTTCTGAGTAATTTTTCCAGAATAAGAAGTAAAGCACGTTTTCCATAGGCGGGATAGACCCAGTCAACTGTCTCACCCAATAATACAAGACCAACCCTGTTCTTTGTTCTTGAAAGGTACGTGACCAAAGTGGCTGCTGCCCTAACAGAATGCTCTAAAAGAATTTCGTACTCTTCCTCCCCCTTGTAAAATCTGCGCACATCAAGCAAAATGACCGCATCACCAGTTCTTTCACTTTCGTACTCATTAACCATCAATATATCTTTTCTTGCACTTGCCTTCCAGTTGATTCTCCTCATTGGATCTCCAACTTCGTACTCTCTTATATCCGTAAATTCAGTGCCTATACCCTTTCTACGGGAGGGATAATCCCCTAACAGACTTCTCGTTCTCCGAGGTTTAATTCTGAATTTTCTCACGTATTCTACTCGGGGATAGACCTTTATCCCTTCACGCGTTTTCTTCTTTTCTTTGAATTCCCACATCCCTGAAAAATCCTCCAGTGTTATTTTCATCTCTCTTAACTTCAAAAATCCAAATCTTTTAAGCTCTTTTTTCTCATTTTCTTTCACTTTACCACGGATAATACCTTTTATCGTCGAGAGCTCATCCTCCACCCAGCAGTATCCAAATCCCTCCAAGGAATAATTAACACTGAGTATATCTCCCTCTACAAATCTTTTTTCTTTCTCAATTTTTCTATATACTTTCGGAGGTTTGAATTTAGAAAATTCTCCAAAAAATATGATCCAGAGAAAGGGAATTGCGATAAACACTGGTATGGGAGATTTGAATATTAAACCAAGAGCGAGGAATATTGCAACGTAGGTGATGAATGCCCTGTACGTGGAAGTCCTCATTTCTACACCTTGGGCACGGGAATTTTATGAAGAACATCCTCAATTACATCTTCAGGACGAACACCTCGAATCCACGGTTCGGGTTTTAGAATTATTCTGTGAACCAACGCTATTCTTGTCACACTTTTCACATCGTCGGGTATGACATAGTCCCTTCCGTGTACCATTGCTCTCGCTCTTGCCAGTTTCAAAATTGATAGGGAACCGCGGGGAGATGCACCCACTTCAACCTGAACATGATCCCTCGTTGCACGGACTATGTGAACAATGTAATCCAATATATCCTTCTCAACGTATATATTCTCTACCATTTTCCTCAGGGCAAGTATTTCCTCCTTCTCCATTACCTTTCGTAACTCTATTTCATCCTTACGCCATGTCATTCTTCTGCGGAGAATCTCAATCTCCCCATCATAATCTGGATAGCCAACCCGTAATTTCACCAAGAATCGGTCAAGTTGAGCCTCAGGAAGAGGGTATGTGCCCTCATACTCAATTGGATTCTGAGTCGCAATTACAACGAATGGCTCTTCCAGTTTATATGTATCTCCCTCAATAGTTACCTGTTTTTCCTGCATCGCTTCAAGCAATGCTGCCTGCGTTTTTGGTGGGGCACGATTGATTTCATCCGCTAAAAGAAGATTTGTGAACACAGGGCCTTTCATTAACTTAAACTCACCCTCACGACGATCGTAAATATACGTACCAGTTATGTCGCTGGGAAGGAGATCAGGAGTGAACTGCACTCTTCTGAACTGAAAGCCGATAACACTTGCAAACGATCTCGCTATAAGCGTTTTCGCCAAGCCGGGGTTGTCTTCGAATAGTATGTGTCCTCCTGATAGTATTGCGTATAAAACTTCTCTGAGAACTTCTTCTTTCCCCACTATAACTCTATTTATTTCCTTCAAGACCTCATCTATCTTTTCCTTCATCTCATCACCTCCATAAGTGTGTTTATATCTCGCACAAATTTTTCACGCGGTATGGATTTTCTCAACTCGTGTTTTCTATCATAAATTTCTTTTATAATCTTCCACTTGTCCCCGAAGTATTTGCGCATAAAATTTTCATTACCCATATCCTCCCTTATTTCCCTGTCGGTGAGGGAATAACGAATTCCTATATCTATACGGAGAATATTGAGAAGTTCCAGTTCAACATCTCTCTGTGCAACAGGATTTTCATTCAGAGCTTTATTCACAGTTTCCCTGAAATGGGCTATGTCATTTCTCACCATGATCTTTCTTTCTTCTTCCTTCTCCTCTTTTTTCTCTTTCTTCTTCATAAGTAAAGGAACGGTAAGAAGCGTAATTGTGGCAACAACCCAGAGAAATAATTCCTTAGAAGATGGAGCAACTGAGGAGAAGATAAAATAGAATGCAAGCACAATGAGCAGGATTCCTATGTAAATCCTTATTTCACGTGGCAATTTCATCCCTTATCATCTCCAGATATTTTAGCGCCTCATTCCTATCTCCTTCCGTCATATTAACGGTGCTGTATCTTGCCTTTTCAAAAAGGGATGTAAGGTTATCCACAGGCTCTTCTGATATTTGAAGTTCCGATAAAATTGCATCTCTGAATTCCCGCGGTGTATAATATTTCTTATCTTCCACACCTTTTCCACGCACTATTTTTTCCATCTCCCTGTATGCTCTGAGTATTGCACTCCTAACATCTTCACCCAATTTCAGATGGTATATAGCACGCTCCACGTATTCTTTTGGGACTTCTTTTTTTATTTCCTTTTCCCTTTCTTCAAATTTCACACTTTTAATTATTGCATAAACTATGAGAAATATGAACACCGTTAAGGCGGCATAGAAATAAATAATGTTCCAGTAAGATGTGCTATACGTCTCTGGAGAGCCGGAATTGCTCCATCTGAGTTTATTTCCTAAAAGGAGAAGACCGAAGAAGAAGAGAAATGCAATGAAAGACACACCTAATCCCTCAACTATCTCCTTAAGAGCACTTTTGGGATATAGAATTATTCCAATTATTGCTATTATTATCCATGCATAAATAAATCCGTAGAATATGAACTCCAGATTCATTCCCGGGCCTGAAGGGGAGGGATACTTTGAATTAGGAATATTCACACCGGGAGGATTGTATGAGGGTATTCTCACCGCTGCTACACTTATACCCACTAACGCCACTAATAATATCGCCACAGTTATTACAACTATGTTAAGATTTTTTCCTCTCACTGTTTTTCATTATATCCTCCCATTATTTTTATCTTTCCCATAAATCAACATGGTGAAATTTTGAATGAAAATTTTAAATACCAAATGATATTGAAGAATTGAATGACGATACCGAAGATTTGGAAAGTCAGCGTCATAGGCGATCAGGGTGTGGGAAAAACATCCTTGGTTAAGAGATTCGTCTTTAACACGTTTAACGGAGAGAGTTTGACAAGCGAAGAGAGTAGAGCTTACAAGAAGAAGATTGATGGAATCCTCCTTATGATCTGGGATATCAGCGTATACGAGGAGCATGTGGATCGTATTTTAGGCGGTTCTAAGGCCGTTATAATTGTTGGAGACATCACTCGATACCGAACATACGAAGCTATGGACGATATGGCTCAGTACGTTGACGGCCGTAAAATTTCAAAAATCTTTGTGGGGAATAAACATGATCTGAAGTATCGAGCCGAATTCTGGAGGGATGAACTGCAAACTCTTTCTAAAAAATATGATTCAACGTATTTCTTTACAAGTGCAAAAACAGGTGAGGGAATTGCAGATGTTTTTCAATTTCTGACCAAAAAATTGTGTTAACACACAAATATTTTATCTTTGTTTGTTTTTCCCTCTTAAAAGGTGATGTCCTATGGATTTCGCATCATTCCTCTTCACTATAGGTATTGCGCTTATCCTCGCTAAGATATTCGATTCACTTTTTGAAAGAATTCATCTTCCAGGAGTACTTGGTGAACTCTTCTTGGGTATAGGCTTGGGAAATTTAGTTTTGTATGGCTTTTTTTTCGGTTCTGCCGTTAATGTGTGGCTTCATAACTGGCTTTTGGTCAGAGGCGCGCAACCTTTTCAAGGACTTGATCCAGTTCGCTATTTTGCCAAATTAGGAATTGTCATGCTTCTCTTCAATGCAGGTCTTGATACAAATGTGGAGCAACTTAAATCCACAGGAAAAGTAGCAACCATCTCCACGGTTATGGGTGTTTTTGTTCCCCTTATTTTAGGTTGGATTTCCGGGCTTTTACTTGGATATGATATGCACGAGAGCTTTGTAATGGGAGTTCTCCTCACAGCCACGAGCATAGGCGTAACTGTAAGAACTCTAATGGACATAGATATGCTTTCAACTGATGTGGGTGCGGCATCACTGAGTGCAAGTGTAATGGATGATTTTCTGGGCATTGGTTTAATTATATTTGCCGTTGGAACAGGTAGTTTAGTAATGTTCGGTATTAATCTAACTATTTTCTTCATAGTCACTTTGATAGCAGCTTGGTATTACATGCCATACGTAACAAAATTCGTAAGAAAATATGTTAAAACTGAGCGTGGAGCTCTTGGATTTTTGATGGGTGTTATGCTCCTTTTTGCGTCACTTGCTGAATTCAGTTTTGGAGCCGCAATTGAAGGAGCATACTTTGCGGGGATAGTTCTCAGTCATCTGCCAATTAAAAAGATAATATCCGAAGATGTCCGAGCCATAGGCTATGGACTTTTAATTCCTCTATTCTTCGTCTATACGGGAGCACAATTGGATTTGGGTGTGTTCCTTAATATGAGTGCTTTGATTCTCGCCACTGTTATACTAGTTGATGCAATATTTGGTAAAATATTAGGCCGAGGAATTGGTGCGAGAATCGGAGGGTTCAACTGGCATAAATCATGGCAGATGGGGGTGGGCTCAATACCCCGTATGGAAGTCGCACTTGTATCGTTAACAGTGGGCATCACGGCAGGTGCTATTAAGCCTCAGCATGTTCCTTATTTTATTGCAGCCACAATGATCTTTGTAACTGTAACAACGCTAATAACTCCTCCTCTCCTTAAACTGGCGTTCAGAAAGGAAATAAAAGAAAGGGAAGCAAAGAAGAAATCATCTTCGGGGTAACTTTCTGAACTTACCTATGAATGGCTCGTAAATCTCACCACGATCCTGCAGAGATGCAAGAATTTCATCCATTTTGTCAGAAGAAACACCTGTTTTCTCCAATAAAAACTCGTAAGAAACACCTGTACCATCATCATTTTCCTCAATCAACTTAAGCACTTCTTTTTCTAATTCGTAATTCTCCTCTTTCTTCTCCTCTTCTTCCTCTTCCTCTTCCACTGCAGGCAATTCGTATCCCAAGGCTTGATATTCAGGAAGGAGATGCTTAAGGGCGTCACGAAGCATGTCAATGTACCTTTCCACATTGATCTTCTCATATCTTTTTATAGCCTCTACAATCCCCTCAGCTATCTTTTTTGAGAATCCAAGCTCGACTATTTTTTTCACTGTGGGTTCATCCATTTTAAGTGCTTCCTGCATTGCTTCAATCCTTATTTTCAATTTTCTGGCAGTATCGAATACCCAGTAATTTCGCAGGATTTCATTTACAACTCTCACCCTTTCAGGAACAACAGATACATAAACTATTTCCTCTTCTGGTTTGAAAACATTTGATTTACCAACAACTGCTATAAACTCAGGAGTTTTAGTCGTTTCCAAAATGTGCCTCGCTTCAGGTCTGAATTTTCCAGCTAAAAGGTAGAATGCACCAGTCTGATCTGCAACTCTCGCCTTCACCACTTCATCTGTTATGTTTCTCACTTCAGTTAGCACTCCAACTATGAAAAGCCTCGAAATTTTCGCTCCAAGTGGCGTGATAACATAACTCGGTTTTTTTGGCTCTTCAGATCTTATATAATGTTTGGACGCATTATACTCTGCGGAAAAAACTCTCCACGCTGGTTCTCGCATTTTTACCACCCCATCTCCTCTAACATTTTCTCCGCCTTCTGTGCTATGTATTCTAAATTCAGAAATTCAAATTCTTTAACTAACATTCTCAATCCATACTTCTCATCATTCATAACATCGCCACGAAGCTGCATGGGTCTTGCAATCATTTTTCCCTCAACAATCTCCTGTATAACTGAGGGATTACCCAAGTTCTCACGAACCTTATTAATCGTCTCATCCAAAGTCATTCCCAATATTTTTTCTGTCTGCTCCCGGTTGAATATGGCCATGACGGCGCCTGTTCCGTCATCTATTATCGCCTTAATTCTTAAATCCGGCTCAGGAGTGACCTTTCCATGAACCGGGCAAATAGATGACTTTAGAACACGCCCGCACTGAGGACAGCGATATATGAGACCGCTACCGCTCTTGATATCTATCACAACACCTTCAATAAGGACGTTGAATCCTCCCTTTCCCTCAAGACTTTCTATCTGAATGGGAATTTCCTTTACTTCTATTTCCTTTTCAACTTTCTCTATTGTTGCACGGGAATCAAATACCAGTTGTGGCATTCCTAAAAAAGTGGATACATACGCACCAGAAATCTTCAATACATTACCCTTTTTTACTTCAATATCCCAGGATGTGAACGGTATCTCGCCCGTTTCATCTCCAAGAACACCGCTGTAAATCTCTCGTGTAACACCATCCACTTCCACCTCTCTTTTCTCCACGTGAAGAACTTTGCCCACAACTTCTACAAGCCCCATCTTTGGATGAAGCTCCACTATTTTTGCAGGTTTAGATTCCATTTTTACCTCGACCGAATTGGGAGGTAAAAGAGATACCTTTGTGTTATTTCCAATAACCAACTTAACATGACCCTGCCACTCCCGTGTGTAGGCGTTTTTTATCTCGATACAATCCCCTTTGCGGAGTTCAACATCAAGAACCCAAGCGGTGAATGGTACGGTTCCCGTTTCATCACCCAATATGCCATAGTACATTATTTTTCTCATTCCATCCACATTTCTCTCCTTGGAGCTGATACTTATAACCTTCGCTCTCAAATCCACCCTCCCCTCCCCCGGCTTGAGTTCATTGATCTTCCTAAAAACACCCGACAGGGAGGATGTATCGCCCCCGTATTTTGATATTACGCCCCTCTTTGCCTCAATAAGTGGTAATCCGTATACGGCGATCCATCTTCTTAGTTCTTTTCTTATCCAGTCTCTCTCCATTTTTCCGTTTAGAGCAGTGAATATATCTTCCACAGCCCTTTCAAATTCGTCCATTGAATATCACCTCTGTATCTCAATTCCCACAAAGTATAAAATCTTTTAGCGATTCTTCATTATGAAATTCTGTGGAGTTGATTTAGCTGCCAAGGAGAAAAATATAACAGGTATG
>WALH01000017.1 GCA_015522935.1 DHVE2 group archaeon | reverse complement strand
TTTATTCTGATGAAAAACTGAGAGATTCTATTTTGGAAACGGTTCCATCTAATGAATTTTTGAGTTTCTCAGAAATAAAGAAGAGAACTAAATATGATAAGGAAATTTTATTGTCCATTCTAAATAAACTTGTTGAAGAAAAACTTCTGGAGGAAAAGAAATATGGAAAAGGTAAAAAATATAAAAGGAGGTGAAAAAAATGTTAGATGTGGCCTTGGTATCACTCATACAAGATATGAGTGAAAAGGCAGGTGTGGAAGGAACGATACAGTACTGGCTCCGCGTTGGGGAGAACTTGGCAAAAAGGATGGGTAAAGAGGCGTACATGGGGTGGCCATCTTTCAATGTAGCTCTGAGAGAAGGAAGAACGGCATTTTCAATAGAGGGAAATGTAATTGCCCTGACTGATCTTGCCATAACTGATGTGGACGGAGATGTGGTGGGATATCTCTATGCAGTTGAAAAATGCGTATTTGAGCCCACCATACTGCGTGTGAGGTACAGTGTCGGGCAACTACCAAAGGCGGATAAGCAGGTTGCAGATGAATACAATATGACATACAGGGATATAGCAGTTTGCAACTTCTGCATAATACATACGAAATTCAGAGAGGAGGTTGCCAAAAATATAACAATTGCAGGGCAACCTCTTGAAGCGCTGCAGCTGGCCAACAGGGGATTTACCGGCGAAACCAAGATAGATGAGGAAAATCTGAAGAAAATAGGAATAAATAAAGAATATGTACGCAGCTTGCTGAGAAACTATGCGTGCGTTTTTGCGCTGGTTATGAAAGGTGCCCGTCTTAAAGGGGAGGTGAGTGAAGAATGAAGAATATAGAGGGCTATCAGGAAATCTTAGATAATCCCATGGTTGACATTGCCACATACCTATTTTTAGAAGATATTGCAGATAAGCAGGGTGCCGCAGGGATGAACAATTATCTTATGAGTTTAGCTTACTCTCTCGCAAGAACTATGCCTGAGGAAGAGTACACAAAATGGGAGGATTTTATTGATGCTCTTGTGAAGAGTGAATCCATTCTCACAGCATTTGAAAAAGTTTACGCAGCCTCAGAAAATTGCATGGTCACGGTTGAAAGCCCATTTCTACGTGGCTGGAAAGAATACACTAAAAGGATTGGGGAGTTCCCAAAAATACATAAGGATGTAGCCGAATACTACAATTCAAGAGTTACACCCACAGCCATAGAAACTGGAGATATAATTATACAAACCTACAGAAAAGCTGCTGCTGAAAAAATAACAGTAAACGGAAAGAAAATACAGGTTGCCCATATAGCAACAGTTTCACCAGATGGCTCTAAGAAAATTGCCCCAGAGGAATGGCTACCCATACTACTTGAGAAAGCAAAAATAACTAGAACTCAACTGAACATGATTTTAAGAAACAATGCAGCTGTCTGGGTTATTTATACTTTACAATAATTTTTTTATTTTTATCAGGTGATCATCGTTGGATATACTCGCCAAGGATACACAGACAAAATATTATTTACTGGATGAACCTGCAGATGTTGATGAGTTCAAAATAGTTGATCTTGATTTTTTCAAACTATATGGGATTATAGATTACCATGAAACATTTAAGGTCTGGCTTCGTAAATTTCCAAGGCCTACCTTTATAGTGGCTGTAGATAATAAGACTATTATGGGATTCATTTATATAGAACCATGGGAAGAAATGCCAAATATAGTTAATGTTCTAAGGGCCCAAGAAACATACAGAGAAATGAGAGGGCGAAAGATTGGATACAAACTTTTTCTTCTTGGAATTTATGCCACGCCTGAATACGTGATAACAAAACCTCTAACTCAACTATCAAAAAAATTCTATATGAATCTTGGATTTGTGGATATAGAATCTATGTCTATGTTCAAAAGGTATCATTCAATATTCGGTTATCTTGTTTTACCTCTAAATAAGAGATACGAGCATCTCACATCTATAAACAATTATTTTGTAACTCTCTATATATAGTAAGCCATCATTTTTTCCATTTAGGCCCTGTTCTTTTCTTTCTTTTTCCAAGGAAAACAATAAAGTAGAGGGTGGATACAATAACAAGAACAGTTACTGCACTATACATAATCCAATCATAGGATGGAACTGTACCAATGTATATTTCCATAGAATATACATTTTTTCCATTATTAAAGATTACACCATCATTCATCACCTTCATAACAAGTACATGTTCACCTCCATTCACATTCGGTATCCAATTGTAGGTGAAGGTTTTTGTAGAATTGGGATCAATTTTATCTAAGGTTATATTACCAACTGGATTGCTGTCCACATAGAAATATACTGTTACATTCCTCAGAGTATAATTTTCTATATTTTTTACAGAGCCATGAATCACAAATGGTTCTTTGACATCTACAGCAAGTTTCTTTTCAAAAATTTTCGTCTTTCCTGTTGAATTTAAAGTTCCAAATACCTTAAAATCTAGGTAAATCCGCTGTGGCTCTTTTGGTGTTTTCACCTCAAAATCAAATTCTCCCACATAGCTAACTTTACTCACCTGATCTGTGGGGCTAGCACCTGTAAGATTTTCTCCAGCAACTATAAGTGTGCACCTATATACATCAAAAATGCTGGAAAGTGTAACTTTGTAATGCGCAGTTGTATTTGTTGCCACCACAGTGGGTCCCTTTACAAATATCCCTGAAGTCATAGCACCTTTCCCGGGAATAGCAGTATACATGGTGAGCAGTAAAAGGACCGATATTATAACCATGATTTTTTTCATTTCCTCCTACCTCCAATTATGAGGATTACTATCATAGCGGCGGCAATAATCCATAGAATATAATAGTAAACTGGTACCTCAACTCCAGTATAATTATGTACATCATTCCCAGTAACATAAAGGGTTGCTGTGGAGATCTGAGGATGCACAAGTTTAAGTTTCATTATATATTCTTTTTCTCCCAATATTCCTAACATTAGTGGCTCAACAGTGGATGGTTTATCTCTGATTGCGTATATTCTTACTTCTACAAAACCAGATGCAAAGGATGATATGTTTATCCAAGACCTTTGATGCCCCACGACAAATATTTTTACAGCCCAGCCCTTGGCACGAAGAGATTCTGCATTCAACACAGAAATTGTGTAATTCATCCATCTGTTACCTTTGTTTTCAATTTTTACTGTATACACCAGACTATTGTTCATCCATCCTTTAAGCTCACTACTTAATATTGTAGAATGAATAGCTGTAACATTTACAGTTAGATAGACATCACTAGTTTCTCCAGAGTAAAGTGCTCGGAGCTGAACTTGATCCCTTCCATATCTGGCATTCTTAGGAACTTTGAGGTGCACAGTTACATACTTTATTTCATCGGGGTATATTATTGTTTTTTCCTTGTTTTTCACAATCCATCCATTTAAACCTTCAAATTTTATATTTTCAATGGAATTTCCAGTGTTTTTCACCTGAATTATTGCATCCATTGTAGTATTTGGAGAAACAATATTATCATATGAAAAAGGTTTTAGATCAATTCTATGAATGGATTGTCTCTGAAGCTTTACATTGACAAAGGTATCCCCAGTTAAATTAAATGATTTGGAGAAGAGATACATCACGTTCTTAGAATATTCGTATCTCTCTATATGTGCAGAGATTGTGTAATTTCCTTTGGGGAGAATAATATTATAATAACCGGATGCATAAATGTTCATTGAAGCCCCCCTGCCCCTTAAAGTTATCATTAAATCAATATTTTCATCGCCTAAATATACCCCTCCACTCACCGAGTAACCTTTACTAAGTGTGATTTGAAGATTTTCAGTATGATTCATTATGTTCAATAGAGAAAAATTAGAATATTCAACACCACCATCAACAAAAGATGTATAAAGCAAGTATTTTCCGGGAGTTATATATAAACCAAAATGCCCTGTAGAATCCGTTACAGCACTAATATTCATTTTTCCCTTTTCCTGAGCTATGAACTCGAGCCTGCAGTTAGATATGTATTTACTGTTTTCAACAACACTACCAAGAACATGGGAGAGTATTTTTACAGATTTCACAGTTACGTTAACCGTTACATTTTTATCTATATATGTGTTATTAAATCCGTAATAATCATAGTACATACCATTTTCAAATTTAATTCGGAAGAAGGTGAAGTTATATTGTCCTTCAGGCAGAATTACAGGATACCTTTTTATACTGATGTTTCCGTAACTGCTCAGTATTCTTATTAGAGGTGCATTTTCAGAATAGTTTTTTACATTCAAATTTATCATATATCCCTTTTTCAATGAAAGTTCTATTGTGCAGTTCTGAGTTATATTTACCTTTTTGATAGCTGCAGAAGTCGCATTTTTACCATATATTGCATATTTCCCAACAGGTATATCAATGATTTTTCCCATCGTTTTGTTAAAGCCGTTTTGGAACCATGTTATACTTGATGCCATTGTGACAACTACTATATGAGCTTTGGCGGTGAAGGATATATTTCTATTTAAAGTAGTGTATCCAAGAGGTACAATAAGATCTTTTTCTTGAATCTGATATATCCTATCATATCCAAATAGGGATATGGTGTAATTGCCTGGTAATAAATATGCTGTGTACGATGATGTGATGTTTTTTAATGTAACGTTATAGCTTCCATTAAGGGATTTGAATCTGATATTCACCGGTAAATCGTTAATCATTCTGTCTCTAATTAAAAAACCTTTTACCGCAACTTTATTGGGTACTACGTTTATTATTACCCCACTGCTATTTTTTGTTTCGTTGATCTGGGTGTATCCCCACACCATTGCATGTATATTGTAATTTATGTTGGTTGCCAGTTTAAATTCTCCTACTGGTGGTATATTTCTAACTTCATAATTACCTTTATCGTCACCAAGGAAAAGAAGCCCATTGGTAATCCTCTCCTTTCCTACATATACATATCCTGTTATATTGTAAGCTCTATGAAGAATCACCCTTGTATAAACGTCCTTTTTAAGATCAATAACCATCCTACCAAAATAAGGGCGATTTTCTTCATCATACCCTAAAAACCCCACACTGTATCTGCCTTCAGGTAAATAGACTTCAAAGTATCCTGTAAAGTTAGCAAACCCTATGTAAAACTTGGTACCTTCAAAAGCTGTAACTTCTACATTGGATATATTGGCCGATGCATTTACATATCCTGAAAATCTATAAGCTTTTTTGAGATTTATATCGAGACTGATATTTTTATTTAAATTTACTAAATTAAAGTAAGATGTTTTTTCATTTCCACCAAACCAGAGACCGTATATGGAATAAATCCCACCCGGAAGAGCCACTTTAAACTTACCAGCATCATCGGTTTTAATTATTGTTACTGTGTGGGATATAAGTTCATCCGTTATTTTTATGACTGCATGGGGTAATATCTCTCCTCCATATTTAACCACACCGGATATCTCAAATGCATGGTGTAGTGTTATATTTTCAGTTGTTGTAGAGTTCCAGAGGTTAACAATAACATCTATTTTATCAGAGCAATAACTGCCTTTACTTACCACCATCGTATAATTATCAGGTACCACAAGCATCTTATAGCTACCGTTTTCATCTGTTGTTCCTGTATAATGAGCGTAATTGCCCTGCAACTGTATTGTAGCATTTGCAGCCGGTTCACCAGTAGGATATGTAACGTTCCCGATGACATAGGATGGTAAAAGTCGTATATCCTTTGTCACATTGCTTCCTGCACCAATACTCACAGTGGCAACCTTTTTAAATCTCTGCCCATGAATTATCAAATTTATATTATAGGTATGTGGAGGCACATCATTTATCACATAATAGCCATTAGATATCATGGCAGATTCGTTGTAGTGATATGTACTATTTACTAACTCCACCATTCCATTTTGCACCTTGCTATCCCCCTCATCCAGTTTCTTATTATGGTTAACATCAAAGTAAACCTCTCCATCCAATGTTGACGGTTTAATTTTTACATCTTTTTTGATGATGTAGTTAGGTTTTAATCGCATAGCCTGTTCATCAGTAACATTAACCTTCCATCTATACAGAACAGTCTTTTCCATCATGTTAAGTTTACTAAGATTACCGTTAGTTGATACTACTATTGTTAAATTCCCCGCCACAGCATCAAGCCTGTAATGACCTTGGTCATCGGTAAACACAGATGTGTGTGGTATACCAAATTCATCAAAGAGCGTGACCCTCACATGCTTTAAAGGTTCTCCTGTGGTTAGCTTTACAGTTCCTTCTATTATCGCACCCTCATAAAATTTAACCATAACAACATCATTCGGTAAAACCTGATATGCGGGCGGATTCAGCTCAACTATTCCCTTCTTCTCTCTCTGATACTTCAGCGCCAATTCTATTGGGATAGGTTCCCAAGCATTCGTGTGATTTTTATAATCCTTGTATGGGTTCCAGTAAGCAGTTCTGTAAACAAGTTTGAAATGTGTCATATTCCACGCTTGCATTGGATAGTAATTGTAAAGGCCCGGGGAAAATCCCGGAATACCTTCTCTCTTGCCTACATCCTCTCCAGAATATCCTATAAATGTTTTATAAAGCATACAGTGGTAGAACATGGGCTTGTATTCAATTTTATAATTTACTATATGCACATTTGCAGGAATTTTGTTTAGATCATACTCATTACCATAATCGTCTACTGCTTTAAGCTCGTAAAAGTCGTAAGGTACCACTGTTCCACCATATTGATAAATTCTCCGATCACCTAACTTAGCCGGCGCATAAAAAATACCCGTGTTACGCCCAGAGAAGGGAAATAGCCGATAGTCAACAGCAAAATACCTTATATCCTTATGAGTATAGTTTCTTATAGCATCGTAGAGATTTATAAGCAGAGCTTCACTTTTATGTGCCAGCAGTCCTTTGAGTGCAACATACATGGTGTTCTTATCAGATATATCACTGGAATAGTATCCATAGTAATCGGGCTTGTGAAGTATAATACTTCTGTATTTTGCCGGTTCCTTGAAAATATCTTCAATTTCTTCAACATCTTCATCACTCAAATATTTGTGTAAGATGTTTATCATTCCACTGCTGAATCCATTGTGATGCGCGTAATCTCCCTCCATTAAACGTATAATAAAAAGCGAGATAACCTCACTTTCATTTTGTGCTGTGATAATCTGTGCTGCCATCTGATAGCCATTCTGAAAATTGTCGGCAACAGCAGGGTGTTTTCCTTTTTCAACTGATTCAAAACCATAGTCCCACCATGAAACGAAAGCGGGCCTATCCTCTGGTAGTGTGTTATTATCCTGCTCACTTAGCCATTTCCAAGCCCTTTCCCATGGGTAAGTCGGTTTAGGGATCGAGTATCCAAACGCGCCTAAGTACCATGGAGACGAAGAATCGTATGTTGTTTCGTTGGGCCTCATAAAAGAGGGAAGAGAATCATAAATCTGCTTGTCATACTTCTTCTTTGTTTCATAGGGTATGCCTGCATCAACAGCATTCCATACCATTGGAACAATCAAGAGGAAAATTATAATGAGAATAACTGTTAGTTGGGATATTTTGAGACTTGCCTTTATACGTTTTTTCCAGTTGCCTCTGTACTTTTTAACCTCTTCAAAGGTCTCTCTCAAATGTACTCTATCAACAAGCCATATAACGCCTACTGCACCAGTCAAAGCAAATGCTGGAGAAGCATTAAATATAAACCTCGCCGCGGATAAAGCCATATAAATTGCAATGATAGAGTAGAAAATAAAGAAAAGATAATAATCTTCTTTCTTTTTTTTCAATAAATATAATATGTAGGTTATACCCAGAAAGGTAAAAATGAAAACTGCAACACCGAAAGACATGGCAAGATAGCTAAGTGTTGTTGGCTGTGCCTCAGCTATTGTTGAATAAAGCTTGCTCTTCACGAAATAACCCTGACCACTAACAATGAGCGCCCATAAATCTGGCATGAAGATATTTATTACTGCAAGGGCTGCACCTATGATTATACCTCCCATTAAAAATACAAAGGTCCATGGATATTTATTTGTTACCTCAAAAATAACCCCTATAATCAACACTCCAAGTATTAAAATAAGTGGAACTGCGTACCACTGTACAAGTCTTCCAGTTTCATAGTACCACGGAAATGCCATTCCAAATGCGAAAATTGTATAAATTAGCATTATGGATACTATATGCAGGTTAGATTTATTTCTAAATCTATTTATAAAAACCTGAAACAACAAGTATATAACAAGTATAGCAACAGCGTATGTGTATCCCTTCCACGCAAGTGCAACTGCTCCAAGGGAGACCCCTGAGAGCGCTGCATAAACCATGCTTATCTTATTTTCTCTGACATAAATTTTCAATCCATTTCGTACTTCATTTAAAGAGAACCAGTTCTTTATCCAGTGCCTGTAATTTACAGTTTTGAGAGCTCTGAGGAAAAAGTAAAAGGAAAGCATTATGAAAAATAAGTTGAAAGCATCCCAGTCCGCCTGCGTAGCCACACTCCTTGTTATATCTGCAGGCATTATTGCAAGTATGATGGCCGCAAGAATGCCTACCCTGCGATCAAACGCCTCTTTACCAAGGAGATAAACAGGGATTATTGTAAGAGATCCGAATATGGCCGGAAACAAAATTAACATTAAAACTGCAGCATGCTGTATATCTATAAATGGAACAAATATATAGCTAGCCAACACTATTGCCCAGTGAAATAGTGGAGGTCTGGGATTGTTTACACCAATAGGATAATTCAGCATGGGATCGTGTAAAAGCTGATGCTTGGAATTAAGTATGTGAAATATGATTTTCTCATGATAATAAGAATCTGATCCCCCAGATACCGAATACCCATACTGTATGGATGGACCCACTGCCCAGTAGATTCTAAGAAACATAGCAAAAATAACTATCAATGTCAATATGAGGGGGATCCGCATATTCTCCCAGTTAACTTTTTTTAGTTTTGCTCTTAACTTTTGCCCTACCATTCAACATCACCGGAATCAGTGTGGTATTACGTTTCCTATAAAAAAGTTATCGTTTTCACCCCCACTTTTAATATCTTACAACAATGCATTTACAGGGAGTGTATAGACATAACTGGTTATGAACCCCCAAATATGTCCAGAAAGGTTTAAAAGAGTGTGACTTTTATATGATTCGTGATGGACATGTTTAGAGGAAATCCAGAAATATTCGAAAAAAGATTGCGAAAATTTCAGGAACTGATGCGCAAGAACAATATTGGAGGCTCGGTGATTCGAACACTATCAACATTCACCTATTTCACGGGTACAAAGTGGCTTCGCCCCTCCCTTTTAATTCCCGCTGAAGGTGAACCAACTGTGCTCGTAGTTGAAGGAGAGGCGGATGAATTCAAAAGAAGGTCATGGATTGAAGACGTAGTGGAGTATCAGGAAGCCGAATCCCTTATGGCAACGGTGGTTGGTTGGATCAAGGAGCACGGGTATAAAAGGGTGGGGCTTGAATTCTCCGTGGAAAGAGATTCCTATCTCCTCTTCCTTAAAGTTTTTCAGAGATTGAATCCCAATGTGGAAATCGTGGATATTTTAGATCTTCAGCAAAGAACACGGAAATCATACTGATAATGATCCAGAAGAAAATTTTTTCCCTTGCGAGAATTTTCACCAGATCCCCTCTCAGAATTCTTTTCTTTTAACGGGTTCCAACTCTTTTATCAAATCTATGCCCATCCTGCACGCTTCAAAACCCTCATCTCGATGAACACTTGAAACTATCACAGCGGATATCAACTCTCCAACCTTCAACTTGCCCACCATGTGATAAAGTATGATGTTTTCCACGGGATATCTTCTTCTTATTTCCTCTTCGATATCCTCCATCATTCTGTGAGAATCTGGCTTCTCTTCACAGATCATCCCTCTTACTTCTTTCCCTCCAGATTCTCTTCGAACATAACCGAAATACGCAACGACGCTCCCTTTCTTTTCACCTATGAAATTCATCAATTCTTCTTCACTTGCCTTTCCTATTAGAATCATTTTTTATCTCCTCCACCCTCTTTTTGAAATCTTCTTTTAATTTATCCCCGATAAATTTGCCGTGATAATAATCAACCCTTGCAGCTATGGCTATTTTTCCAGCAAGAGAGCGTGCGATTTTTCCACGCAATTTTTTGGGCGATGTGTGAATTTCACTTACTTGGAATATTATTCCGTGCTTCGGACAAGGAATGCCCTTCTTAAGGTGCTGAAAGAATACATTCTCGGCACCAAGAACCTGAATAGTCGAAGCGGGCATGTTTGCGAGCCTTTTCAATCCGCCGGCGTAATGTATCAAACGGGCCGAGATTAGAGGACCAACTAAATAACTTAAATTTGGGGCGATTTTCTTCACCTTTTCCTCTATTTTCCCGTATAACTTATCCTTTGTTTCTATAAGGTTGTTTTTAACATTTCTGAGCATATTCCCCTCAGTCAGTTTTTCTCCACGTATCTCCTCTATCTTCTCCATCTCGCTTAATCTTTCATCAAGGAGATTTAACATTGACAGAATATCATCATAGGCAGCAAGAAGTTGAATTAGTATGTAATCCTCGCCCATCTCTTTTCGCATCCTCATCTTTGCCAATTCAATAGATGCCCCCCGAACTCTCTCAATGTAACCAAGATCCGCCTCGAACTTTATTTCTTCGTTGGGGTACTTTTTCAATAAATCGCTTATTGGCGAGTAATCTCCTTCCATGAGTTTGGCCAGTATATCCGGTATCTTTTCTTTAGGAAACTCGTATTTATCCATGATTTTTCCATCTCTTTTCACAAATATTTCATTCCACTTAATCACTATCAACGAACTTCACCCCCACCCACGAAAAATCCGAATTCATCTCCTCATGATAGAGGTCTATTACCCCTTCCTCTAAAAGGTAAACAAGAGCATCCCTAATATCCGTGATTTCGTAGTTTGGCAAATCATTCTTGAGGTATTTTGCAAGTTCAGTTATGGCTTCATCCTCCGCATCAGGAAGCTTTTTGACCATTACCTTGACATAGCCGCGCATTCTTATCTCCGCTTTAAGAATTCTCCCTATTTTCAGGTGAATAGAATCGTAGTAAATCCTCTTACCCATGCCTAAAAAATCACCATAGTACCAGCCGCAGTGGGGGCACATGTAAAGTGGAATATCGCTATCCGCGTCCACTAACATCAATTTACCCTTTCCGCAATGCCTGCAAATGAGTTCCTCCCCAACCTCAACCTTGGGACGCTCATAAACCACGTAATCGTCAAGTTTCGCACCGCAAAAAGGGCAGTATTTGGCATTGTCGCTGAGTTTCGCACCGCAGTTCGGACAGTATTTCATAATATGGCATGGCGTTTTCTCTTTTAATCCTTTTTGAGGATAAAGCTAATTAAAGAGTTCACTATGCCTCCCCTCATGAAGATTGTAATACTCGCCCATGATGTTCTCTTGGAACACTATGGAAAAACCGCTCGGGGAGTGTATTACTACTCTTCTCATGAGATTATAGGCATAGTGGATAGAAAACATGCAGGTATGGACGCTTCCCAGCTTTTGCACGGGAGAAATGTGAAAATTTACCATTCCCTAAAAGAAATAAAAGAGGATTACGACGCCCTATTAATCGGGTCCTCCCCAATAGGTGGGAAAATGCCTGAAGAGTGGCGAGATGATATAAAATTAGCCCTACTACAGGGAAAAATAGTTATCTCAGGATTGCACGATTTTCTAAGCGAAGATGAGGAATTCAGAAAAATCGCAGAAAGAACAGGAGCAAAGATATGGGATGTCAGAAAACCCCCTGAAAATATGCGAGTCGCCGATGGTTCTGGAAGATTCGCAAATACCGTTCTTGTCGCAGGAACAGATTGCGCTGTGGGTAAAATGATTACGGCAATTCAATTGACCATCGAAGCGAAGAAAAGAGGAATAAACGCTGGTTTCATAGCCACAGGGCAAACAGGGATTATGATCGGCGCAGATGCAGGAGTTGTAATTGATCGAGTACCTGGAGATTTTATGGCGGGTGTGACGGAGGATATGGTGAAAAAGGTATCGAAAGAAAAAGAAATAATTTTTGTGGAAGGGCAGGGTTCACTTTCCCATCCTGCATACAGCGGTGTAACGCTTGCGATTCTCCATGGCTCTTATCCTAAGAAGATAATAATAGCCCACGATCCGAAAAGAGTGCATCACTTCGGCTATCAGGATTTCAAAATTCCACCACTGAAATGGCATATAGAGATGTACGAAAAATTGGCAGAAAGTGTATCGGGAGGAAAGGTTGTGGGTATCGCAATAGACGGTGAGAACATGAGTGATGATGAGATGGAAAAATATAAGGATGAAATCGAAAATGAGTTCAATTTACCTGCAGAGGATGTGTTCCACAATGGGGCAAATAGATTATTAAATGCCGTACTTGAAAGGTAAAAATTTTAAACATCCCTGCTATGAACCGGAGATGAAGAAAAAGGAACTGGAAATAATGCTGCAATCTCTGTCGGGTTTTGAGAAGCCAAAGGCATGGTTGGAGCAATATATGACCCCTCCAAATGTCGCTGCAGACATAATTTTTTTAGCGTATCATCTGAGAGATATAAAAAATAAGGAAATAGCGGATTTAGGTGCTGGAACAGGCATATTTTCAATTGGAGCATGCGTTTTAGGTGCTAAAAAAATCAAAGCGGTGGAGATAGATGAAGATGCAATAAATGTGATGAAAAGAAATTTGGATACCTTCCAATGCGAAAATGTTGATATATATCAAATGAGCGTGAATGATTTTTCCTGCAACGTGGGTACCGTGCTACAAAATCCCCCATTTGGGTCACAGAGAAAACACGCTGACCTGCCATTTTTGGAGAAGGCAATTCGGATCGGAAAGGTGATTTACACCTTGCATAATGCCGTCACCATTGAATTCCTTGAAAGAAAAATTGGGGATTTGAAGGGTGTGATAACTCATAAAATACCTTACAAATTTTTCATTCCTCGAATATACGAGTTTCACAGAAAGGAGAAGGTGAGAAGAGAGCTTGTGCTTCTCAGGATAGAGAGTGGAAAGATTAAATAGCCCTTCGGGAATCCCTTCATTATGGGAATGGTTGATATAACTCAAAAGATGGATGTGCTGAGAATTGCCCGTGCAAAAGGAACGATAGTTCTGAAAAGTGAAACCACAGAAGCAATAAAAAATGGAGAAATCAAAAAGGGTAATGTTGAAGAGACGGCGAAAATAGCCGGAACAATGGCTGTGAAAAGCACGCCTGCTATAATTCCTTACTGCCATCCAATCCCGATTGAAAGTGTAGATTTCAAATTCCACGTTCATGGAAATAGAATTGACGTAGAATGCGAGGTCAAGGCACATTACAAGACAGGCGTGGAGATGGAAGCCTTAACGGGGGTAAGTGTTGCTCTTTTAACCATCTGGGATATGGTAAAGTATCTTGAAAAAGATGAGAATGGACAGTATCCCATGACACAGATTAAAGATATTGAAGTAGTGGAAAAAATAAAGGAGGGGTAGAGATGAGTGTGAAGGAGCATAAAAAACATCGTTATTCTTTGAAGATTGGTGTGATCACCGTGAGTTCAACGAGAGATGTGAATTCAGATGAATCTGGAAAAATCATCATGAAAAAGGTGGAAGAGAATGGACATCAGGTATGTGATTACACCGTGGTGAAGGACTCAAAACTGGATATCCTTGAATCCATTTTTCCCATGCTCAAAAAATGCGATGCCGTGATAGTAAATGGCGGCACAGGAATTAGCCCCTATGATGTGACCTATGAATCCATCGCACCAATCTTTGACAAGAGATTGGATGGTTTTGGAGAGCTGTTCAGAATGGTCAGTTATAAAGAAATCGGTACAGCCACAATGTTATCAAGGGCCACTGCAGGAATAATAGGAGGAAAAATAGTATTCCTTGTGCCCGGCTCTCCTAACGCTGTCAAAACAGCATCACAGATAATATTTTCAGAGATGAACCACATATGGTACGAGATCCATAAAGAATAATTAAAAAACTAAAGGTTTCTTCCCTTTTCTAACAAAACATTTATATTGCCCATCTGTATCCTCCTTCGGTCAGGAGGGTTAAAAATGGGAGGACTGAGAGCAAGGGGAAGTTTTGTAGGTGATGACCATATGATAGGTTCGCACAGCAACTATGAGAAGATAGATGCATATCTTTCCCTCTTGGCAGTTTCAATTATAATTGTTGCAACAATAGGGGCGCTCATTATTCCTGAGCTTTCAGGTGTCGCTTTTAAAGGGCAGGCAAAATCCACTGCAGATCACATTGTGATAAATGAGGTATACTATCACCCAGTTAATGGCAAAGATTCCGGAAGGGGTGCTGAATGGGTGGAAATCTATAACCCCACTGATACTCCTGTGAACATATCGGGATGGAAAATTTCTGATAATCCTGTACCAGATGGAAGCAACGAAGGTTACTGGGAGTTCCCACAGGGCACAACAATAAACCCCGGAGAATACATTGTTGTTACTGGAGATACCGCTGAATTCAATAAAGATTTTCCCGATATCACACCAGACTTTGATACAAACTTCACTAACTCTATTCCGGATGTTACAAAGGGTGGCTCTTTTAGTCTTGCCGATGGCGGAGATGACGTGCATCTTTTTAATTCGTCAGGCGTGGAAATAGATGTTATGTGGTACGGTGATGGGGGAGATTTGGGAAGCACAAATGCAGCACCTGATGTTCCTGCAGGCCATTCCCTTGCAAGATATTACAATGCAGAAGACATGAGTAATCCCTCGGCAGATTTCTATGATGAATCCTCACCCACACCTAAATCTAAGAATGGCCAGATAGTTCCAGAGTTCACCGCAATATTTCCAATAATCTTTATTCTGATTGCAACGGCCATATTCCTTAAAAGAAGGTAGATGAAACACAGAAACCCTTATTTACTTTTTAACATTAATCAAAACGTGAGTGATGAGGATCCTGGGGAACTTATGCGGGAAGGAAAATACGAAGAAGCATACTTACTTTACAAAAAATTGATTGATGAAGGACAGAATGATTCTGTTACCCTTAACAACTGTGGTGTGGCTTTGGATTCTATGGGAAGGCACAGAGAGGCCATTGAATATTATAAAAAGGCAGCAGAAAAGGATCCTTTTTACGCTACAGCGTATTACAACCTCGCAAATTCACTTGTTTATCTCAGGAGATACGGTGAAGCCTTAGAATATTACCAAAAGGCTTTGAGCATTAATCCCAAACTCAAGGATGCATACATAGACCTTGCAAATCTATATCTACTTCGAGGAGAGAGAGGGTTGATGAGAAGAACTCTGAGATATGCCATAGAGAAGTTCAGGGATGATGAGGATGTTATTTATGCCTCATCTCTCATCCTTATAGATGCTGGAGATTACAGAACCGCCATATCGCTCCTTGAATATCTTAACTCGATAAGGGAGGATTCTAAGTACTGGAATGCTCTGGGCAACACTTATTATGCATTAGAAAATTACGAAAAAGCTTTGGAATGCTATCAGAAAGCAATAAATCTGAATCCAAATAATGAAGAGGCATGGAATAATATGGGATTCACACTTTTTACCACAGGAGATACAAATGGGGCTATAGAATGTTACAATAAGGCGATAGGTATCAATTCACGTTACAGACAGGCGTGGTATAACAGGGCATACGCTTATCACGCAATAGGGGAATTGAATAAAGCGGTGCAGGGATACTGGATGGCTTTAAAAATAGAACCAATAGATGAAGTTGCATGGAATAATTTGGGTAACGCCCTTTACAACCTGAAAAAATACATGGTCTCAATTCCATATTTTATGAAGGCTGTGAGTATAAATCCGGATTACGAAATTGCTTGGAACAACATAGGCAACGCACTTGACAGGATGCATATGCATCAGTATTCCATACCATTTCATGATAAAGCTCTGAGTATTAATCCTAAATTCGACTACGCATGGCATGCGAAAGGCCATGCACTCTGCGAACTCGGTCACAATGAGGAGGCTTTGGAGTATTTGGAGAGGGCACTTGAGTTGAATCCTGAGTATGGAGAAACATGGTACTGGCGTGGAAGATGTCTCTACAACCTTGAAAGATATGAAGAGGCAATAGACTCGCTTAAAAGAGCCACTGAACTTGAGCCAGAATTCTACCCATCCTGGGAACTCATGGGAGACGTATATGACTCTTTAGGGTATTACAACAGAGCATGGGAATCTTACACCAAGGCCATGAACTATGTATCTCAGGATGATCGAGACCGTATTCTTATGAAAATGGGGAAGTATGGAGATATACTCAACACCGCAAATCCTGAGACAAAGGCGGAAGTGTTTTACCGTATAGGAAAATACAACGATGTTTTGAGTATTAAGGATGAGAATGCGAATGTAATATACTACAAAATTCTCTCCTTAGAAAATCTTGGAAAAATAAGGGAGGCGATAAAACTCGCCGAAAGATGGAGAGATGATGAAAAAATAAAAAAAGAGTATGATTTCCTGCAATTAACAACAAAAAATGAGATAAGTTTAAAAGACTTAGATGATGAATTGTGCGCAAGATTGGGAATTTTCCTGTACAACGATGGAAAGAAGGGTAAAGGTAAAAGCATTCTAAAAAAGTGTGGCAACGCAGAATCATATTATGCACTAAGTGAAATTCTTCTTCAAGAAGGTTTAACAAAAGAGGCAATACGTTACCTTGAAATTTCAGCTGGGCTGGGATCTGACCTGGCAATCGATAGAATACGAGAGGTGAAAAATAGTGAGAAGATACCATCTAAGCAAAAAGAAAATAAAGGAAATTAAAGGAAAACTTGCCATGGATATCTGGCCTGAAGGAAGGAAAATTGAGATTATGGAAAACAAACACACAGTTGTACTATTCGATGATATCCCAATGCTATTCAAATATCATGACTATTACTGCCCCACTGTGCTATTTTTATTGCAGGCCCCTCCAGAAAAATTCTTTATCACAGTTGATATGGGTGCAGTGAAACACGTACTCAATGGCGCAGACATTTTTGCGGCTGGAATAGTAGATGCAGATTCAAATATAAAGGAAGGAAATTGTGTTTATGTAAGAGATAACAAATACAACAAACCGATAGCTGTAGGAATAGCCCTCTTAAATGGCCCAGAGATGATAACCGAAAAAAGAGGGAAAGCAGTTAAGAATATTCATTACTATGGAGACGAGATAACTCAGTCGTAGGGTTTTTTCGGTAATTCAAAAATCATAAATGAAGAGACAATCCACGCTAATCCAATTATGAGAGAGAAAATATTCTGCCAAATACCATACCCAATAAGTATGGCAGGTATGCCGTAAAGCAGCGTGTAGGCAATCACCCTGCGCATTCACTCACCGAATTATCCGAAAAGAGCCCCAAGACCTGCTATTGCTTCCTCTTCCTTCTTTTCTTCCTCTTCTTCCTTTTTCTCCTCTTTCTTCTCTTCCTCTTTCTTTTCCTCTTTTGTGGTCTCTGTCACAGGGGCTGCGGCAGCAGGTGTGAACGCTGCACTCTTTATCGCATCATCTATATTTATCTCACTCAAAGCGGCGACCAGAGCTTTGATTCTGGCCATATCAGGCTCCGCCCCTGCGGCCTTTATTACGTTCGCTATCGCATCTTCGTTTATTTCCTTACCCAGCGAATGCAGGATTAGGGCACTATACACATATTCCATTTTCTATACCTCCTTTTTTATTTATCCAAACAGGCTTCCAAGACCTGCTATTGCTTCCTCTTCCTTCTTTTCTTCCTCTTCTTCCTTTTTCTCCTCTTTCTTCTCTTCCTCTTTCTTTTCGTGTTTTTCCTCTGACACCGCATGTGCATTTGTTATTAAACCTTTCAGTTCATCGTCAAGTCCATCCTTCAAAGAAGATGCCAATGATAGCATCTGGGAATATGCCTTACTCAAAACTATCGAAATTGTCTCTTTGTTCACCACACAGGCATTGATAGCAAGGTTCATGGCATTCATATGTGCGGTAGAAATCAGGATACCTATGGTTAATGGAGTGGGATACGCTACATTCACGCTCAGATTTATTGCGCTCTGAATCGCAGATAGTAGATCTCTTTGGACTTTCTCTGTGCTGACTTCTAAAATATCCCGCGGAAATACCATTCCATCCTCATATGCGGCTCGAAGATCAAGACCGACTGTAAGAGGATAAATTTCCAGTTTGGTTAGAACCTGAGCAATTTCCCTACTTATTTTCTCTCCCTTTTTCACCAGGATGGTATCCTCCCTTATTACTATCTTGCCCTTCTGAACAGCGGCAGGCAATCCAACACGCTGAAACTCACTTATAACTGGGCCGGGTTTGAACTGGGTTTCTCCAGCAGGAACTACTATGTCCTCAGGCGCAATTTCCCCTCCCTTTGCTGGAGATGGAGTCTTGCTTGCGTCAAGAAGTTTTATAAGCTTAAATGGATTGGTTTTTGCAAATATAAGAGCTGTCTGACCATCAACATAGTTAGCGAGATCTATAATTCCTTTCTTCTTTTCGTCCGCCTTTTGAAGAGCAAGCTTTATAAGGCGATTCTTACCCACAATTAGTAATGATTTACCCATTAAATTGGCACGCATTTTCTGCATCTGCGCTGCAGGTATATTTTCAATGTTCACAACACCTACCATAGAATACTCACAAATCAACTTTTCAAGTTTTTCCACGAATTCATACTTCCAAGGTGCAACATGGGCCATTTATCTCACCTCAATTTAATCCGAACTGCAGGACCCATGGTCGTCTTCACATAAATGGATTCAATGTTCTGCACTCCACGCTCCAGTTTGTGCTCAAGTCTTTTAATTATTTCCTCAATGTTCCCAGATATCTCTTCTGGATCCATGTCTCTTGTGCCAACAGGAACATGAAAAGTCCTCTTGTCTTTGGATCGCATTCTTACAGTCTTTTTTAAATTATTAACCATTTGACATGGATCACTTCCAGGAGGTATGGGCCTGGGCATTTTTCCTCTTGGACCAAGAATTACTCCCAGAACCTTACCTATTCTGGCCATGAGTGGCGCTTCAGCAAGGAAAAATTCATACTCATTTGCTATCTTTCTCGCTCTCCTTTTATCCTCACTCAACTTATCTATTTCTTCCGGTGGGATAACAAGATCTGCACATTCTTTTCCTTTTAGAGCGGTCTCTCCAGATCCGAAAACTGCAATTTTTATTTCCTTTCCACGTCCATGGGGCAGCAAAACCTCTTCATTGATCCTGTTCTTGGGTATGCTGAGATCAACGTCTCTTAAATTTATTGCCAAATCAACACTCTCTAAAAACTTTCTCTCCTTCGCACTTTTTATCGCTTCCTTTACGGCATCAATTATCTTATCGTGCAATTAAACACCTCCTTGTAGTAAACGAGCCAAGTGGCTCTCCTACAAGTCATTTTTACTCTTCTGAAATGGTGATTTCGTTTTCCTTTATAAGCTTTTGTATTTCTCGTGGATCTTTTCCCTCAACAGTAACTCCCATAGATACGCATGTGCCTAAAACTTCAAGCACAGTGCCTCTAAGATCATAGGATAAAGTGTTCTCATGCTTCATTCTTGCAATTTTTATCACCTGGTCGATTGTTAGATTTCCTACAACCACACTCCTATCACCTGCACCTTTCTCCACACCAAGCTCCTTCTTTATGAGCGCCGATGTGGGGGGCGTACCCACTGTTACTTTAAATTCCTTGGTTTTAGGATCAACTTCAACTCTCACTGGAACCTGCATCCCCTGATACGCTTTTGTTTTCTCATTGATTACTTTCACAACCTGTGCCACATTAATGCCTAAAGGGCCCAGAGCAGGACCCAGAGGAGGGCCTGGACTTGCTTTTCCACCTTCCACAAGAACTTCAACTACCTGTGCCATTCTCATCACCTCTCTCAATCACACGAACAGCTTCAGCCTTTACGGTTATTGGTATTGGAACCATAGCTTCGAAAAGCTCCACTGTTATTTCGTTCTTCGCCTCGTCAATATCTATCACCCTTGCATGCTCACCTTTGAAAGGGCCTTCAACAAGCTCCACAATATCACCTTTGGCCATCCGTGTGACCGCAGGTGCCGGAGTTAAATAATGCCGTATATCTTCCATCTTCATTTCCCCACGTACCACACCTTTCGCACCTTTTATCCCGCGAATCAGCGAGAGAATCTTATCCGGGCGGGAGGTTTCCACAAACACGTAGCCCTTGAGATTGTAGGGTGCCAGAACAGCATAAATTTCCTTTATACTCTTTATCTTTGCACGCATAGCTATATCCCGAGCTACATGTACTTCCTGCCCAATGGAAGTTTTCACAGCTATGATCGCACTTTCTATCATTATCTTTACCTCTTTACTCCAAGAAACGTTGTTGGATACCCCAATTCGGAATACTGCATAATCGCCTATTTCAGAAGCTTTGGGAGATGTTATCCTTATAAATATATCCTTATTCCTGTTCTTGGGAATCTCAGCTTCAAGCGTAACCACATGATTCTCATCTTTCGTTACAAGGAGATCAATCTTTTCCTTTGCGGCACCTTCTATTTCTAATCGCCATTCTAAATCCATATTCTTCATATGCAGATCACTTTCCACACTCATCCCCACTTTCTCCTTATTACCACTCCTGTTCTTCAGAATGATAATCATTTCAGCGGGTCTTCCTGATGGAATACGAAAATCTTCCTTGCCATTAAACTCTACCTCAAGCATTTAAATCATCCTCACGGTATTTTGAAATAAACACTCAAAATAAGATATATAAGAAAACCAACACCACCTATCAGTATAATTCCAATACCAGTTATGGTCACAACTTTAGCGTACTCATCTCTCGTCGGCTTTCGAGCCATTTTCAGGATTCTTGAGTACTTACCTCTTCCAATACGGGAGAACTTCTCCTCTATTCTACGCTGTATCTCTTCACTCTTTTCAACTATTTTCATCGGTTCTTCACCTTATTACATCCACTTCCTTCGTTGTTATCTTTTCCCTGCCATGTATATAAGGGGATCTCACACCTGTAACGACAACCATAACCCGAATAGAATTACCTAACGTTGGATCAACGGATGCACCCCATATAATTCTCGCCCCTTCACTTATCTTTGTCTGCACATATTCGGCCACGCTTTCCGCCTCTTTAACGGTCATGTTTTCTCCGCCAGATACATTAATCAACGCGCCAGTGGCTTCGCTTATATCCGCCTCAATTAAAGGCGAATTTAAAGCCTCCTTAACTGCATCCTCTGCTCTGTTCTCAGAATCACTCTCTCCCATTCCTATCATCGCCACACCGCCACCTTTCATAATCGTTTTGAGATCGTTAAAGTCAAGATTCACAAGTCCCGGTTTGGTTATCATCTCCGCTATACCCTTTATTGCGCGCATAAGTAATTCATCCGCCACTTTGAAAGCTAAATTGAGAGGTAACCTTGGAACGAGTTCAAGCAACTTGTCATTGGGAATTGTTATGACGGTATCCACAACTTCCTTGAGTTTATCGAGACCCCACATGGCGTTTTCCCAGCGCATCATCCCTTCAGCTCTGAATGGAAGAGTGCACACTGCTATGGTCAGCGCACCTAACTCTCTTGCAATCTGCGCAACCACAGGAGCACTTCCAGTACCTGTGCCTCCTCCAAGACCACAGGTTATAAACACAATATCTGCACCCTGTAAAACCTCACGTATTTTGTCTTCAACTTCTCTGGCAGATTCCTCACCTACCTGCGGAAGCGCTCCTGCTCCAAGACCACGGGTTATCCTCTTTCCCAACAGAATTTTTCTATGGGCATGAGTTATGAGAAGATGCTGAGCATCCGTATTCGCCGCAACCAGTTCAACATCCCTTACGCCTTCTTCCATTATCCTCGTTATGGTATTGCTACCTGCACCTCCACAGCCAATTACCTTTATATTTGTTTTAAGCTTTTTAAGCAACTCAATGAGTTCATCATCATCCTGACTCCCTATCACTTTCTCCTCTTCTTCAGGCACATTTGCCTTTGACAACACTTCTTTCACCAGCGACTTCATAAAATCACCCTTTTAAATTTATATAGGGAATAAAACAAATGGAGATATAAAGATTTTGCCGCTCTCACATGGAGCATAATTTTTATATGTAAGTTAAGCATATCTTTTCTCGATGACTAACGATACAGTGTGCTCGGAGATTGAAAGGATACTTGAGAAGATGGTTGATGGATTAGGAGGTACGATACTCAGTGTCCATAAAAAGAGACTTGGAATTGATGGAAAAATTTTAAAGAAGGATGACTATATCCTTCTACTTGATGAGTTAAAAAAATCAATTGAGAAATTTGCTGGCAGGAAGACGGCTGAAGAAATGTATTGGGAAATGATAAAAGTAGTTGAAAAATATGGCGGGTGATAAAAATGGAATATTTGAAGACATATATAGATGGTTTAGACGAAAAAATTGAGGGTGGTATACCGCAGGGTCATGTAGTTCTTGTATCTGGACCTACTGGAAGCATGAAATCATCTCTCTGTTTCTATATGGCATACAAATATCTTCAGGATAAGAAAAAGGGCAATATAGTTTATGTATCTCTGGAGCAGAGTAGAGAGAGTTTGCTGAAGCAAATGCTAAGCTTAGGAATGGATATAGATAAACTTCCTAAGGGAGCAGAATTAAATGTGTTTGACTGGGGCCTCGTTAGAAAAATGGTGAAAGAGTCCGGCACATATGAAAGCGTGGACTGGGTTAAAGCTATAGAGACGCCTATCAAGGAATATGCAAAGGAAAAGAAGGTGGATATCTTAGTAATAGATTCGCTCCAAGCTCTATATGCTATTGCCCAGCTTGATAATCCCAGAAATCAGCTGTTTTTCCTATTTGAAGATATGCGGGAACTTGGAGCCACATCCTTTGTGATCTCCGAAACGTCGTATAACTCAATGAAATTCGGTAGTTACGACGTGGAAGGATTCCTTGCAGACGGAATAATGCATCTCTCCATGGAGAGAGTTGGAAGAACACTCGGGAGATATATATCCATAATAAAAATTAGAGGCGTGAAGCATAGCACAGACTATTACCCACTTTTAGTGGATAAGAGGGGGTTCAGAATCGTTTCTCACTGAAAACCTTTTTACCTTTTAATTCCTTATTCCTCTTGCCCGTCTGGCTGGTCTCCCATGATTGATGAATGGGAACCCCGAAGGCGGGCGATATAACCACTTACCAAACAGGTAAATATTTTTTATTGAATGTTACAATACAGG
>WALH01000016.1 GCA_015522935.1 DHVE2 group archaeon | reverse complement strand
TTTGGACACATGGCCGGTTCGGCAGGTGGCGGCGGATATTGAATGTTGTTTGCAACTTTATAAATTTCTCTTTTTTGTTTTATTAACTCGAGAAATTTTTAAATAATTCTCTGCTTTTGAGCATTTATGAAAATTGCACTCGTTAGCGATACGCATGATAATCTACCAGCAATAGAAGAAATAATAAATAGACTCAAGGAATTGAAAATAGAAACAGTTGTGCACTTAGGAGATTTCATAGCCCCTTTTTCTCTGCAAAAATTCTCAGGATTCAAACTCTACGGGGTTTTCGGGAACAATGATGGAGAGAAAATTCTTTTGAAGAAAATTGCAAATGATAAAGGATTTTTGATAGAAGAAGCGCCCTTTGAGTTTGAAATGGAGAGAAAGAAATTTGTGATCATTCACGGTGTGGGAAGTGTAGAAAAAACCAAGGACTGGGCTTATAGCCTTGCTAAAAGTGGTAATTACGATTACGTTTTTTACGGGCATACTCACAGGATAGATATGAAAAAAATTGGAAAAACTCTTGTTGTAAATCCGGGTGAAGCGTGCGGGTATCTTACAGGAAGAAGGACATTTGCTGTTTTAGATGTTGATACAGGAGATATTAATGTGATAGAACTGTAGGCCAAAAGTTATATTTATCATTCCCATTCTGCCAATGGTGACTGTGAAAATAACATTTCTGGGTACCGGAGGCGGAAGATTCACCACCATATATCAAACACGAGCTACAGGTGGCGTTTATATAGAGGATAAAATAAAGATTCACATTGATCCCGGTCCAGGTGCACTTGTTCAGATGCACCGATACGGTATTGACCCAACAAAAACGGATGTTATTGCGATATCTCATTCTCACACTGATCATTACACGGATGGAGAGGTTCTCATAGAGGGTATAACAAATGGAGGCACTAAGAAAAAAGGATATCTTATAGGCTCAAAAAGTGTTATAGAGGGATTTAACCAATACGGGCCTGCAATTTCAAAGTATCATCAAAGCTTGGTTGAGAAAAGTGTATCTATGGATCCGGGGGATGCATTTAATATAGGAGACTTAAAAATAATTGCGACTAAATCATTCCATAATGATCCAACTACAATTGGGTTCAAAATGCACACTTCATCAGGCTTAATATCATATGTGGCTGATACAGATTATGACGATTCTCTTATTGAAGAGCACAAAAATGCGAGAATAATAATTCTCCCTGTAACAAGACCGTTGGGGGCGAAAATTCCATATCACCTAAGCACGAAAGAGGCAGCAAAAATTGTGAAAAGTGTGAAACCTGAAGTTGCCATATTGACCCATTTCGGGCTGAAAATGCTTTATGAGGATCCAGAATATCAGGCAGACTGGATATGGAAGGAAACGGAAATAAAAACAATAGCTGCCGAGGACGGAATGGTTGTTAAAATCGGAAAAGATATAGAGTTTCTGTGATTTATTTCCTTTTAACCCTCCTCAATCTCCCTCCGCAAACTGGGCATGATTCGTACTTTTTGCTGTAATATCTACCGCAGGATTCACAGCGCCATATCCATCTCCTTTTTTCTCTTATTCCTCTCATTTCTGCAGTTTCAAATTCTATTCTTAGATGTGATGCAACGTTCTGAATTGCGTAATCATCAGTTATTATAATTGCGTTCTCCTGCAGCGCCAGGGCAAGGACATCTATATCTGTGGAAGATAAAACATTGTAATCACCAGTTTTCTTCGCCACCGAGATTACCCTTTTCACGTGTTGTTCCTCTGGTTCAGCCAGATGGTATAGTATAGAATCTATAGGCATATCTTTCACTTCGGTGATCACAGATGGGGGTATAACAACTTCTTCCGGTGGAATCTTGACGCCGGATATTATAGCTGATGAATCCAACACGTACACAGGTAGGTATATGGAGAGATATTAAAATGTGTTGCGGTGATTATAGGGATGGAGAGTAAAGGTTTTATAGGAGAGATACCTATTATTTTGGTAGGTGATGCTTGTGGCTCTCTTTGGCAGGAAGAAGGAGAAAGCTGGCGGTACTTTGAGGACATATGAGAAGGTAGCTACTGATGGATTTCAGGCTATGAAAAGTGGAAATGAGGATAAAGCGATTCTCTCATTCCGAAAGCTTCTGAGATGGGTTACGGAGGATGCTGATAAAATAGCCAAGTTTTCCAAAGATGATAAAGTGAAATTATCAAAAATACTCACAGATGCAGGAGAAGCTATGATCAGAATGAAGGAATATGACAGCGCAATAAAGCTTTTAGAAAAGGCAAAAACAATAGATCCAAAGAATTTCCGAGCGTGGATGGATATAGGGCGTGATCTCATCCAGAGAAACACACAGATTCCTTATGCTCTTGTATGCTTAAGAGAGGCAGCAAAACTCAGACCCAATGATGTGGAAGTTCACCTTCTTCTTGGAGATGCCTATAGAACGCAGGGACAGGAGGAGAAGTCAATAAATGAATATAAAGAAGTTCTCCGTATCGACCCTGAAAATGAGGATGCTGTCGAGAAAATGTTAAAGCTTCAGCCTGAAAATGTTGATCTGCTGAAAAAATACGTAAAGATACTGGAAAAGAAGGGAAATAAAGATGATCTTGTAAGAGCATATATAAAAATTGCCGCAATTACTGGTGGTGAGGAGTACATTGAAAGAGGTCTCAAACTTGATCCAGAGAACAAGGATCTGCTCATGCATAAGGTTCGTATTTTAATTAACACCGGTAAAATGGATGAAGCCAAGCAAATAGTGGATGAACTCTTTCAAAAATATCCCGGCGATCCTGATGTTGAGATGCTTGCTGAAGAACTAAAACCAGGAGTAGAAGAGAAGATGGAAGAGGTTAAACCAATAGAAGTAGAAGAGGTCTTTGGGGATATAGGTTTTGAGGATATCTCCTTGGAAGAGAATCAGCCTGAAGAACTTTCGATGGAAAAGCAATCTGTAGGAGAAGAAGAAAAAATCGAGCAGCCGGAGGGGATTATTGAAGAGAAGCCAAGTGAGGTGGAGGTTGCAAAAAAGGCTGAGAAAGAAGTTGTAAAAGCCCCACAATCCTCAGAAATTTCAGGAGCTAAGCCTTCTCAAACAAAAGAGGAAGAAGCAAAGCCTGAAATGATTCCCGAGAAAATATCAGCAGAGGTTAAAGTGGAGGTTACTCCACAGCCTGTGGAAGAGACAAAGAAGGAAGAGGTTAAAGAGAAAACTCAGCCAGAAGCGGCGGAGATGCCAGCTCACCCGGAAGTTGCCATGGGAGAGGCAGAGGAAGAAAGGAAGAAGGAAGAAAAAGTGGAAATGAACCCCATTGAAATGTTTAAAAATGAAATTCAGGCTGGGAACAAAGAGAACGCCAGAAAAATAATGGAAAAATTAAGCCGGGAAGATATACACTCATTCCTCAATGAAAGTGAAGATAGGATAAAATTAATTCTTGATCTGTTAGAAGAATCCAAGAAATATGATCTTGCCGCTGAGTTTGTCACAAGATTGGTGGAACTGAATAGTAGCGATGAGAATCTACTAAGAAAAAGCAGAATCCTTATGGAGCTTGGTAAGATAAGTGAGGCTGAGAAGGAACTTAACGAATTATTAAAAAGAAATATGAAAAACGGGTACGCTCTTTACGAAAAAGCAAAGATAATGGCTATAAGAGGAAATGAGATGGGAACACGGAACTTCCTCATGATGGCAACTAAATTTGTACCAGAACTCAAATCAAAAATGATGAGCGAGAAATACTTTGAAGCATACAGAGATAAGGACTGGTTCAAGAAACTTGCGTTGTGAGCTATATTTTTTCCAGATCTTTGGTGGTAACTATTCTTATATTCAATTTTTCTAATATTTCCCTGATTTTGCTTCTCTCATCGCCTTTAAGCCCCTTTCTATGGAGATAGGCTATTTTGCAACTATCACTCTTTTCACATGCCCTTTTGATTATTTTCTCATCTACACTGGGCACAGCGTATTTGGGAACCATGTGTCCAAAAGAAATTTTGTACTCCAAAGCGATATCGGTTACCCGTGGCATGTAGTGGCCACCGCCGAAGCCCATGGCAGGTGGATATTTCATCTCTTCGAGTTCAAGAATCGTTTTCGCTATCGCCTCTCCTGCCTTATCATCCCTCCATTCCTCCTCCGTTGAGCCTATCTCTATGAAAAATGTCGGTGTGGAAAGATATGGGCCATGATGTGTTGCCTCGAATGATACATTGTATCCTTCCACGGCATTTCTTTTAAGTATTCTTAGGGCCTGTGTCATCAAGTGTGGATTTGTAGATACAACACATTTTGATTTCCCACCGTATTCCGCCACGCTCCAGTTTCCAATTGGATGAACTGTGAGGCTTTTCATTTTGGATTTGCTTTTGTGTTCTGAAGCCACTATTATGTTTTCGAAATTTATTCCTAATTTACTTTTTATCTCCTTATCCACATTTTCAGCATATATCTTGGGGCCCTTTAGGTGGACTAAATAGTATCTATCATTTTTGTAGGTGGGAAAACTGTTAAAAGTGCCGAATTTTTTCCATCCATCCAATGTAAAGAGATTTGCTCTTATGTTCAGCGATGCCTGATCATCCTGAGAAGTTAGTATAAGATTCATATTCCTCACAACTCCCGTCTATGCGCTTCTAACATATTTATTTCTTCTCCTTTGTACTCTGCGAATGTCATGAAATTTCCTAATGCATAAACTTCGCTCAGCCTTTCTTTGTATTTTAAATCCCTCAAAAGATGATGATCTAGTATAACCTTTGGCACGTTCTCACCAATTCTTATGAGATTTTTTATACATCTCTTCAAATCTTCCCTTGAGAACCGATATCCTAAAAAGTAGGTTGCAGGACCATCAATAATTGCAATATCCGGATTCTCAGATATTATGTAATCTGCCGCCTCCTCAACTATGGGCCCCTCCACATCTGAGGCATGGAGAACACGACTTTCTCTATCATCTACTGTGGTCATTATCACAAATCCCAATTTAGTTTTTTCATTGCCGTGTGGAAATGGTTTGGAAAATTTTATTTCCACTCCACCTATCTCAAATTTCTTTCCATCTATATAATTCAAATTGCATTTATCAGCAAATCTCTCGTGAAACACGAAAGCCCTCTTTTTCTGGCTGTAATTTATATTCTCTTTCCAGTGCTTTGCAAAAATCATTTTTCCAATATAAAAATTTTCATCAGGATCATAGTGGTCGTAATGGTAATGGGATATCACAATGATATCTGATTTTTTAGCTATTTCCCTTATCTCCTCCTTGTACTTTTGAAGGGTTTCAATTTCTATTGGCTTGGGTGGAAGACCGTAGCGATACGGACCCAGAGCTGCAGAAGGATCCACTAAAATCCTTACCTTTGACTCAATATAAAGAGAAAGGGACCTCACGCCTAAAGAATCAGATGCGATGGGATATATTTTCATAGTAATCCTGCCTTCTGCAGGATCAGTATATCTTCTGTGGTTAATGGCTCTCCACGTTTGAACTTCTCGTATATCTCCTCTGCTCTCTTCTTAACCTCTTTCTTCTCCTCTTTCTTCTTGCTTACGGCTGCTTTCTGTCTGAGCACTTTTGTTATTTTCTCAAGATCTCGCGTGTCTCTAGCTGCTTTTATAAACTTTTCGTGCTCATCGTCTGCAATTTTCTTATTCTCTAAATATAAGCGATGCGCCTCATCAGCTTCTTTTTTTATCTCGTCCACCTGTTCAAAGATTTCAACCATTTTGTTGTGGTGTTCCTGTGCCTCTTTAACAGTCCTTTCAACTTCTTCATGGTATTTTTCAGCTTTGGCCTTTGTCTTTGTCAACTCATCCTGTAACTTTTGAAGTTTCCCATTCTTCTTCATCTCCTCCTCTATCATCTTTTCGTATACATTAATTTTTTTGTACAAAGAATCTATTATCTCCACCAACTCCCTCTCTTTGTCAGGCGGCAACACACTGGTCTGCTGTTTGAATTCCAAATCTTTCAGTTTTTTCCTCAATTTTCCGATGTTGGGCACATCTTTTCGTGGCATTAATTTTTTTCTTTCTTCCCTCAGTTTTGCACTAAGTTCCTGAACCTTCTCATTCCACTCTCTTCTCTTCTCTTTTAACTCTTTGACCCTGTTATTTAATTCATCTCTCTTCTCTTTGTGCTCTTTAGCTTCTCGCAGCATCTCTCTTACCTTGCTATTTAATTCATCCCTGCGATCTGCCCATTCCTTTGCCTCTCTGTTATGCTTATCTCTCAGCATCCGGTGGAGTTCCATTTCACGCTTCCTTTTTTCGTATCTTTCCTCCAGGTCCTTCAAAAGTTCGGCCATGTAACCACTAAAGATGGAATACGGCTGAAGAATATAATAATTTCGTTTTTACCCCTACTCCCGTTAACCCATCCAGCTGTACGACTTTTTCTTGCCGAGTTTTTATAACTTGGAGAGGTAGTAATAGATAGCACCCCCGGCGAAGTGGTCAAAAAACCTTCGCAAAGTTTTCTCTCGAATTCTCAATCTGATGAATGGAAAATTGTATTGAACATCCATGAGGATAAGAGGCTCAGGTGGTGCAAGGCCAAAATTGAATCTTTTATCAAATATTCTCTCATTAAAAATTTTTCCAGATGCATATAACTGCATGGCTGCAACTATCCTCCTTATTAGATTCCAAAGGTAATAGCGGGCAAAGAAATCCACCACGATCATCCCGTTGAAATTCTCAACTTTTATTTTATCTATTTGCAAAACGGTGTTTTTTCTGGCACGGGTAAAATTTCTGAAATCATGCTTGCCCACAAATACCTTCGCCGCATCTTTGAGAGAAGATATATCATAGATATCTGGTAGGTGGTACCTGTACCATCTGACCTCAGCGAATCTGGGATTCACATTTTGCATTGAGTAGGAGTGAAAGAAAATATTCTGCAAACTGGAATTGAGTATTCCTATTACATCCTGAGGTTTCATGGATGTGTCGACCCTTATTACATTTCCTAAGGCACTCACACCCCGATCCGTTCTGGATGCGCTTCTGATTTTATTCGCCACTCCATATTCCTGAAGAACACGAATTATCTCTCCCTCCACAGTGATTATCCCTGGCTGCCTCTGATATCCATAGAACTTCGTTCCATCATAAGCGAATTTGAGAAGCATTGAGAATAGTATGGTTGAATGAATAAAAATTTTACCACTTTCTGAACGCAAATTTTATATCTCTAAGCCGTTTGTAGGGTTGCCAGTTGGTCTGTGGGCAGTTAGATACTTGCATGGTCATGCTCCGGTAGTCTAGTCCGGCCAAGGATATCGGCCTTTCGAGCCGACGACCCGGGTTCAAATCCCGGCCGGAGCACTAACCCCTTTCTTAGAGCCCTTTTCTTAAAAAGAAAAGTGCTTTAGCCCAAAAGAAAATGGTTGCTGGAGATGATAAGAACCCGCTGGAGGTTCTTAGTAAAGGGTTTTTATCCCAAAGAAACTACTAAAATCATAGATTTCCCCTTTCAAAACTTCTCTCCTTTTCCATGTTTCTAAAGGAATTTAACTCACCCGAAGGAGTAAGAGTAAAAGGTTTAAATAGGATTACCATATAGGCGTGAAAGGTGATGTTCAATGGCTGTGTGGCAGGGTAGAGCCCTCAGGAAAATCTCTGGCGGAAGGATAAGAAAGGCGAGGAAAAAGAGAAGATATGAGTTGGGTAGAGAAGCTGTTCTCACGCATATAGGTGATAGAAGGATAAAAATGGTACGTGTGAGGGGCGGAAACATAAAGATTAAATTGCTCCGGGATTCCTACGTGAATGTTTACAACCCTAAAACAAGAAAAAGTGAGAAGGCCAAAATAAATGTGGTTATTGAAAACTCTTCCAATCCCCATTTTGCACAGAGAAATATAATAAGTAGAGGTGCTATAGTGGATACCAGCGTGGGTAAGGTTCGAATCACATCTCGCCCTGGCCAGCATGGAGTACTCAATGGAGTGCTCGTAGAATGACTATAATCATTTACCCTGCATATTTCAACGTGCATTATTCACGTAAAGAGGGGCGGAAGGTACCTAAAAAACTTGCTTTTGAACCAAAAATGGACATAATAATTAAAGCCCTAAACGACATGGGCTACAAATTTGAAGTTGAGGAAGATAAAAGATATCCAAGATTCTGGTGGACTGAAAAAGGAAGGATTGCGGTTTATTCAGATGAAAAGAAAAGTGAAGTTCTCAAAAAAATTGCCAAGAAAATCAAAAATCTTTAATGCTTATCCTGTGGGGTTTCCACATCCTCCACCAATTTTCTACCTGCAACCACGTTATCTACAGAATGTATTACCGCACCAAGATCCGTTAGGGTACTGGAAATGTTCTCAAAATCTATATTCGGCCCCTCAATGATTATTTTTAGATTTTCCGTTTCCTGATCTATCTCGTTAAGCACACAATTCACACCACTCACACCATCTATTCTGCTGAGTTTCAGCGCAACATCTATAATGCTTGGCTTGTGTGGTTTTAGAACGTCAAGGACAAGTCTTCTTAAGCCGTAGTTTTCTTTCATTAAATGGTTCATTATCTGTTTGGATAAATACTTTTTCATGTGGTGTAGAGCATACCGTCTATCAAATTGTCAAAAGAAAAATTTATATAGGGGCATCATTTAAACCCTTTGTTCGGTGATTTTTATGGAATATACAAGATTCGAAAAGGCCAGAATAATCGGTGCAAGGGCTCTTCAAATAGCCATGGGAGCTCCTGTTTTAATCCATATCCCCGAAGATATGTATGATCCTCTTGAAATTGCAATTTACGAATTTAACAAAAGTGTAATACCCATAACTGTTAAAAGGGCGAAAGAATCTTAAAATTCTATCTCCTGAGCATTTTGAGGTACGATAACTTCAAAATCTTCTTTTCTCAAATCTTTCGCAAGGGTATCGCGGTTATCTCCATGCATAAGAATGATTTTTTCTGGAGAGCATTTTCTGGCAAATTCCATGAGTTCGGAATGACCTGCATGAGCTGAGAAATCAAAAAAGGAAATTTCGGAATCTATTTTTTCTTTAACCCCGTATAGATCAAGTATTCCCTCGTCCATAAGGAGTCTTCCGTTGGTTCCCTCTACTTGATAGCCAGTTAGAAGAATTGCACTTTTTGTATCGTTTTTGAGATAGTTGATGTAATGAAGAACAGGACCACCCTCTAACATGCCTCCAGTGGTTATTATCACCTCACCTTTGAGTGCCTTCTTTCTGTCACTTCTCCTCCGCACAATTTTTATTTTATTTCTCGCCTTCTTCAACCTCTTTGCAGAGCGTAGATATTTTGGGTATTTGAGGTAAATATTGTTTACAAATCTGCCCATTCCATCAAGCCATATGTTATAATCTGTTTTTTCTAAAATTAGCATAATCTCCTGAGTTCTACCTACTGCGAATGCTGGCACAATTGCTATACCGCCCCGACCAACAACCTCGTCAATTTTATCTAAAAACTCCTTTTCAACTTCATCACGAGGAGGATGCTCTCTTCCAGCGTATGTGCTTTCCATGATGAGTACATCTGTCTTAACAGGCTTGGCACCCCAGACAAGATGAGTGTTTATTGTGTTTATGTCTCCTGTGAATAGCAGATTTTTTTCGCTCTTCAACTCGTACATGGCACTCCCAGGAATGTGTCCAGCATTATGGGGAACGACCTCTATTTCTCCTAATTCAACCACCTCACAGTATTTCACAGGAACAATTGCACCCATTAGATTCTCAACCTCTTCCTTCATATAGGGTATTGGGAAACCCTCCAATTCGGCAACCTTTATCGTATCATTGAGAAGGAGAGGCAGAACGGCCATAGTGGATTCTGTCATATAAATATTTGAATCGTACTGACTCGATATACGTGGTAGCATTCCGGAATGATCCAGATGGGCGTGGGTGAGAAAAACAGCATCCATTGGAGGAGCAGGAAGAGGATAAGCCGGTGGCTTTGTGGGTGTTAATCCATATTCAATCAGTATTTTCGTATCGTCCATCGTAAGATGCAATCCTAAACTTCCGATCTCGCTTGCACCGCCAAGAAATTTACCTTTAATCATACGAGTGGCTTATGGACGATAGTATTTAAACTCTTCTCCATAAAATGGATAAAGCCCCGTAAATTTTAGGAAATATCTGGGAAAATATTTTATCTTTGAAGGAATTTATTGCCTTATGAATGTTGCAATAATAACTGGAAGTTCTCGGGGCATAGGGAGGGCTACAGCAATAAAATTATCACAGGAATTTTTCGTCGTGGTGAATTATCTTAGAAATGAAGATAAAGCCATGGAAACAGTTGCAAGAATAGAAGAGGCCGGCGGGAAGGCAATAGCAGTTCAGGGAGATGTATCAAACTATGGGGATGCTCGTGGAATTGTTGAAGAAGCGACCAAATATGGAAAAATCAGAATTCTCGTTAACAACGCGGGAGTATACGACGTGAAAAGATTTTATAGCACCATGCCCAGTGAGTGGGAGAGAATATTTCAGGTGAATGTTTTTGGGACGATGAACATGACTCATGCAGTTCTGGATTTCATGGAGTCCGGGGTAATAGTGAACATCTCTTCCGTTGTTGGGATGAACCCCATTCCATATACAGCTCCATACTGTGCGTCCAAAGCTGCGGTGATCGCATTTACAAAATCTCTTGCGGGAGAAGTGAGTGATGGAATAAAGGTTATATGTGTTGCTCCAGGTCCAACAGATACTGATATGCTGAAAAAATATCACAATGCAACTTTTGCGGATCCACCAGAAAAAGTGGCTGATTTCATAATTTATGCCATAAATAATGCCAGAAATGGAGAATGTATGTTTGTGCATTAATGATTATTTCAAAAACAGATCCATCTCCTCTTCCTCCAAATATTCCCGGTAGTACGGGCAATCTTTATTTTTTCCGTCACAGGTAAAAATGTGGAGTTTTTTACAGTAGCCATCACGATAATATGCGCATGTTCCCTCTGGAATCATGTATTTTCCATACCACTCGCACTTCTCTTTGATGCATTTGAATCCTTTGTACTTCCCATGGCATATTCCATCAGAATCCATAAATACGCATTTCATTCAGCGGACGCGCCGGGATTTGAACCCGGGATTCCCAGCTTAGAAGGCTGGTGCCCTATCCATGCTAGGCCACGCGTCCTGTTTGTCTGGATATTCTGCTATTATTTAACTTTTTTTAGATTCCAAAAATATAGTTCTGTTTCTTCCGAGATGACTATGTACATATAACTCACGAAGATAGCATCTTGGAAAGAGTTTCGAGTTTGCCTATGATTGTGTAAGCTATTGTTCTTCCATGCACTGGGATATTTGGATCATTTACGATTTCATCCAGCTCATATATGGCGCTTGCCACGCGGACATCCATTTCACGATTTTTATCTTCTAAGGTTTCACGGGTATGAGTTATGCTCTTTCTTATATTTCTCGGTATGGTTGTATCCTCTGCTAGTTCATTCATAATCTCCAAAATTTCATTATACAGTTTTTCCTTCTCATCCATTTTCCTCACCACCTTCAAATTTTATTCCTCTTTCCTTGTAGGTATTTATCGCTAACATGGTTTCAGTTTTTGAAACACCGTCCAATTTGGATAATTCATTAATTATGAAGTTTTTGAGCGAAGAATAGTCTGGGAATTTGACCTTGATTATAATATCATACTCGCCAGTTGTTAAGAATATATCTTCTACGTTGTTGCAGTTACTTAGGGAGCGAGATATTTCATCGAGGTTTTTAGTATTACACTTTATACCTATAAGTGCAGTTGCTATATGTTTTTTGTAATATTCATTGTAGTATTTATCCATTTCCTCGTTCATAAGCCTCACTTCATTTCGTGAATACGGAACCCTCTATTTATATTTTTAGAACACCCCTTCTTCATTTTATTATATCTTCTCTTTCTGAGCACCGCAAATAACCTTAAATATCATATTTTTCTAACGATTGTTTGGTGATAGGATGAAGAGAGAGGCGATATGCGAGGGAGAATTTCTAAGATTGAGGAGCGAGAGAAATGCGAATGGTGTATGGGAATGGGTTCAGGTGAAAAATTATAAAAAAAGCGTAGTTGTTCTGCCGATAACAAAGGATGGAAAGGTACTCCTTGAAAAGCAGTATAGATACCCTGTAAGAGATTATGTTATTGGACTTCCCTCGGGCTTGGTTGAAGATGGTGAGAATGTGGAAGATTGTGCAAGGAGAGAACTGGAAGAAGAAACCGGTTATGTTGCAGGAGATTTGAAATTTTTATTTTCAGGATATTTATGTCCGGGGTTAACAAACATGGTTACATATTATTTCTATGCTCCCAATGTGATTAAAAAGGGAAAAATGAATTTGGAGCCCCTTGAAGATATAGAGATTATAGAAGTTCCCATTGATGATATTTTTAATTTTCTTATGAAAAGCAAATTGAAATTTGAAGTGAATATACTATCCCTTCTGGAGGCAATATCTTTTCTGTGATAAGGTGAAAGATTGTGTGGAAAAAAATCAGAGAAATTTGAGGGTTCTGTCCATCACTTCGTATGCTATGTTTATTTCATCCTCCGTTATTATTAACGGTGGCCTGAATCTTATTCCCTTTGCTCCTGACTTGAGAGTTAGAAGTCCATTTCTGTATGCCTGATTGAAGAATTCATCACGCATCCTTGTAGTTGGTAAATCAAATGCATCGAACAGACCACGACCGCGGACATTGCTAACTTTATCAGGATATTTCTCCTCTAACTCGTGCAGTGATTTAAGCAATATTTCACCCATCTTTGCGGCGTTCTCCACTAATTTGTCTTCGTGTATGATTTCAATTATTCTCTGTGCCTTGACCATATCAACTATGTTCCCACCCCATGTTGAGTTAATTCTGCTCGACACGTGGAACACATTATCTTTGACCTCATCCACTTTTGGGCCAACCATTATACCGCATACCTTCATCTTCTTCCCGAAGGCCATAATATCCGGCTGCACATCGAAATGCTCGTGAGCCCACCACTTACCTGTTACACCCATTCCTGTTTGTACCTCGTCCACAATGAACATTATGTCGTTCTTTCTGCAAATTTCTTGAACCTTCTGAATATACTCCTTGCGGAAGTGATTATCCCCACCTTCTCCCTGTATTGGCTCCATTATGAATGCTGCTATATCTGTGCCGTACTTATCTATCGCTTCCTGCATTTCCTCTATACTTTCCTTCTCCAGTTCCTTCACTCTTTCTAAATTCTCTCCCTCTAACGGGAATGTGATCTTGGGGTTTGTTATTCTGGGCCATTCAAACCTTGGGAAGTAAATGTACTTGTTTGGATCGAAGGTGTTGGTGAGAGCTATTGTATAACCAGTGCGTCCATGGAAAGCATCCTTCAGATGGATGACCTTCAGGCGTTGTGTATTATCCTCTTTTCCTGCGGCTAAATTTTTCCTGACCCTCCAGTCAAACGCTGTTTTGAGGGCATTCTCCACTGCTAACGCCCCGCCAGATATAAAGAAGAAGTACCTGAAATATGGAGGGGTAGCGTATTTGGATAGGGTATCCACGAATTCAGCGTATTCAACGGTGTATATATCGCTATTTGTAATCTTATTTATCGCAGTTCTCTGCAATTTTTTCAGAAATTCTGGTTCGAACATCTTTGGATGGTTCATTCCAAGTGCGCAGGTAGCGAAGAATCCAAAATAATCTAAGATGTATCTGTGATGCCTGGCATCGTAGAGCCACATTCCGTGACTTTTTTCAATGTCCAGTACCATATCCAAGCCGTCGGCCAGAATTCTTCTCCCTAAAACATTATGAACTTCCTTTGGCGATATCATAAGGGGAGATAGACATGAGAAATAAATAGATTTTCCCAGACTTAGTTTTTCTTTCTATGGGAAATACCCCAAAAGTTTTTTATACCATGAATGGGATGATTGGTTGGATGGAAGGATATACTCTTATCGTGGCCATATCCGTTATGATAGTGTTTGTTGTTGTAGTGTACATCATGCTCGCATATATGAAGAAAACGAGGGTGAAGAAGATGAGAGAGGAAAGTGATCCCAAAGAAGATGCATTCAACCAGATTCAAATGCTCAGGACGATGGTCAGATTGATGCGTGATAAAGGATACACCGTGTCTCCCGTTGAAAACATGATCGTTAAGGCTCAAATGGCCTATCACACAGGTAATTATGGAGAGTGCATTGAAATTGTGAACAACGCAAAGAGGGTTCTTACCAGAATAAGGGAAGAAGCCACACTTCCAGATGGTATAAGTCCCAGGGTTGCTGAGGAGATGAAAATAATAAAGAAGATAGAAGAGAAAGCATCCTCGCAGGATGAGATGCCACCTCAAGTGAAAGACTTTGAGAGAAAATTACCTCAGAACTATCTTCAGTCAAAATTCGAGATAAACGTGGTGGAGGATAAGATTACGAAAAAGGATGATGGGGCTGTTAAAGATGCTGCTATGCTCTACCTGAGAAAGGCTAAGGAAGCATTTGAAATTGGGGAGTACACTGAATCTTTGAAATTTGCGATACGGAGCAACAGGATTTTAGATACCAATGAAATTCCTGTGGAAACACCCATTGTGGAAAGTAAGCCAGAGGTTATTAAAGTCCCCCAAATAGAACCTAAAGTGATATCTATAACCGAAACAAAAAAGGAGGAAAAGAAAGAAGAAGAACTGCATTGCCCAAATTGCGGGGCTGTTGTAAGGAGGGAAGATAAGTACTGCTGGAACTGTGGTGCAAAGTTAGTTTGGACTTACAAATGCCCGAGATGTGGTGGAGAAGTCACAACGGAGGACAATTACTGTAGACACTGTGGATACAAACTGAAGTGATTTTTATGCGATTGTTCTACTGGGGCATTATTCTAATAATTATTGGGCTGTCTCTGTTCGTTCTCTCTGCTTATCAGGGCGAAGGCGGGTTTGTATTATTTCTCATTTTCCCTGTTTTTTATTCTACGGGGGTATGGGGATTAGCAGCAATTCTTCTTATATTTGTTGGATTTCTCCTTATTTTTATTTCGCCATTTTATGAATCATCTCATATTTCAACGTATCAACCTCATTTTGAGGAAAGAAAAGAAGAAAATATAGTTGAAAAAAGAACAGAAAAGCACTATGGGGGCGTGGTACTTATAGGGCCAATACCAATAATCTTCGGATCTGACAGAAATATGGTTATGCTCTCCATACTTGCCGTAATACTCATTTTGGTAGCCATCGGAATTCTCTTCATACTTCTTTCTTGATTGAATTCAGGGGTACTTTATCTTTCTCTTCTTTAAAAGGCCATCCACCAATTTATCCACATCTTCATCCTTTAATTCAGATAATTTTTTCGCCTTTTCCTCCATATCCTTCAAAGCTTTCTCATATTCTTCTCTCTTCTTTCTTCTTTCACCCTTTATCTCGATTATCTTCTGAAGCATATCAAGCATCTTTCTGTGGTAATCGTCTGCCTTCTTTTTTAATTTCTTGTAACTCTCCTCCTTTTCCCCAATTTTCTCTTTTAAATACACAATCTTTCTGCTGCTCTCCACAACTCTCTCATGATGTTCCTGTGAATCTCTGTAAAGTTCCTGAACAATTTGACTTTCTTTATCAATTTTCCCCTTTATCTCTCTTATTTCATTCTCTGCATTTTCAATATCACCAAATATCTCTCTCTTTTCCTCAATTTTTTTCAAGAGTTCCTCTCTTTCTTTTCTCAGGCCCCGTAATCTCTCGATGATTTTATTTTCCTCATTTACTGAATGGGGGAGGGTTATTAGTTCATTCTCCAGCTTTTTAATTTCCCCCTCGATTTTTCTCAGTTCATCTTCTAACGAAGAATTTATGTTTTTTCTTTTTTCCTTGACAAATTCAATCATATTTTTGAACTTCTCGCGCAATTCATCCCTTCCTTTTTTATGTTCTTTCATCTGTGATACAATTGAATCCCTTATTTCCTTCTCTTTTTTCATCTCCTCAAAAAGTTTTTTTCTCTCTTCTCTAAGAAGTTTAATCTCATCTTGGACTTCTCGCGCCTTTTCATTAAACTCGTTTCTCATCTCTCGATAAAACCTGAACTTTTCCTCGGCACTTTGCAGCTCGCTTTTTTTCATTGTACACATCCTATTCCACAAAATCTATATTGGCATCAAGTGTTTCTCCAGCTATCTTCTTTGTTGCTTTGAGTGATCCTCCTTTCTCTATGAAGTAGGGGGACTTCACACCAGAGAGCACTACTAAAACCTGAACCATGTTCTCCATCTCGGGATCAACACTTGCACCCCATATAATTTTTGCCATCTTGTTTATCTTCTTCTGCACTAAATCCACAGCCATCTGCGCTTCCTGCACACTCATGTGTTCATCGCCCACTATTCTCACCAATGCCCCGGTGGCGTCACTTATGTCTGCATCTATAAGTGGTGAATTTATGGCTTCTTCCACTGCATCTTTCACGCGGTCATGTGTGCTATCGCTTTCCCCTATCCCAACCATCGCAACTCCACCTGCACCTAAAACGGTTTTCAGGTCTGCGTAATCAACATTCACAAGCCCCGGTTTTGTGAGAATCTCGGTTATTCCTTTTATCGTGATCATCAGAACAGTATCTGCAACTTTAAAAGCTTCGTTCAGGGGTAATCTCGGTACAATTTCTAAGAGTTTGTCATTTGGAATCACAATAGTTGTATCCGAAAATCTGCGGAGTTTTTCAAGGCCCCACATGGCGTTTTCCATTCTCAATTTACCCTCGGCTTTGAACGGAATTGTCACAACTGATAGAACAAGTGCACCTAATTCTTTGGCAGTTTTTGCAATATACGGTGCGCTACCGGTGCCTGTCCCACCACCTAGACCTGCAGTAACAAAAACCATATCTGCACCCTGAAGAATTTCACGCAACTTATCTTCACTTTCTCTTGCAGCATCCTCACCTATTATAGGATCTGAACCAGCGCCCAAGCCGCGGGTTCTTCTTCTGCCTAAAAGAAGCTTTCTGTTGGCACGGATCTGAAGAAGATGCTGAGCATCTGTATTCGCTGCGATAAGTTCCACATCTCCATGGATACCTTCCTCCATAATCCGATTAATCGTGTTACTGCCGCCACCACCGCAACCTACAATCTTTATGTTAACCTTTAACTTCTCCACAAGTTCTTTGAGTTCTTCATCCTCTGGGGCCATTATTTTTTCAATTTGCTGGGTATCTCCATTTTCGCTCTTTATCTGATTTAACAGCGATTTCATAGCAATCCTCCTCGGTTTAAAAAGGAAATAAACTTAAAATATAAAAGGTTTCTCACTCTTCTTCCCCTTTCCTTCTTTCTGCCCATACGTAGAGGAAGCTGGGAAGGATGAACACGGCAAGGATAAAGCTGTATAGTATCGAAAGTGTGGCTATTTCTCCAAATTGCCGTATGGGGGGCATTGAAGATAGCATGAGTGTACCGAAACCTGCCATGGTTGTGGTTGCTGCTCCGAAAATTGCTGTACCTGTGTGCCTCACGGTTTTTCTTATGGCATCCTCTATTCTTTTTTCATTTTTCATATCCTCCAAGAAGCGATGGGTGATGTGTATGGAGTATGTTATTCCAAGCCCAATGGTTAGCGAGGTTGTTGTTACAGTCATAACGTTGAAATTTATTCCTAGCAAGTACATTGTTCCAACGAGCCAGAGCATGGCAATAACAACCGGAAGTGTCGTTATCGCACCCAAAACCCAGCTGCGGGACTCGTAGTAGAACACGGGTACGAGCACTATTAGAGATGCAATTATTGTAACAATGAGAGAGTTCCACTCACTGCTCTGCAGAAGATCTAAAATGTGATATGTTAAAAGATTTGTGCCAGTTATGGTGGTGGTTAGCCCCTGCACTTTAAGCGGTTTTATGTCCTCCTCCATCTCGTTGTACAGTTTTTTATTCTCCACATCCGTGCTTGCGGTACTTCTAACTGTAATGAGCATGGAATCATATTTTCCATCCGATTTGTGGAGTATGTTCTTTGCATCTCCATGCTCGTACAGCCAGTTATAAATTGAGGTTATGTTTTTATCTGGATATCCGTCGTGATCTGTATCGTTTCCATTCACCATTTTAGCGAATGTTGTATTCTTCTCCTTCCACTCGTCTATGTATGTTGTTATGCTCTGGGATTGAGTTAAATCTATGTAATCGTCATCCTTCATGTTCTCCATTGCCATCTTAACTGCTTTTATTGTGTTTCCGCTTGTTATATTACCTTCAATTAGCACATAATTATCGTTCATACCCGAAGTGTTAAAGTTATCCATCATGAATTGAATCGTGTTTGAAATCGGTAGATTGCTGGGTAAGAAGTCTTTTATGTCGAAGGTTGTTCCCACATTCAGTCCAGCAAATATTGCTCCCAATGTTATTAGCCCTATGACAGTTATTACCGTGTACCTGTGATGCTCAGCCCCTGCTGCCCCCAAGGACATAAATTTATTTAGGACAACTATGCCCGAACCCACTCTTCTTTCCTCTTTCTTAACTTTCAGCTTACCTTCCTTCTCCATATGCTCATCCACAAGTATTTTTATAGCTGGAATTGCTGTAGTGAATATCACGAACGCCCCAAATATACCAACTGCATTCATAACCCCGAAATTCTGTATTGGTGGAATGGGAGAAGTGATGTTGGAAAGAAATGCGACCATCGTTGTGATCGTTGCTAAAACTAACCCCATGCCAAGATGCGTGATCATCTCATTCATCGCATCCCTTACTTGTCTTCCTTTTCTTAATTCTTCTCTGTAACGCAAGATGGTGTGAATGGCGTAATCAATTCCAAGGCCCACAAGCAATACGGCCACAGTTGTACTTACTTGATTGAAACTGTAACCCATCATAACTCCAAATCCATAAGCCCAGAGTATAGCCATCCCCAATCCCAAGAGGCCCCAGAGAGTATCTAGGATGCTTCTAAAAGTTATGAGTAGGATAATCACAACTAAAATCATCGCCACAGGAAGGAGAACATTCATAGTTTCGTTGGATGTTTTCTCCGTTGCTTGGTTTACAAGATACGTGCCCATTACCATAACATCACTTTTTGCATTCCTTGTTGCTATATTTTCCACTTTTTCCTCCATCCTTTCCATTCTGTCGGAATGCTGATTTGTGGTTTCGTCCGGTAAATATGTACTGTTGAGCATGACTATCATCATCGCCGCCTTTGCCGATCTTCCATTAAAATCATTTGAGAACATACTTTTTATATTGCCCGATAACTGATCCATCATGTACGAGAAGCCTGTGATTTGGGGCAGATAGCTGTTCATCTGAGAAAATCTCTCCGTTGCATTGCTCACATTTTCCATCATATTTTCGTAAAAGACGAGTAATTTCTGAACACTGAAATTAAGTGTGGTGTTATAAACAAATTGTATATTTCTCACAAGTGTGCTCATCTCAGAGGACATCACACTCATATTCTTGCTCAGATTCCCAATAACTGGCATTGATTCATTGAGTGTGTTTATTAATTTGCTTGAGTTATAATTCTCTATATCTTTTATCGTTTTTTCAATCTCTTCTTGGCTCATATTGTTTATCATCATTCTTCTCTTCTCAATAGTTGGATTGAAATCAGGTGCGGGAATTCCATTGCTTGAAGGTACAGTGAAATTGAAAGTGGGCATGTTCATAATAGTCATCTCCCTTAAAAATATGTCCTGGATTTCATACTTGAATTTATCTGCCACGGAAGAATCAAAGGCATGCTTTATTGAGTAGAAAATGGCAATATTTCCGGGGGTTGCGTTCTCATTTGATGCGTTCTTCTGCATTTCCATTGCAAGGTTGAATACGTTTACAGCGTAGTCGCCAACATTTGAATTAAGAATCACGTATTCCATATCCCAGAGCATACCTTGGAACCATAGAAAATAGGGAGTTTCAAATCCTTGGAGTGCATTTTCAACCATCCCCAGCTCCTCTTCCATCTGCATCCTGCTTGAGTTCAGGTTTGTAATGAGGTAATTAATTCTTATAGTTGTATTTGTTGTGGAATTGTGGTTAATCTGCATCTTTATATCTGTAAGCGAATAATTGAGCATAACATTCTGATAATACGAATCTATGAATCCCTCGCAGGAATTCTGGGTTGAATTAGCCTCATAAACAGTGTCGTAGAAAATGTAACTGTTTTTCGTCCAGTTTATGAAAGTTTCATTGAAAATCATCAGGCTTTTCTGGAAATCTCCACTTGTTATTTT
>WALH01000015.1 GCA_015522935.1 DHVE2 group archaeon | reverse complement strand
ATTTATAACAGGTGCATATAACAATTTCTTTTCCCTTTTTCTACTTTCCACACAGTGATAATAAAAATTCGATATTTGAGTTTATGTCGTCATAGCTTAAAGAAGTAAGCATCTTTTTATATACACTTTCTATATCACACATATGCTCCTCATAAAGAATGCATCGCAGCTCTTAACTCTAAAGGGTGGAGTTCGCAGGGAGAAGGAGGATTATGATTTAGGCATAATTGAAAACGGTGCGGTGCTGATTGATGGCGATAGAATAGTGGAGGTTGAAGAGACAAAAGAATTGCGTAACTCAGCGGATTATGAAATTGACGCTTCAGGCCACGTGGTCATGCCCGGCTTCGTTGACCCGCATACCCATCTTGTTTTCTCAGGCACGAGGGAGAACGAACTGTACATGAAATTGCAGGGTTATTCCTACTTGGATATTCTGAAAATGGGTGGGGGCATATTGAGAACTGTCAGAGCAACGAGGGAAGCGAGTATGGAAAAATTGATGAAAGAAACCAAAAATCGCCTGGATTACATGCTTTCAAATGGAACCACTACAGCGGAGGCGAAGAGCGGATACGGATTAAATTTGGAAACCGAACTGAAGATGCTCAGGGTCATAAACGAAATATCGCATCCCGTGGACTTGATTCCCACATTTTTAGGCGCCCATGCTCTGCCTCCAGAGTTTAAAAGCAGTGGAGAATACATAGAGTATCTGAAGGAAATCATTCCCAATGTGGCCCCTCATGCGAAATTCATAGATGTTTTCTGCGAGAAGGGAGTTTTTTCCGCAGAGGAATCAAAGGAATACCTGATGGAAGGAAAGAAATACGGGCTTGTACCGAAAATACATGCGGATGAGATTGAAGATATCGGATGCACAAAAATCGCAGTTGAAGTGGGTGCCATATCCGCAGATCATCTTGTGAAAACGAAGGAGGAGAACATTGAGGCTATGGCAAAAACAGGGATCATAGCGGTTTTTCTTCCCGCAACTCCCTACATGCTCCTGAGCAAAGAATACGCTAATGCAAGAAAATTTATAGAAAATGGAGTTCCCGTTGCCTTAGCAACAGATCTCAATCCCAATGCCTACACGGAGAGCATGCAGATGGTAATCTCTCTCGCAATAACCCAGATGCGAATGCTTCCAGAAGAGGCCATAGTGGCAAGCACAATTAATGCTGCGGTTGCCATAGGCATGCAAAATGAAATAGGTTCTGTGGAAAAAGGCAAACAGGCGGATTTGATAATTTTAGACACAAAAAACTATCAGCAAATTGGATATCATTTTGGAGTTAATTTGGTGAAAAAAGTGATAAAAAAAGGAAAAGTGGTTTGGAGGAGGCACAATGTTCTACATTAGAGGTTTCAGCGAAGAGGATTTATCAGAAGTTTATGAAATCGCCCTCAGAAATCTCACCGAGAGATATCAGCCCGAGCTTCTTCTGGATATATATCAATCTTGGCCATCTGGATTTTTGGTGGCAATCACATCTAGAATCGTGGGTTTTATAGCGGGAACGAGAGAGGAAAAGACAGCGAGAATTCTTATGCTCGCTGTGGACAGGGAATTCAGAGGTCAGGGGATAGGAAGTGCATTACTAAATCATTTCATAACCAACTGCAGAAGTGGGGGCATAGTTTCCATATCTCTTGAGGTGAGAATCTCAAATCAGAAGGCTATCCAATTTTATCAGAATCGCGGATTTCAGATAATTACATTTACTCCAAATTATTACACCGACGGCGAAGCCGCATACGTTATGTGGAAAATGATATAAAAAATTAAAAAACGTTAACTTCATTGTTGAGGAGCATCTCTGTTACCTTCCCGATATTTGCCAACCAGTTGTCGGCAATGCCCTCAAATTCTTTCTTGTATTTTTCTATCTTTACGTTGTCAGCAGGTATTAGCTGTATACTGGCCACCTGGGGTTGATCAATAGGCTTTCCGATTTGAGAAACTATTCGAACATGAACTTCCTTTATGTCGCCACCTGCGGCTTTATAAACATCCTCTGCAATTTTGAATGCAAGAATGTTGTAAAGCTTACCAACATGCGTAACGGGATTTTTTCCAGCGGATGCTTCCATACTCATCGGGCGATAAGGAGTTATAAGGCCGTTTACACGATTTCCCCGTCCTACACTTCCATCATCCCCGTTCTCCATGCTCAGTCCGGTCACAGTCAGATAGTAAATTTTTTCCTCAGGAAGATCACCGGTATTAATGAAATATTCAACTTCCCTTTGGGTAAATTTGGATGCATGGTCCTTCAGAAGATTGTAAAGTTCCTCCTTCACGCTCATATAGTGATCAGGATCCGGTGTGTAGTGGCCAACAAAAGCTACAGCTACAGTGATATCAATCTTATCTCCATCCCTGTAACCCATAACCTTTACATCCTCTCCTAATTCGGGAAATTTATCTTTTAAATCGACATTTATGTATCTCTCTGTGTTGTAAACGACCTTTTCTAAATCGCTCATAGGAGCATAACCCACACCGAATGATGTATCATTTGCCAGATGTTTCTGTGTATCATACAGACCTTTGAGATCTGTGGATCCCTGCCCAATCATACAATCGATAATCACATCTTCCTCAATATCCAGATATCGGTAATTTTTCTTCAGGAATTCTGCTGCCGCTCTCTTTGCAATCGTTCTATATGGAATCCTTTCACCATTGACCATTGTGGTGGCTCTCCCCGATAAAAGAATATACACAGGCTCTAAAACCTGACCCCCCCCAAATTTTGGTTTGGCTTGACCCCCTACAATTTCCGCCTGATCAGTATTATGATGCAGTATACGACCATAGTTTTTAAGGTAGTATCTTGAAAGCGCTCGACTTATATTCTCAGCTATTCCGTCAGCAACGCTATCTGGATGGCCAATTCCCTTCCTTTCTACAATTTCAACTTCCCTTTCTTCAACGGGAGTGTAATTAATTTTCTCAACTACGATGTTTCTATTCATAAACTTGCGTATTTATCTTAATACTAAAAATTTTTTGTAGTTGAAAAAGCTACAAATTAGGGAACAAGAACAGCTGCCGCAACCACTGTTGTCCATTCCCCGGACTTCTCCACAACGGCTGTGGATGTTATATTTGATGTCATGAGAATTTTATCGTTAAGCTTCCAAACTTCTTTCTCCTCATCCCATTCAAGATGGCTCTGTAATCCCAAAGTGGATGCAAGCATCTCTGCCGCCAAATCTTCTGCGTAATCTCCAGCGGTTTCTGCAGTCTCACCAAAACTGTGATGCTCACTCACATATCCATATCTACTCCTATCTTTCGGTATCGCTAAACCAACGGAAGCAGAGATCATACGATTGAGTTCATTGCTGGAGTTTTTGGCCATCACCACAAATACAATCTGTCCCGCATTTAAATATTTGAGCCCTTCTTCTTTGGTCACTATTTTCGCATTGGGTGGGAAAATTGAACTCACTTCAACCAAATTGAACTGTGCTATTCCCGCATCTCTCAATGCTCTTTCAAATGAGCCGAGCTGGCTTTTGTGTCTTCCCACACCTTTTGTGAAGAAAACTTTAGTGGGTATTAAATTGAGCATTTTACAACACCCTCGATGCCAGAGCGGTTACTATGGATTCATCATCCACATACACCTCGTGTTTTAATTTATAATCTCCTCGAATCTTTGGTTGCGGTTCGCCAAGAGATTCCACCCGTATCAGAGTTGAACGGTAGAAATCAGCATCAATCTTATTATTTCCAGTTAATTCTGAAATCATCTTCTTTACCAGATAACCCTCCTCGCTTCTTTCCAAATTGTTCTTCATTGGATAAACGTTGAAATCCCTGAGCATGTCGGTTATGACAAAATTCATATCTAAAAGGAGATTTTCAATTTTAACCCACTTTTTAAGCGAGGCTTCAATATGCGTTAGCCCGAAATATCCCGCGCCATTATCCACTAAAGTATCCGCAGCTCGAGATAGGAAAAGAGTTATTCCGGGAATTGTTTCCACAGGATCAGTGATGAAGACATCATATTTCCTTCTGAACTGTTCAGGCACATCATGACGAATATCAAATTTATGCGCTTTTACAGGTAGATTTCTTTCTTTCGCTGTTTTATTTATAAAATCTATCACACGATCATCTATTTCTAAAACGGTTATTTTTTCTGGCAAGCCTGTCAAGCTTAGTGCTATACTTATTAAATCATCATCTCCAATAACTGCGATTTTTGTGCCTTCCACATCTCCACGCTCATATATGAATTCGATCCTCTGCATCAAATCCTCTTCACAAATGTATCCCTGATCAAACTCCGCTATAGGAAGAGGTCTATCTTTTGCTATTCTTTTGAATTCATCTAAAATTCCAAATGCATCATATTTGAAGCCACGACCATTACATTCTGGGCAGCGAACATCATAATAGCGAATGTGCATATTATCTGCCAGTTTCTTGCCCTTATCCGTGAGTACTACTTGCCCTTCTATAAACTCAACCACACCATTGCGATGAAGTTCTTTAAGCACCGAAATTACCTTCCGAGGATTGGCATCCACATGCTTAATTAGCTTCCACGGGCTTCTTTCTTTTATAAGGTATCTCAATATTTGTCTCTTCGTTCTCAACATTAACACCTCTATCAATTTTCATCATATCCACCCTCTCGGGTCTGAGTCTATCTCTGATATACTGGTACGCCTTCTCAGCCTGTTCTGGATCGCCACATGTGTAAATATCCAAGGTTGCCAGTCCATATTCAGGCCATGTGTGAAAACTCAGATGGGATTCCGCTACCAAAATCACACCACTTGCACCCTGCGGACGAAACTGATAATAATCAGAAGATATCTTGCTCAACTTTGCAAATTTCACTGCACCTTCAAAAATTTCTTTCATATACTCAACCCTAGCCAAGACCTCTGGATCCACACCGTACATATCTGCGATGATGTGAATCCCGACAGTCATCTTCATCACCTTCCATTCTTTTTTCACCTCCTTTAACTTTTTGGGCGGGTGATTAATGATATTCCATATTTTAAGTTTACGGAAGATTTAGGATGAACGGCCTTCATACTTGCTCAAGTTTCTACTAATAAAATTCCCCCCTCACCAACTTTCTTCTCTGCTATTATTCTTCCATCTCTGACGGCTATCGCTCCGCCAAAAGAGCAATCAATATCGGAGAGTGAGGAAAAGAATTACCCCTCAGCCCGCCCGTCTTTCATCATTTTCAGTTAAGGCTGAATTCATCATCGGGGCAAATCTGTATTGCCGTGGTGATACTTATTTTTTATCCACACAACATTTTTATTAGGTAAATTCATACTCGTAAATATGGGGCGTGAAGATCTGAAAGAGAGAGTGGATTATCTCACCTCAACTCGAATGATTACAAGCGATAAATACAGGATATGGAGATTCGATTCAATAGGTGTGATTGCAGGTATAGTTTTCTTGGCGTGGGGGATCTTGGGCTATGGTTTTCCAAGTTTATTGGGGATTACTCTGATCATTCTTGGTGCTATCCTTCTCCCTGTCTGCAGCCTGAGAATCGAAAGAAGATATTCCCGATTTAAAAGAGAGATTCTAGAAGAAATAGATAACTCTCAATACTGACTCATAGGAGAAAATAATTTATAATTAATTGTTTTAGGCAGGCCTAAATGGTGATGAAAATGAAGGTAGCATTCGGCATGGAAAACGATCATGAGCTCTTCGATGGTCACTATGGCGATTCAAATTTTTTCGCTATTTATGAAATTACGCCATCCGGCGAGGTAAAAATTATTGAAAAAAGGGATAATCAGGCAAAGGATATGGATGAAAATGAACATGGCGATGTGAACAAATTCCGCGCGGTGATGGCTTATTTGCAGGATGTGGATCTTCTCGCCGCATACAGGATGGGTCCAAATTTTCTGAGAATAAAGGAGAATACACGCAAAGAGGTTTTCTTCACAAAAACAAAAAATTTTAATAGGGCAATGAAAAATCTTTTACAATATTTAAAAGATAGAAAATACATAAAAGAAGACATCGAAAGGATTAACTTTTCAGATACCATGTCCTCTCTTGGTGATTAATATGAGGATAAGCACGGTTGAGCAGATGCGTCAATTGGATAGGAATGCTGTAGAGAGATACGGAATAAAAGATGAAATACTTATGGAGAATGCAGCCCATGCTCTTTATTTCGCTATTTTGAAAGTTATGGGCAGTGTTCGAGGAAAAAGATTTGTGACCTTCGCCGGATCCGGTAACAATGGGGGGGATTCCATAACTCTTTCCCGCAAACTTTACTCTTCGGGCGCAAAGGTTAAAATTTATCTGATGGGAGATCCATCCAAATATAAAGGAGGGGCAAGAATAAATTACGAAATAGCCGATAAAATTGGAATGGATATTGAAATATTCATGGGTGATAACGCGTTAGTTAGGGCGTCTGTGGAAGCTGCAGACGCAATAATAGACGGTATTTTAGGAACTGGAATCTCCCGCAATGTGTCAGGCAAATACGAGGAAGCAATAAGGATAATAAACGAATCTTCGAAATTGATTTTCTCGGTGGATATACCCTCTGGAGTGAATGGAAATACAGGGGAGATAATGGGCTCTGCTGTTAAGGCAGATTACACGGTCACATTTGGATTACCAAAAATTGGAAATATCCTGTACCCGGGATTTGAAAGCTGCGGAAAACTGTACGTATCACACATATCATTCCCGCCTGAAAATTACGATGTGGATGAGATAAATATCATGACCAACGATCCCATTCCTATTCCCCCTAGGAAGAAGGATGGTCATAAAGGAACTTTCGGAGACACGCTCTTCATTGCAGGGGCCAAAAAATACTATGGTGCACCATTCTTTTCTGCCCTGTCATTCTTAAAGGCTGGTGGAGGCTATTCTCGTCTTGCAACTGCTAAATCCGTTGTGCCATTCATAGGCTCTGAAGGTCGTGAAATCGTTTTTCATCCCCTTCCCGAAACGGAGGATGGAAGCATAAGTTACATTGCAAAGGATGAAATACTAAAAATTTCGGAAAACGTGGATTTTGTAGTCATCGGGCCCGGCACTTCGCTAAATGAGAGAACTCAGAAACTCATGCTTGACCTTATACCTCAGATTAATAAACCTCTTTTGGTGGATGGAGATGGCTTAACAGCATTATCCAAAAATGTGGAAGTCCTGAAAGAAAGAAGGGAAAAAACGGTATTGACTCCGCATCCCGGTGAGATGGCAAGATTGACAGGATACAGCGTGAAGGAAATTTTGAAAAATAGGATAGAAATGGCAAGGAATTTCGCTAAGGATTTCAACGTTATAGTTGTTCTCAAGGGTGCACATACGCAGATTGCCATGCCAAATGGTAATGTTTATATAAATCTAAGTGGGAATTCAGGAATGGCCACAGCGGGAAGTGGAGATGTTCTCACAGGAACCATAGCGGCAATGTATGGGCTGGGATTGAAATTTGAAGATGCAGTCAGAATGGGTGTGTTTATTCATGGCTTCGCTGGGGATATAGCGGCAAAGAAATACGGGGAAGATGGAATCACGGCAAGAAGCATAATGAATGAATTGCCCGAAGCGATGAAAATGATAAGGGAGGATTTCGGCTCAGTAAGAGAAAAATACGAGATCAGGGTAATATGAGGGCCATTATTAAATAGATAAATCCATTTACCTTCGTGCTTGTGATTCTTTTAGTGGGTATGCCTGGCGCAGGCAAGGAGGAGTTTGTGCAGGTAGCAAAGAAGAGGGATTATACAATTGTGAGAATGGGAGACGTGGTTCGTGATTATGTTCAATCTCTTGGCTATCCATTGAAGAACGAAATAGTGGGTAAGATAGCCGGCAACGAGAGGAGCAAACATGGTGTGGATATATGGGCGAAGAGAACAGTGGAAAGGATCAAAAAGATGTGTGGAGATAAAATTGTTGTGGACGGAATAAGATGTGAGGAGGAAGTGGAGATTTACAAAAAGAACCTGAAGAATGTTGTTCTTGTGGGGATATTTGCGCCCCAGAGGATCAGATATGAAAGAATACTGAAGAGAAGAAGAAGTGATGATGTGAAGAACTGGAAAGAATTTGTGGAGCGGGAAGAAAGAGAACTTAACTGGGGACTTGGCAAGGTTTTTGCCAGAGCAGATTATATGATACTCAACACAGGTACACTTGAAGAATATCACAAACAGGTTGAAGAACTTTTAAATATGGTGGAGAGTTTATACTTCTACAAAAAAAAGGGTAAGGTTTAAGTATCTTGTTTTATTAAACGCCGTAGGTGATAGTAAATGGGAAGGATTCATGCAAGAAGAAAAGGAAGTTCAGCTTCACGTAAACCATTTCGAACCGAAAAACCCGAATGGGTTGATATGAGTGAGGAGGAAGTAATTCAAAAAGTATTAGAACTTGCAAAGGAGGGGCGCACCCAAGCTATGATAGGCACTATTTTACGGGATTCATATGGTGTACCCGATGTTAAGCTTATCACGGGAAAGAGTATAGGGAAAATTTTGAAAGATAATAATGTAGCTCCTGCGATTCCTGAAGATTTAATGGCCCTCATGAGAAGAGCTGTGAGGCTCAATAATCATCTTCAGAATCACCCCAAAGATTTGGGTAACAGGCGTGGTCTTCAATTAGTGGAGGCGAAGATAAGAAGACTTGCAGATTACTACAAAACAGTGGGCAAATTACCTCCGGAATGGAAATATGACATAAAGGAGGCAGAGCTCCTGGTGAGGTAATGTTCTCACTTCAAGAGGGCATTGAAAAAGCCAGAGAGTTCTTGGATGAAGGTGAGGAATACAGAATTTTGACTCACTACGATGTGGATGGTGTTTGCTCTGCAGGGATTATAGCTGGTTATCTCCAGAAGAAGGGAAAGAGATTCCACATTTCATTCTTCAGGAATGTTGATAAGAACAGTATTATAGAAATAGCCAAGAAAGAGGAAAGGGTGATTCTGACCGATATGGGCTCAGCTCTGATACCACATTTGAATGGAAAGATCCTCATAGTGGATCATCATCAGCCTCTCAATGGGATTAAAGGGAAAAAGGGTATAATTCACATAAATGCACATCTTTTTGGATATGATGGTTCGTATGAAGCATGTGCCTCAACTCTGTCTTATCTAATTGTCGGAGAGAGAAAATACGCAAAATTCTTTCTTGCTGGGGTAATGGGTGATAAGCAGAAAATTGCGGGGCTCAACAGGGAAGTAATGAATAAACTTTCCATAAGAGAAGAGAGAGTTCTTCCATTATATGGAACGGTATTGGAGGCTTTGCTTTATTCAATTGAGCCATTTTTTGTAGGTATAAGTGGCAGAAGAGATCGTATACAGGAAATCCTGCAAAAACTAAAAATAAGATCCACAGAAACTGTGGATAAGCTTACGGATGAGGAAAAGACCAAACTTGGTTCCTATCTCGCTTTAAATCTCCTTAGAAACAGTAAGGTTCCGGATGCAGGAAAATTTATATCGGCGATGGATTTCAAAGTGGATGGAATGAGTATACGTTATCTCACAGAGTTGATAGACTCAGCTTGCAGAACTGATAATCAAAGTGTAGCTTTGGGTTATATCTTAGGATGCAGAGAGGATTTTGAAAGGATGGAAGTTATGCGAAGAGAATACCGTGGAAACGTGGTCAAAGCACTTTACGGGATGCTCGAAAATATTTTCGAAACAAAGTACATCCAGTATTTCTATTCAGAGGACCCATATATGGTAAGTACCCTATCTACAATAGGAAGCATGTATCTGCTGGATCCAATGAAAGTTACGGTGGGTCTTCATTTAGGAAGGGAGATAAGCATATCCGCCAGAATTCATAAAAACCTTGCAAATAAGTTAAATTTAGGCAAAATACTTGCAAAGATAGCATCTGAATTAGGTGGAAATGGTGGTGGACACAGCGTTGCAGCCGGAGCCACAGTGCCTGTGGACATGGAGAAGAAGTTTTTAAACAGACTCAACGAAGAAATAGAAAAAAGTTTAACTGAGAAATAATTTGTGTAATTATGATACCAAAAAGCCATCCACGATATGAATCTCTTATGAAGAGGGAAAAGATCATCGATGGGTTTAAAAGGGGAATAGTTACCTATGCAGGTTTAATAGCCCATGGCCGTGGTGAGACCTTCGATTATCTCATCGGCGAAAAATCGGAAGAGTTCGCCATTGAAGCCACTAAAGTGGCTGTAGCTGCTATTAAATTATCAAAAAATCCCGTGTTTTCCGTGAATGGAAATGTGGTAGCCCTAGCAATTGATGATGTAATTAAAGTAGCCGACGCATTCAATATGAAAATTGAGATTAACCTCTTCTACCGAACGGGGGAGAGAATAAGAAAAATAGTGAAAGAATTTAAAAATCGGGGAGTAAATGTTCTTGGAGACAGGCCGAATGCAAGAATACTGGGATTAGACCATGCTCGTGCTTTGTGCACGAAGGAGGGGATATATTCTGCAGACCTGGTTTTAGTGCCTTTGGAAGACGGGGATAGGACACGTGCCCTTAGGAACATGGGCAAGAAAGTGGTTACCATCGACCTCAACCCCCTATCAAGATCTGCCAGAACCGCAAACATAACAATTGTAGATGAGCTAACTAGAGTTCTAAAAAATATGATGAGATTTGTGGATGTGAGTGAAAATGCAGCAAGAGAGATTCTATCTCGTTACAATAACGAAAAAGTACTTAAAGATGCACTAAAACACATAAATCAAAGACTTAGCCTTCTTGCAACCTTGCCACAAGATAAGTGGTAATTGCTATATTAGTTCCTATAATCCAAATACCCATGTCAATCAGAACTTTCATAGAAAAAAGAAGAATAAAAAATTAATTACTCACCAAGTTCTTCAGGCTTGAATACATAACCGCAATTGTAGCACATTATAGCATCCTTTGAGTTCAATGTTCCACACTGTGGACATTTTATAAATTCCTCGCCATCTACAACTACAATCTCATATGGCGGTTTTTCCTCTTCTGCCTTTGCTTCAGGCTTTTCTTCTTCCTTCTTCTCTGTAGGTACTTCAGCTGCGGGTGCGGCCTCAGTAGCTTCCGACTTGGTCTCTGCGGGTTTAACAGCTATCTCACCTGAAAGAGCCTGAATAGTCTGATACATTTTTTCCTTGAGATCCGAGAGAGATTCCTGAAGTTTTGATACATCTAAACCTTTCTCTATCACCTCTTTCTCCTTTGCAATCAAATCATCAATAACTTTTTTGGCATGATCTTCAAAATCCTTCAGAGAACTCATCTTCTGCTCCATCATATCTTTAAGACCTTTAATTTTATCTTCATATTCCTTTATGGTTTGTTCCGCCGTGGTAAGAGCATCAATTCTCTTCTGAACCTCTGCAATCTTTGCATCCACCTCTTTTTTACTTTCTTCAAGTTTATTTGCATACTCTTCCAGTTCCGCACTCTTCTTTTCAAGGAGATTTTCCTTCTCCTCAACTTTCTTCTCCCTTTCTGTAAGCTTATCCTCCTTCTCCTTGATGGCAGCTTCTCTTTCTTCGATATCCTTTTTCTTCTGCTGAAGTTCAGCGGCCTCTTTCTTAACTTTGGCTAAAATCGCCTGTACCTGATCCAGCATGCTGAGATCTCCAATATCCGCACTCATATTCATACCTCCAAGAGGGTATATTTTTCATAGGATATGAAATTTTTGCTTAACCGAGAGTGTTAAATATATGCATATAATAATCAACCCGCAGAACGCGGGGGTTACCGAGCCAGGTCAAAGGTGCCAGATTCAGGGTCTGGTCCCGTAGGGGTTCGCCGGTTCGAATCCGGCCCTCCGCACTAACCTCTTTCAGGAGGACTATGGAACCTTTTTTAAAGGGGCTAAAGACTACTATATTTAGGGATAAAGCACCTTTTTTAAAGGGGCTTAAAGGAACCTGTTGGAGTTGTCTATAAAATCAGAAAAATCAAGTGGGCTCAATTCGTATTTTCAGTTTCATTCCCTCTATGTTCCACTCCTTTCCATCGATTTCCTTGTTCAAATTCAGTGAGATGCTCTGCGTCTCTCGCATTACGTAATCGCAGTGCTTTTCAATCGCTTTAACAATTTCTTCATCCCCCGTGTACGAGGTTATAATTTTCTGGTCATACCTGAGGTTGAGGTCCTTGCGCATTGATTGAATTCTCCGCACAACTTCTCTGGCGAGACCTTCGTATCGCAGTTCTTCGTCAATTTTAGTATCCAGATAAACGGATATGGGCAAACCTTCGACTTCTTCTGCTCTGATATTCTCTGCCGGTTTCTCAAACACGTTGATATCCTCTTCGCTCAACTTGTGACCTAAAATTTCCAAATTTCCCCTCTTCAATTTGTCCACGACTTCTTTCGGATTCATCCTCTGTATCTCGGCCACCACTTTTTTCAAATCGCCTTTTAATTTTGGCCCTAAAACTCTGTAATTGATTTTTATTTGGGTTTCACTCAATCCCTTCGTGCTTCCTATTTCAATTTCCTTTACATTTACCTCGTTCATAAGAACATCTCTGAATTTCTCCACGATTTTTGCGTACTTTTCCTCGCATGACACCACCATCTTTCTAAGAGGTTGCCTTAACTTGATGTTCGCTAATTGTCTTGCCCTCCTTCCAGCCTCCGCTATTTTTATTGCAACGTTCATCTCCTCCTCTAATTTCTCATCTATGAGCGAAGGATCATATGTAGGGTAATCTTCTAAATGCACACTCTTTTTCGTGCCAAATGTCTCACGATATATTATTTCCGCCAGATACGGGGTGAAAGGAGCAATGAGAAGTGCCATGTTCTTCAGTGTTAGATATAAAGCGGTGTATGCACTCCTCTTATCCTCAGTCATCTCTTCGCGCCAGAATCTCCCCCTTGATCTGCGAAGATACCAGTTGCTGAGTTCATCTATAAGCCTTTCGATTGCCTTCGTCGCTTTATGCACTTCGAAACTATCCAGATTTTTGCGAACTTCACAAATAGTTGTGTTTAGGCGGGAAATAAGCCATTGATCCAGCTCGCTTTTGATTTTGTAGATCTCACCTTTATATCCGTCTAACTTGGCGTTATTTTTGAAGAACACCACCACGTTCCAGAGCGTGTATATTGTCTTTTGCATGTATTCCCTAACCAACCGCTCAGAGAAACGACGGCTCTTCCACACAGGCATGGAGTAAAGATAAAAACGAACAGCGTCAGCGCCAACCTTGTTCATTATTTCCATAGGATCAACTGCATTCCCCTTGCTCTTGCTCATCTTCTCTCCATCTTCGTCTAAAATCAATCCAAGAGTGAGAACATTGCGATACGGAGCATCGTTAAACACTGCGGTGGATATTGCCATCAGAGTGTAGAACCATCCTCGGGTTTGATCCAGCGCTTCAGTTATGAAATCCACTGGGTACGCATTCTTGAATTTCTCCTGATTCTCATAGGGATAATGAAACTGTGAGAAGAAGGCACTTCCTGAATCGAACCATACATCTATGAGGTATGGCTCCCTTTTCATCTCCTTGCCACAAATCGGGCATTTTATGTGGAGGTGATCCACGTATGGGCGATGAAGTTCGAAATGCTCTGGGATGCTGTCAGGATCTGCATGCTTCAAGAGGTCTTCCTTGCTTTCCGGCATGTAAATATGTCCTTCCGGGCAAACCCAGACGGGAAGCGGGGTGCCCCAGTACCTGTTCCTCGAGAGAGCCCAGTCTTTTATCTCTTCCAAGAAATTTCCGAATCTTCCGTGTTTGAGATACTCTGGTTTCCAGTTCACCTTCTCATTATTCTTTAATAATTCATCCCGGAGTTCACTCATCTTTATGTACCATGTGTCCAAGGCGTAATAGAGCAATGGAGTGCCACAGCGCCAGCAGTGTGGATAGCTGTGCTCAACGGTGCCCTTTTTGAAGAGTTTCCCATTTTCCTTTAACCAGCGAATTATGTGCTCATCCGCATCCTTCACGAACATTCCTTTCCAAGGAGTATCTGTGAACTTTCCCTCCTCATTTACCGGCTTAACTAAAGGCACACCTTCTCTTTTGGACAGCTGAAAATCATCCTCTCCAAAGGCAGGGGCGATGTGCACTATGCCCGTACCTTCTTCCGTGCTGACAAAATCTCCGTGCGTCACGTAAAACGCATCAAATTTAACGGGCACGAAGGGTATCAATCTTTCATATCTCTTTCCAATTAGCTCACGACCTTTCATCTCTCTGACTATTTTTGCCTCTCCTACCACCTCATTAAGGCGATCCTTTGCCACATAATATCTTTCACCCTCGTATTCCACAAGGACATAGTCGATGTCTTTTCCCACCGCAAGCAGTAAATTGGATGGCAGAGTCCATGGGGTAGTGGTCCAGACTAAGAAATATGAATCTTCATCTTTGACCTTGAACTTCACATATACTGATGGATCCTTCACAATCCTGTAGCCTTGGGCAACTTCATGACTGCTCAGGGGTGTGCCACATCTCGGGCAGTAGGGAACGACCTTGTAGTCTTTTACTAACAAACCCTTATCGTATATTTTTTTCAAAGCCCACCATACACTCTCTATGTAATAGTCCTTCATCGTCACGTAAGCGTTATCATAATCTATCCAGAATCCTATGCGCTTGGACATTTTAATCCATTCATCGCGATATTTAAACACATTCTCCTTGCACAACTTGTTAAACTTCTCGATGCCAAATTTTTCTATTTCCCTTTTTGAGTTTATCCCTAAACTCTTTTCAACTTCGATTTCCACTGGTAATCCGTGACAATCCCAACCTGCTATCCATGGGAAAATCTCATAGTTGTTCATCGCTTTATACCTGAGAAAGAGATCCTTAACGGCGCGGGTTAAAGCGTGGCCTATATGCGGCATCCCGTTCGCCGTGGGTGGACCTTCCAAAAACACGAATCTCTTTTTTCCTCTATTTTTCTCTCTCAGCTTTTCAAATATCCTTTCCTCTTCCCAGAACTTCAGAATCTTTTCCTCGGCGACGGGAAAATCCTCGATTCTCTTTATCTCCATGGGGATGAGGAATGACGAGCCATTTATAAATATTTCCCAGATGTTCGACATATGACTTTCTTTTTACATCCCTCCGCTCACAGCCAGCTCGATAATCTTTCTTATTTCAATCACGAACTCTGTGGGTATGTCCTTTAGAAGAGGATCAACGAAGCCCTTTACTATCAGTTGCGTCGCTTCCTCCTCTTTCAATCCCCGTGACATTAGGTAAAATAGCTCCTCTTCCTTTATTTTTCCTATGGCGGCCTCGTGGCTTAACTCGGAATCGTCCACGCTTGATATCAAACCGGGGTATGTCTCCATATTGGCTTTTGGACTAAGAATAAGAGCATCGCAACTTATGTGCCCTTTTGTTTTGGGTGCATTTGCTTGAATTACACTGCGGGTTATCACATGGCTTCTATCCATTATCACACTCTTGCTTACATTCAAGCCATGAGATTTGGCGCCTTGAAGATGAATCTCTCCTCCCAGATCCACATAGAAATCCTTCTGTCCCAAAATTATACTGTTAAGCTCCGCGTATCCCCCATCCTGAACGAAGTACTTTGGATTGGAAACGTTACTTTTTCCCGTGCCCAAACCAACTGTGGTGTTTATGAACTCTGCATTTTTCCCAACGACCGCACGGGTCATCGGGCGAGTATGCACATATTCAGGCCAGTTCTGAAGCACGCTGAGTTTGACCCTCGCATCATTTCCTATATACGCCTCCGTCATGTCAAGATGAAGAGAGTGTCGAACCAATACGGGAGAGGTGCATCCTTCAATCAGGTGAATCTCACTTTGGGGCTCGGCATCTATGATTATATGGGGCGCCTGAGCCATCGCACTGTTCTGTATGAGAAAGAAAAGATGCATGGGAACAGGAACCTTCAATCCGGATTTTACGTGCAAAAATACTCCTCCGTTCCATACAGCGGTGTGGTAAGCGGCTAATTTGCTTTCAGCAGGATTGAAAAGCCCCATAAATTTATCCTTTAGCGCAGGGTACTTTCTCACGGCATCTTCCATGGATTCCATTATCAATCCCTTTTCCCTCCATGTTTTCAGGAATTCGTTGAGCACGATACTTGTATCGCTCTGCACCGCTATTCCTGCCACGTACTTCTTCTCCACTTCCGCTATACCTAAGCGATCCAAAAGGCTCCTCATCTCAGGGGGAAGGTCATCCAAGCTCTTTATTTCCGGATAAACTTCTTCGGTGGATTTCACCACGAATTTTAGGGGATTCTTTATGATAGGATCATTGTGAGGCGCTTCAAAGAAGGTTTTCATCGCTTTATATCTCAGCTTGGTCATCCACTCCGGCTCCTTATTCCTTTTCTTCAGTGTTTCAATTTGATTCTCGATTATAGCCTTTGCATCCTGATTCGTTAAATCACTCATTGCAACCGCACTCCTCAAATATCTTGGCAAATCCCTCCTTTTCAATCCTATCCACTAATTCTTCTCCGCCGCTCATCACGATTTTTCCATCGCGCATTATGTGCACCTTGATTCTTTTCTTCTCTATGTGCTGCAATATTCTACCGTAGTGGGTTATGAGAAGAATCCCCTTGCCGCTCTCCCTCATTTCTCGGAGTTTCAGGGATATAAGACTGAGAGAGTCAACGTCTGCACCGCTGTCCGGTTCGTCAAGAATCACCAATTTAGGGTCTAAAAGCATAGCTTGAAGAATCTCGAATCTCTTTCTCTCGCCCCCGGAGAAACCCACATTTATGTACCTGTTCAAATCCTCTTCCCGGAACCAAACCTCTTTCGCACGAGCCACAACGAAATCGTATGATTCTTTCCTATCTATTTTTCTGACCTTCTCCACAAGCATACGGAGATAATCAATTATTCTCACACCTTCAACCTCTTCCGGATGCTGAAAAGCCAGAAATATCCCCCGCTTGGCTCTTTCATCGGGAGACAAATGATTTATTTTCTCATTCTCAAATTTTATCTCTCCATCTAAAATTCCGTACCGGGGATGGCCCATGATGGATAAGGCAAGTGTGCTCTTTCCTGAGCCGTTTGGGCCCATAACTAAATGAATCTCCCCGCCGTGGCCTTCTAAATTGAGACCTTTAATTATCTCCTTTTTCGAGTTTCCGTTTTCAACTGCAACATGCAGATTTCTGATCAAGAGAATGTTATTCATAAATAAGTGTATGTATGCTTGTTTTTAAGCATTATTGGACAGATATGGGTATTTAACTTATCCCCGACCTGTGTGAGCTTAAAGATACGGTTAGCTTTAATGGAACCTTTTTTAACTCTTGAAGTTATTTACCTTTGGTGAGATTATGGAGCTCAAAGGAAAAAGGGTTTACGTAATACCGGAGTTGAGTTTTGGAGAGATTGTAGGAGTAGAAGATAGCGGTCTGGTGGTAAACGTCCGCACGTTGGAAGGATACGTGAAAAAGAAATATGATCGCAGAGAGCTTCGATTGTGGAGCGAAGAGATAGAAGAGGCCTGCGGGAAGAATCGCAAATGCTGGAGTATATGCGGTAAAAAACTGTGATATTGCGATGCAGGGAGAAGACAATAAATATGATAATGTCATTACCCATTGGTGATAGGATGATAGAAATACGTTTTCATGGTAGAGGTGGACAGGGATCGGTAATGGCCTCAAAGATTTTGGCGAAGGCATTTTTCATGGAGGAAAAATACGTTTCAGCATTTCCATACTATGGAGTGGAACGGCGAGGAGCACCTGTAACAGCGTTCACCCGTATGGACGATAAACCTATAAGGGCACGGTATCAAATTTATGAGCCAGACTACGTGATTGTGCTTGATGCGTCGCTTATAGGAGCAGTGGATGTTCTCAAAGGACTGAAGAAGGATGGATACATACTGATAAATACTATAAAGAGTCCTGAAGAGATGAAGAAGGTTCTTAACCACAAAAACATAGCGACTGTTGATGCAACAACCATAGCAATAAAGCATCATTTAGGTTCTCAGACTGCGCCCATAGTGAATACAGCGATTTTAGGCGCCTTCGCAAGGATGAGTGGCCTTGTGAAGATAGAAACTATTATGGATGCGATTCGGCAAGCAGCTCCTGCCAAACAGGAGGAGAACGCACTTGCGGCAAAAGAAGCCTACGAGAATGTGAAGTTAGGAGGTGATTAAATTGGCGATAATATTACCTGAGGATCCAACTCCAATCGCAAAGGTTCCAAGCACGGAAAACAAGACAGGTGGATGGAGAACATTCAGACCGATTATACACTATGATAAGTGTATAAGATGTTATATTTGCTGGAAATTTTGTCCTGATGCTGCAATTCACTTTGCCCCACCTGACGCACATCCTTCTCCTAAAGAGGCGCTGGCGAAATTTGATACTGTGGAGATCAATTACGATTATTGTAAAGGCTGCGGGATATGTGCCAATGAATGCCCTGTTAATGCAATAGAATTAGTTTTGGAAGAGGCGGGAGGTGAGGAAGAATGAAGATGATCCTCACTGGAAATGAAAGTGCGGCATGGGGTGCAAGGTTATCCCGTCCGAAGGTTGTGGCCGCTTATCCTATTACACCCCAGACTAGCATAATTGAAACTATAGCCTCTTTTATTGCAAACGGTGAAATGGATGCTAGGTATATCCGCGTGGAGAGCGAGCATAGTGCGATGGCAGCATGCATAGCCGCTCAAAACACGGGTGTACGAACTTTCACAGCAACGAGTGCCCATGGGTTGGCGCTCATGCATGAGATGCTTATATGGGCATCGGGGGCAAGATTGCCCATAGTTATGAGTGTGGTAAATCGTGCTATGGCTCCACCATGGAGCGTGTGGACTGATCAATTAGACACCATGGCCCAGAGAGACACAGGCTGGATTCAGATATACACGGAGAATAATCAGGAGGTTATAGATTCGATAATAATGTCATACAAGATAGGAGAGAAACACAATATTCTGCTTCCAAGCATGGTCATTGAAGATGCTTTCATTCTCAGCCATACATCGGAAGGTGTGGATATACCTGAACAGGAAAAAGTGGATGAATTCTTAGGCGAGTACGATCCAGCATTCAAATTGGATCCGGACGAACCTGCAGGATTCGGTTCTTTAATAATGCCTGAGGGCCCGTATATGGAGTTCCGCTACAAGATGGCTTTGGCAATGGAAGATGCAAGAAAAGAAACAGGAGAAGTTGTCAAAGAATTTAATGAAATCTTCGGTCGGAATTACTCGCCTTTTGTAGAGGAATACAGAACTGAGGATGCAGATGCAGTTATGGTGGTTTTAGGAACAATAGGCTCGACTGCCAAGGATGTGGTGGATAATATGAGAGGAGAGGGATACAAAGTGGGTGTCGCCCGTGTTAGATACTTCCGCCCGTTTCCCGTCGAAGAGATCAGAAACATTGCAAGGAAAACAAATATGTTAGGGGTAGCTGACAGAAGTTATTCCTTTGGACCTGGCGCCAATTTATATGCGGAGACGAAATCCTCCCTGTATGGATTTACTGATATACCTGTCAAAAATTATGTGATGGGCCTTGGAGGTAGAGACATCACACCCAAAATTCTGGAGAAGGTATTCAAGGATATGCTTCTCATTTCAAAGAAAGGTGTGGTGGATAAAGAAGTTGAATGGGTTGGATTGCAAGGAGATGAGAGGTGGTCATGATGCATAGGCTAACCATACCAGAAGAGGAATACATGCTTTCTGGTCATACTGCATGCTTGGGATGTGGAGCGACAATAGCAATGCGCTATGTTCTTAAGGCTCTGGGTAAGAGAACAATTCTCTCCATTCCTGCATGCTGCTGGGCTGTTATCCCGGGAGTGTATCCCCACCGAAACCTTGAAGTACCCCTCCTTTACACAGCATTTGAGGTTACAGGTGCAGCCATATCTGGAATTCGCGAGGCTTTAGATGTCATGGGCAAGGAGGATGTGAATGTTGTAGGCTTTGCAGGGGATGGTGGCACAGCGGATATAGGATTACAGGCTTTGAGTGCAGCAGCCGAAAGAGGGCATAATGTCTTTTACATAATGTATGACAACGAAGCATATATGAATACGGGTATCCAGCGTTCAGGATCGACACCAATGGGTGCTTGGACAACTACTACGCCGGGAGGAAAGAAGAGAATGTACAAATGGGAACCGAAGAAGAGTGTGGCGGAAATAATGGTTGCTCATAACATTCCTTATGTGGCAACAGCAACTATCGCATATCCTGAGGATATGATTTCCAAACTCAGAAGAGCAAAGGAAATGAAGGGTCCAAAGTTCATACAGATTCTCTCGCCTTGTCCAACTGGATGGAGGTATCCCCCGGATAAAACGGTAGAAGTATCAAGATTGGCAGTGCAAACAAATGTATTTCCCCTCTACGAAGTTGTGAATGGAAAATACCGTATAACTATAAAGCCAAAGAATCCAAAGCCTGTGAAGGATTATCTCATGATGCAGGGGAGATTCAGGCATTTAACCGAAGAGGAAATTGCAAGAATTCAAAAGCACATTGATGAGAACTGGAAAGCTCTACTTAAGAAGGAACGCTGCTCTCAGGAGGATTGAAGATGCCTAACTACGGGAATATACTGATAGACGAGCAAGGTAGAAAGGAGTTTCTTTTGGGAAACGAAGCTATAGTAAGGGGAGCAGTAGAAGCAGGCGTGAATTTTGCAAGCACCTATCCCGGAACGCCTTCAAGTGAAATTGGCAATGTTCTTTTCTATATTGCCAAGGACGCCGGCATATATTTTGAATTTTCCACTAACGAAAAGGTTGCATTAGAAGTTAGTGCGGCTGCCGCCGCTTCTGGGTTGCGAAGTATGGTTTTCTTCAAGCATGTGGGCTTAAATGTGGCATCCGATGCATTCATGACCACTGCATACTTGGGAACCAAAGGCGGGCTGGTTGTAATATCTGCTGACGATCCGTCGATGCATTCCTCGCAAAACGAACAGGACAATCG
>WALH01000014.1 GCA_015522935.1 DHVE2 group archaeon | reverse complement strand
TTTGGAGCTGCAGTATTGGCGGGGATTATGTTTACGGGATGGAAAACAAATAGTGGTAGTCCAGCGTTATATATCCCTCCAAACCAAACTCTTATGGGTATGATTATAAATACTTCTAAAGGCATCATTTATGATGTCACCAATGAGACATTACTTGCCTATGGTGGTGCTCCGCTATCAGGGTATACATGGAGCTTAGCTGGCATCTCTACTTTTCCCATGGGAACTACTGTAAATGCATTAACAGGGATATTTCACTGGAATGGTGGTAGGCTTATTGCCGGCTCTCACAAATTTAAGATGACCGTCTCAGATGGTTCTATAACTGCTACCGGAACTTTCACTTTTGTAGTTAAAACCTATGATGGATTTGGTCCAAGTGCAGTTTTTCAGCAGCCTGCAGTGCAAACCATCAAACTCTCTGACGCCAAGGCCGGCTTTGGATACGGTGGCAGTTTATGGGCATTTGGAGATGGAACACTTCCATGGCATTGGTATTTGGCTAGTGGCAAATTACCTCCGGGTTTGGTAATTGATATGACCAGAGGTATTGTAAGGGGAACACCTATGTTAAATGCTGTGGGGAATACCTATAGTTTCACAATAATGGTTAAAGATAACAATGGTAAGGTGGCTTTAATTAATGGACTTCAACCCCCCACATATACAATTTCCGTTCATTAAAGACAACTTTTATCCTATATTTTCTATACCTAACCATGGATGTGGCAATAGTAACAGGTTCGTCAAGAGGATTTGGAAGAGAAACTGCAATAAAATTATCTCAGGAATGAGAGAAAGGCAATGGAAATGGTTGCAATGATAGAAAATGTCAGGGGAAGGCAAAGGTAGTAAGGGGAAAAGTTATAATTCCCGTATATCGCCGGGAAGTTCTCCAGAGATATCGCAAAGCGTGGGAAGGTTACAAAACATTTTGTGAAAACGGGCATTCTTGGCCGGCAAGGGATAGGGTATTCTACAATCATATACATAGAGACCCCCGGAAAATCGGGATAAACTTTAATTTTAAGAAAATTCAAAAAGACAGCTGCTGGAAGTCATTTACCGTCATGGGCGAAGGTTTTATTTTTCCAATCACATTACCGGTTATGAACAACATCTTGAGAAAGATAGAAGAGATGCAGAACGAGATTGTGGATTTTACAAAGAGAATGATAAGCATAAAAGCAGTTAATCCCGCATTTGGAGGGAAGGGTGAAGAAACGCGTGCAGAATGGCTGGAAAAGAAATTGAAAGAAATATGCGATGAAGTCAAAAGATACGATGCCATGGATGAAAACGGCTTAAAAAGACCGAATTTGGTGGGTATAATATTCGGTGAGAACCGTGAAAGAACGCTCTGGATAATCTCACACATGGATACTGTGCCTGAAGGAGATTTAAGTCTCTGGACACATAATCCCTACGAGCCTGTTGTGAAAGATGGGAAAATATATGGGCGGGGCACACTTGATGATGGACAGGGCATTGTAACTTCTTATTTTGCGGCAAAAGCGATAGTGGGATCTAAAAAAAGACCAAAATACAATTTAGGATTGGTTTTTGTGGCAGATGAAGAGGCGGGAAGCAGATACGGTGTACATTATCTGATGGACAAAAATCTATTCATGAGGAATGATCTGATAGTCGTGCCCGATTCTGGAAACTCAGATGGTTCATTCATTGAAATAGCAGAGAAGGGTGCAGCATGGTTGAAAATAACCACACTTGGAAAACAGGCTCACGCCAGTATGCCCCAGCTTGGCTTGAACGCGCATCGCATTGCAATGAAATTCGCCCTGAAAGTGGATGAATATCTTCACAAGAAATATTCCCTTCGTGATCCCCTTTTTGAACCACCTGAAAGTACCTTTGAAATTACGAAAAAAGAGAAAAACGTGGGTAATATAAACACAATTCCTGGCACAGACGTGTTTTATTTCGATTTCAGGATACTTCCTCACTACAATGTAGATGATGTGATTGATGATGTTAAAAAGATTGCAAAGGATATGAGTGAAGAAACTGGAGCGAAAATTAATGTTGATATTGTTCAGAAATCAGATCCTTCCAAAACGGATGGGGGAAGTGAGGTTGTTTTGAAATTGAAGAATGCTCTTCGTGATCTCAGGGGAATTGATGCGAAAATTGGAGGAATTGGAGGAGGAACGGTGGCAGCGGCATTTCGAAGAATAGGGATACCTGCTGTAGTTTGGATGACAGCTGATGATGTGGAGCATCAACCGGATGAATTCTGCAGGATCAAAAATTGCATTGAAGATGCAAAGGTCTTCGCTTATCTTGCGATGAGGTGAAAAAATGAATTTAAGAGAGATAAACTTCGATGAACTGAGTCCATTTGAGTTGAAAGATATCCTCATTAGTCTTGCACATAGTAAATCGGAGAAGATAATGCTCAACGCAGGACGAGGAAACCCCAATTTTCTGTCCCTTATCCCAAGATACGGTTTTTTGCAGTTGGGAAAGTTTGCATTAAGTGAGGCTGAACGGCATTTTGGATACATGGATGATTTGATAGGTGGGCACAGTGATCGAGAGGGTATAGAGGCGAGATTTGAAATATTTATAAGAAACAACTATGATGTTAAAGGCACTAAATTTCTCAATGCTGCTGTGAGCTATGTTAAAGACTATCTGGGATTTTCTGGGGGAGAATTTCTTCATGAAATGGTTCAAGGGTATCTAGGATGCGAATACCCCTCACCCGTTAGAATGCTAAAATTAAGTGAAAAAATTGTTGCCCGTTACATACTTAGAGAAATGGGCGCAGGTCACAGTCTACTAGGAAAAACAGATCTTTTTGCCGTCGAGGGCGGAACGGCTGCGATGACTTATATTTTCAATTCTTTAAAGACCAATCATATTCTAAAGGAGGGAGATAAAATCGCCTTAGCAGTGCCGATTTTCAGCCCGTATCTGGAGATTCCACATTTAGATACATATCAGCTTGTGGAAGTGGAAGTTGTTGCAGATCCAAACTATGGGTATCAGATTCCTGAGGGCGAACTGGATAAACTCCTTGATAATGAGATAAAGGCCTTTTTCTTGGTAAATCCAGGGAATCCCACATCTGTGAAACTTAACAACAGAGTATTGAAAAGAATAAAAGAGATTGTTAAAACAAAACGGCGAGATTTAATAATAATTACAGATGATGTTTACGGAACATTTGCAGATAACTTCAAATCTGTGTATGCAGTCTGTCCCCACAATACCATTTTAGTCTATTCTTTCTCTAAATATTTTGGGGCAACTGGATGGCGTCTTGGTGTAATTGCCCTTCATGAAGATAATATCATAGATCGAAAAATACATTCTCTTCCGAAAGAGATTCAAAGAGAATTGGAGGAGAGATACGCTCCTGTCAGCCTGAACCCCAAAAAGTTGAAGTTCATAGATCGTATGGTGGCAGATAGTCGAAATGTTGCCCTGAGGCACACTGCAGGATTATCCACACCCCAGCAGGTGCAGATGACACTCTTCGCTCTTTACGCTCTTATGGATGAGGAGAATAAATACAAAAAGGCGGTAAAACGGATTCTCAGACGCCGTTATAAGGCACTTTACAGGGGCCTTGGAATGGAACAGCCCATAGACCCCAATAACGTATATTACTACACAGTCATAGATGCAGAAGCTATCGGCGAGAAACGATATGGTAGGGAATTTGCAGACTGGTTCTTGAAAAATCTCCCATCAAGTGAGTTCATAGTACGTTTGGCAGAGGAGGCAAACGTCATTCTACTTCCCGGGAAGGGATTCGAAGTTCTGCACCCATCCGCAAGAGTCTCTTTAGCAAACTTGAGAGAGGTTGATTACTATAAAATTGGCCAGACTATTCGGAAGCTCTTAGAGTCATACTACCGGGAATTTATAAAGTCAAAAAAAGGTAAGTGAATTTTAAACAAATCTGATAAGTACAGTCAGCAGTGATTCACTTCGTAAAGTTCCCTGCTTATGCGTGGGATCATCGCCATAATTACTGCCTGAGAATTGAATTCATCGCGGTTAATAAGACCTTTGCTGAGAAATCCTATTGCGCCCATTTTTTTCTTTATTTCTTTTATTCCAGATATTTTTTCCATAGCGTCGCCCACTTCTATACCATTCTTCACCATCCCGATGACGGGGGGAGGGTAATAAAAACCACCAGAATGCCCAAGAGTAAGATATCCAAATTTATCCAATATTGCACAGTATGCTCGATCAAAATACCTTTTCACTTCAGAATCCCAGAATAGTCCCGCTTCTATTCCTATACAGTAATCGCAATCTTTCAACTTACTGGCTCGATTTATGGCACCCCTTATCGTATCTTCTTCAAATGGCTGGGGTGGTACATCGGGTTCTGTT
>WALH01000013.1 GCA_015522935.1 DHVE2 group archaeon | reverse complement strand
TTATGTTATAGCGCCTGTAGAAGTTATTGTTATATTTTACAAAGAAAAATGGCAGAAAATAAAAAAAGGAAAAAGTGATATAAGCAGGAAAGAATTTATGGAGTGGACAAATGGTGTCTGGACATTTTCGGGAGAAAGCAAGAAAAAAGTTGGGCATCCTGCTCCTTTTCCTGTTGAACTACCAAGGAGATGCATCAAACTGTTCAGTTTTGTTGGGGATACTGTATTAGACCCATTTTTGGGGAGCGGAAGCACTTTAATTGCAGCCGCATTACTGGATAGAAAAGGAATAGGTGTGGAGATAGATGAAAATTACTGTAATCTGGCTAAAAAAAGGGTGATTAAAGAAGCAAGGGTATTACAGTCAAAAATATACTGGAGTGATAAAAATGAATGAAGAAGAGATCCGTGAAGAAATATTAAAGGCAAGGCAAAGTGCAGTTTCCAAAGCAGGTAATGACTGGGAGATTTATGTGGAGAGTTTTCTTAAAGATAGTTTTAATCAAATAAAGAAAGGTTCAGAGGATAAACTGAAGAAAGTAATAGGAGATATAGGAGTGCAAAGAATGGGTAAAAAAGGAGAAATAGAAAGAATAAAAGGGCAATATCCCAAGTTATACAAAGCATTGTTTATACCGATTTTGAACTTTGCCAAAGACCGCCAGTCCTTGGTAGATCATTCAGAAATAATTAATACCATATTTGACACTGGAGTTATTGGAGATACCGATATTGTGGTATTTTCTCTTAAATATCAGATTCCAATAGTTATAGTAAGTTGTAAGGTGAGTTTGCATGGAAGACTTACCGAGACCTTATTTTATTCATTATATTACAGAATTACAAACAAAATTAAATTTGTATTAGCAACACCTGATAAAGGTAAGCAAACTACAAAGGAGAAATGGGAAACAGAATGGGGAACACCAGAAAAGCCATCCAAGGATAGGATGTTATCCACATTGTTTTTGGATGGGGTTTATGTGGACAATGTTCCAGAATTCATGCCAGATGGATTTAATCCACAAAAAGATAAAACGGCATTAGGGGGCATAGTAAGGCATCTCTCTGAATTACCCATAGATATACTCCGATGGTATGATGATATTAAATTCAGTATCGTGAATAACAGGAGGTTATAAAATGCTTGATAGGGAGGTGGTAAGAGAGTTTCTGAAGGAAGAACTCAGCGATTTGAAGATTAATATCCCAGAAGATATTCCTGAGGATGCTCTTGTGGAAGCTTTCTGTATATTTACTGAGGAAGATTACTATGACTGGTTAAAGGACAACTTTAAAACATTCTTCAATCATGGTAATCCCGATTGGGAATGGATAAGAGAGAAAATTAGAAAATCCATACAGAATAAGGGTACAACGCAATTATAACAAGTAAAGAATTTAAGGAAGATTTATAAATCTATGTATGCAATTGCCCCCCACTCTCCCTTCACTTACACTCAGCCGTTGTCCAAGTCCCAATTCACAATCATGGCGAAATCTTTGAGATAAAATGTAGGATAACAGAGGATTTTGTAACCTATCGGTGTGCTCAGTGGGAAAATAGATATATATGGGAACGTTTTTAGGTGCGATAAGGCGATACTCATGGCCGAGTTCAAATACATAATCAGAATGGCAGATACGGATCTGGACGGAAACAAGCCCGTGATTTACTCTATTCAGGGGATAAAGGGTATTGGTTACAGGTTAGCGGAGAGCATTGTAAAGAAAATGAATTTAAACCCCAAGGAGAAGATGGGAAACTTGGACGATGAAACAATCGAAAAGATAAGAAAAATTGTAGAGGAGGAGCTATCTGGATTCCTGCCAAGTTGGATGAAAAACCATCGTAAAGATTATCACACCGGTGAGGATAAGCATATTCTGGCATCTGATCTGGATCTGCAGATTCAAGAAGACATAAATAGGCTCAAAAGAATTCGTTCCTATCGTGGAATAAGACACGAAAAGGGACTGCCAGTTCGTGGTCAGCGTACTCGCGCAAACGGTAGACGAGGATTGGCAGTGGGAGTTAGCAGGAGGAAGCAGCAGCCACAGAGGTGAATAATATGGGAGACCCGAGGTTAAACAGAAAAAAGTACGAGACTCCCCATCACCCATGGGAAGCGGAGCGTATAAAGGAAGAGTGGGAACTAAGAAAGAAATATGGATTGAAGAACAAAAGGGAAATATGGAAGGCCAAGTTCATACTGAGAAATCTGCGTACTCAGGCGAGGAGACTGCAGGCAAGGTTAAGATATGGAGATCCACAGGCTGAGAAGCAGGAAAAACTCCTTTTCGACAAACTTGTCAGGCTCGGAATACTCACAAATGATAATTTATCACTTGATGCTGTTCTTTCTCTGACTGTTGATGATATCCTCAGAAGGAGATTTCAAACAGTAATTTATCTCAAGGGTCTCGCCCGAACTCCCAAGCAGGCAAGACAGTTTATTGTTCACGGACACATAGCAATTGGAGAGAGAAAAGTAACGGTACCGGGCTATTTAGTAAGAAAAGAGGAAGAGGAACTAGTAGATTATTATAAATTCTCACCTCTGGCCGATGAATTACATCCCATGAGACCTCAGAAAGTTGAAGAAACACAAGTCAAAGAGGAGGGAGAATAATGGCAAGCAAGGTTGGGGTAATTCATATTTATGCATCTCACAATGATACGATCATAACCGCAACAGATATAACAGGTGCTGAAACCCTTGCCAAAGCATCGGGTGGCATGATTGTCAAGTCAGATCGTGAGGAATCTTCACCTTATGCAGCGATGAAGGCTGCGGAGATGATTGCTGAACAGCTCAAAGAGAAAGATATTAGTGAGATAATAATAAAAGTTCGTGCTCCAGGAGGAAATAAAAGCTTGACTCCTGGCCCAGGTTCTCAGGCTGCAATTCGTGCTCTGGCAAGGGCCGGAATGAAAATACTGAGAATTGAAGATGTCACACCGATACCACACGATACAACGAGAAGGCCTGGTGGTAAGAGAGGAAGGAGGATATAAGATGGATTTTAAAATTCTTACCCTCGAAGACCGATACATGAAATTCGAAATAAAAGGCATTACCCCTGCAGTTGCAAATGCATTGAGAAGGACCTTAATTAACGATATACCGAAACTGGCAATCCACAAGGTAACCTTTCATCATGGACAGATTCGAGATCTTGAGGGAAATGTTTATGACTCATCCACCCCACTTTTTGATGAGATCATAGCACACCGTCTTGGATTAATACCCCTTCCCACTGATCTCAAAATGAAATTCCGTGATGAATGTGATCATCCACCGGACGTTGGATGTCCGCTGTGTACCGTTACATACACATTAAACAAGCACGGTCCCACCACGGTTTATTCTGGAGATCTCATACCCGTAGGGGATAGCAGGTTCAAGCCTGTTGATCCTCTTATCCCGATAGTCAAATTAAAAGATAATCAGGCAATTCTTTTAGAGGCGGAAGCAATAATGGGTACTGCAAAGCAGCATGCCAAATGGCAGGTCACCAGTGGAGTTGCCTACAAATATCATCGAGAGATAACGGTACGCAAGGATGAGAGCGACTACTGGGAAGAGGTAAAGAATAACTGTTCGGATTCAGTTATGCATGAAGATAATGAGAAAATAACCTTCACTGACGATTTCGGGTGCAAAGACTTAGCCAAAATACTATCCTATGAGAATCCAGAGATAAAGGATGATGATTCGTGGTTCATATTTCAATTTGAGACAGATGGAAGCTTAAGCCCAAAAGATACTCTCGCCTATGCATTAAAGAGACTCACCCAGAGATTTGAACATCTTCGTAAATCTGCTGCTCTCAAATAAAATTTTTATTCTTTCAATTTTTAACCCAATTATGCTTTACATAGTCTTCCTGACTGGAATTTGCAATCTTCACTGCAAATACTGCGGTGGAACCATACCGGAAGAAGTTATGCCCCACGAAATTCAGTATGATCTTCGGGATTTAAGGGACTTCATTTCTCAGGATAATGACGCCATCATCGCCTTTTACGGTGGCGAGCCCCTTTTACGGATAGATGAAATGGTTGAGATGATGAATATTCTTCCGGCGAAGAGATTCGTTGTGCAGACCAATGGCTTCTTTCTCCATAGAATACCCGAGAAGTATTTGAATCGTTTAGACACGATTTTGGTATCCATTGATGGAAGAAGGGAAATAACGGATTTTTATCGAGGAAACGGAGTTTATGATTTGGTGGTGGATCGTGTGAAAAAAATTCGCTCCCTGTATCATGGAGATCTTATAGCAAGGATGACAGTTACAGAAAAAAGTGATATATATCGGGATGTGAGGCATCTTTTATCACTTCCATTCGACCATGTTCACTGGCAACTTAACGTTGTATGGAGTCCAGACGGAATGTGGCACGATTTTGATTCGTGGGTAGACAAATCCTACAATCCGGGCATAACCAAACTGACGGATTACTTTATTTCTGAGATAAAGAAAGGCCACATTCCAGGAATCGTTCCGTTTTTAGGAGTGATAAAGAGAATGTACAACAATGAATATGGTGTTCCATGCGGTGCTGGACGTGATTCATTCTCCATAACCACCGATGGAAGAATTTTAGCGTGTCCCATTGGCGGAGAATTCAAATGGAACGAATTAGGTGATATATGGAGCAAAACTCCTCATGATATAAGAAACAGCATAGATGTGGATGAACCCTGTAAATCATGCGAAATTTTCAAAATATGTGGAGGTCGATGCTTATTTGCCAACAAAGAGCGACTCTGGGGTGAAGAGGGCTTCCAAAAGATTTGCTCCACCGTAAAACATTTAGTCAAAGAGATGGAAAGAGCAAAAATAACAATAAAAGATTTGGTTGCGAGGGGAAAATACAGACTCAAAGATTTCTTTTATCCACCTTTCAACAACACCACGGAGATAATTCCCTGATTATTTTTTTAGTAGTTTGAGAAAATTTCTGAAAATTTCTTCCCCGTACTGGGTATGCTCAACCTCAGGATGAAACTGAACTCCGTAAATCGGGCGGGAGGGATGCTTCACTGCCTGATATCTACAATTTTGAGATTTTGCTAAGGGGATTAAAATCCCTTGGTCTTTTATCTCGTCGTTGTGGCTCTCCCAGACCACTATTCTATCGGGAATACCCTCAAAAAGCTCATTGTGGTCAATTATTTCCACCTCCGTTTTTCCGTACTCAGGATATTTTGCAGGACCACATTTTCCATCAAAATGCTCTGCGATTAGCTGAGCACCAACACAGATACCTAAAATTGGGATATCAAGTTCATCAAGATATTTCTCCTGCAAACCCAATTTGTCCTTATCATAGAATATACTTGGTGCTCCGCCCGAAAGAACCACTGCATCAACATCCTTAAAAAAAGATAAAGGTGTTGAATTTTCAACAATTTTCGCATCCACATTCAAATCTCTCAGTACACGCCATTCACGATGTGTCCACTGGCCACCGTTGTCAACCACGTAGATACGCATTTCCCATCACTTTATTACTTCCACGTCCAGTGCTGAAGATATTTCCTTATAGCGATTGCGAATGGTTACTTCTGTCACTCCTGCAACTTCCGCAATTTCTTTCTGTGTCCTCGGCTGATTCTGCATGTTTGCAGCTATATAAATGGCCGCTGCCGCCACACCAGTGGGACCTTTTCCAGAGGTTATACCCATCTCCGTGGCCATACGCACAACTTCCTCAGCTTTAAGAGCAACATTCTTATCCAGTTTCAATTTGCTGCAGAATTGAACAATGTAAGAATTTGCTGTTGTTGGTTTTAAATTCAGATTCAACTCCTTCGTTAAATGCCTGTATGCACGTCCAATCTTCTTTTTATTTATCTCACTCGCTTTAGAAACTTCGTCTAAGGTGCGAGGCATACCAATCTTACGGCATGCAGCATAGATACTTGCAGCCACAATACTCTCAATACTCCTTCCACGAATAAGATTCTTATCAACCGCTTTTCTGTATATTATGGCGGCAGTTTCCCTTATATCCTTTGGAAGACCAAGTTTACTCGAAATGTTATTTAATTCCTGAAGAGCTACCGATAAATTTCTCTCAGCAGCATTACTCACACGAATCCTTTGATGCCATTTTCTCACACGATATATCTGCGCTCTGTTTTTATGGGGAATCCTTTTTCCATACGAATCCTTATTGCTCCATGATATCTCAGTTGCAAGACCCTTATCATGGGATAAAAATGTCATTGGAGCTCCAGTTCTCGCTCTCTTTTCATCCTGCTCCGCATCGAAGGCACGCCATTCCGGACCTTGGTCAATAAAAGTATCCTCAATGACATATCCACAATCAGCACAAACAAGTTCTCCACGTTCGTGATCCCATATAAGATGTGTGGAGCCGCACTCTGGGCACCTTTTAGGAAACTCTTCTCTTGGTCTTTTTGCCATGATATCACCTATATAAATTTTTGTGGCATCATGCCGTAGTGATAATCATATTTAAAAGTTTTGACCAGACCAGACTAGCTTGAAGAAATATCTTTATATTATAATAAGGATACCTTTTGAACATTTTCCATCTTTAGGAGATTTTTACTCTCCTCCCCTCGATTTTTATGCGTCCTTCTGAGATGAGTTTTATTGCTTCCACCAAACTCTCATGCTCTTTTTCTAAAATTCTCTGAGCAAGGGACTCAGCGGTATCATCATCCAGTACTTCAACGCATTTCTGGATTATTATAGGACCATGATCAACCTCCTCGTCCACAAAATGAACCGTGCATCCGGATACTTTACAACCGTAATCCAAGACGGCCTTATGCACATTCTCTCCATAGAGCCCAGCAAATGCAGGCAAAAGAGCAGGATGAATATTTATTATCTTCCATTTATACTTCCTGACAAACCATGATGACAGTATTCTCAGAAATCCGGCAAGAACTATCAAATCTGCCCTTTTCTCATCTATTATTTTAGCTAATTTTTTATCATACTCTTCCCGAGATTCATCCTTTTTATGCGGGATATAAAATGTTTCAATTCCATGATTTTTTGCACGTTGGAGAGCGTATGCTTTCTTTTTGTTTGATATCACACCAACAATCTCTCCATTGATTTTACCCTTCTCTATGGCATCTATTATTGCCTGAAGGTTCGTGCCTCTTCCCGATACAAGGACAATTATTTTGAATATTTTCCTCTCAAATTTCCCATTCCTGTAAATCAATCCCATCGAAGAAAGCTTATCTTTTATCTGGCCTAAATCCACCGAGCCCACTTTGTCAATTAAAATGTTCAAAAAATCCGCCAGTTTCTTTTCTTCCCATATCTTCATAAAAATATAGTACCACACTTCCCTGCTTATAGGTGCATTTATGCTGTAAAGTTTCTCAATGCTTTCATCCTTTATCCCCAATCCTGCTAAGGTGTTTCTGAGCCAAGATATGCCAATACCACTCGAAGGACTCAGTATCTTTGCGTAGTATATATCTGCCAAATTCTTCAGATTATCTTCCATATTTATCATCTCCCAATACTTCCTTCAGATATCCTATTACCTCATCTACATCGTATTCGTCCGTTTCAGGGGTTATTCTTTCCATTGCCTTGTGGGTCAGCAAAACAACGTAAAAAACTCTTCTCTTACCTCTATACCTGTAGTTCTTCCAGAAACCTTTTACCTCAGAAAATTTGATACTTTTCTTTCCTACCTTTATCTCTTTTTCCTTCCTGTCAATAGTAATTGAACGCAGAGGCGAAAAACGAATTTCTATCGTATTACCATCGTCCAGAACCTTCATCCGACCATGTATTCAATTAAAGGATAAAATACTTTCACAAAGAGGAAGAGATTTTAAAAATGAAAAGATTTTTAAATCTGTTGCTCTATAGAGCATGGGTATTCTGGGCCCCCATCGGAGGGTGATGTGCCATCACACTATGATGAATGGGCCAGTTGAATACCCTATAAACCCCCGGCAGGGTCAGACACCTCGAAAAATGAGAGGTGCTGTTAATGTCGGGGGATAACTCATCTTCTAAACATATCAACGAACATTATTAGCACGGGGAATATTTCTAAACGACCAAGCCACATCTCTAAAATGAGTGTGACTTTTTCGACCCATGGCATGAACGGCGAGGTTATTCCTACGCTTAAACCCACATTCCCCTCAGCACTTGCAACCTCAAAAAGGGAATTTGCAAGTGAGTTTCCATAGGCCATTAATACGAACGCTCCTATGAACAGCATAAGAATATATGTTGTTGTGTAAACAGTGACATCTCTTACTTCTACAGGCTCGAATACCTTCTTTCCTATTTTAAATGGGATTACAGCACTTCTTGGTGCAAGACGAACCTTTATGTACCAGATTATACCGTAAAAAAGAACAACAACACGTATCAACTTTAATGCAGATGAGGTTGAGCCGTATGCGCCTCCAAAAATCATAGATATGATCAGAATGGTTTTATCATAATCGGTCAACCCGGCAAGATTCCCCACACTGAATCCTGTGCCCGTAAGACCTGAAACTATGTGAAAAAAGGATTGAAGCGTTGCAGAAGAGGGAGATAATCCCAGTGAGATGAGATGAGGAATCATAAGTGCTGCAAAAGCAAGTACTATTGCAATCATCGCTTTTACTTCAACCGAGAAGAATTTCCTGATATGCCCCTTGAAAAGATTGATATGCGACACAAAAGATATTCCGCCGAATGCCATGGCAAAGATCACGGCAATGGCCACATAGGGAGAGTAAGCAGCTATACTGTTATTCGTCACTGCAAATCCTCCTGTGGCCAAGGCTGTCATGGATATGTTTATGGAATCAAAAAGGGGAGCACCAAGCAAGAAAAATATAAAAGCGAAAAGAAAAGTGTAGAAAACGTATATGAGCCAGATCTTTCTGACTGTGCCCACTATCGTTGGCTCAGTTTTATCGCTTCGTCCCTCTGCAAAATAGAGAGTTTGAACAACCTTGCTCGTGCGGTACATGACAGAGAGGAAGAGAGCTATGACTCCAACACCTCCAATCCACTCTGTTAGAGATCTCCATAGAAGAATGCTCTTAGGCAGAGATTCCACATCTGGAAACATTGTCAATCCTGTGGCAGTGAACCCGGACATGCTCTCGAACCAAGCATCTAATGGTGAAAGATAGCCGGCGAGAAAGTAAGGAATTGCACCCACAAAGGACATCAAAAGCCACCCTAATGCAGCGACCTTGAAGGATTCCCTTAGCGTGAGTTTTTCAGGAGGCTTGAAGTTCATGAAGATTGTCCATATGAACAAAACCCAGATGGAGGGAAAAAGAAATGCAAGAGCAATTACGGCACTTCCATCCACAATTAAAGCGTAAAAAGCATCAAAAATCATAAAAGGTGTAATGTACGTCAGTAGTTTCAATACAAAGTACCATACTTTCATGCTCTCACTTTCCAAGTATAAGATCTCGAATCTTTGACTCCACACCCTTATTGTTCACAACAATGATTTCATCGCTTTCCATAATTTTAACATCATCCTTTGGCACAATAATCTCCCCATTTCTTAGAATTGCAGCTAAAATACTGCCCCATGGCATGTGCAATTCTTTCACACATCTGTTCAATAGTGGGGACTTTTTGCTTATTTTAGCGTAAATCAATTCAATATCTCCGCTAAATGTCAATACAGCTGAGAAGCCTTTAATCCCAGCGTACATGGCCTTTGCTGCTGCTTCTGTAGTACTTATAACCACATCCACACCCAATTTTTCATAGATAACCTTGTTACTTGGATTTGTTGTTCTTGCTATAACTTTTGGCACATTGTAAGTGCTTTTTGCTAATTGACAGGCGACAAAGTTTATCTGATCATTCCCTGTACAGGCAACTAAAACATCTGCTCTTTTTATTCCTGCATCCTCTAAATACTTTGCTTCGCCACCATCACCCTTAATCACTAAGATATCATAATTTTCTGCCATGTACTTTGCTCTTTCCTCACTCTTTTCTATGAGGGCTATATCATGGCCTTCGTCCATAAGCAAACTCACAAGGTGTTCCCCAATTCTACCTCCGCCGATTATGATGATATACATAAACGGTTATATCTCTTTGAGATTTAAAGATTTTTGAGATGTGATTTTTGAAATCCTGCAATTACATTTTCTCGCTCCTTCTCTTCAGCCACTAAAATCTCCCTTTATGTTTTACTTTCTCCCTATTTTCTATCTCTTCTTTTCCATGTTTTAGGAATTCAATTCACCCATTTAGGATAAGATTTTTATTATTGAAACCGTTGTCCAAAATTCTGCTTGGCAGCTTATCAATAGATTTAAAAGGTTGGAACCTATCATGGTAAAGTATGGAGAGAGTAGTTATGAACCAAGAAATTAAAACCAAAGGTGCAATAATGTTGGAGAAAGCGGAAAAAATTGGAAACTTCTGGGCATTTAAGGATGAACCATTACCGGAAGAAAAACAACTTGTGCTATTTGATAATGTTCAATTTATTTATGAATTGGCCTTAGCACAACTTGAATTAAAATCTTTAGGTGTGAAATTTGAAGTTACCAATGGATTAAGAGAATTCAGACTTTTAGAAGAACCCGAAAACGTGGAGTCATTAAGAAGAAAACTCGCTTATTTCAAACTAATTAAAGGTCAATACACAGATTATTTCCACATTGTAAGAAAAAATAGAACAAGGTCGGTGAATCAATATTTAACACACTGGATATATCCCTATAAAGGCAAGTTTCATCCCCAAATGATAAGGGCATTGCTCAATATTATTGGATTAAATAAAGGGGATACCGTTTTAGATCCTTTTATAGGAAGTGGAACAACTGCTGTGGAAGCTCAGTTATTGGGTATCAATTGTGTGGGTATTGATATTTCGCCCTTATGCGTTCTTCAGAGCAAAGTAAAAACAGAATCGATAGAGGTTCTGCCAGAAATTTTGGAATGGAAAGAGGAAATCCTGCAAAAAGCAGGAGCAAACTTATTCAATCTTAATGCTGGAAGTTTAGATGAAACTATTGAGGATATTCCCAATGAGAAAGTTAAAAATTTCTATAGGATGGCAAAGTTAGTTGCTGTAAGTGACAAAGTAAGAAGAAGGAAGGATTTTGTAACGTCGTTTAGAAAAAATATGGAAAAAATGATATTATCAGTTAAAGATTACATTGATTTAACAAATGAATTGAACTTAGAAGTTGGGGAAATATTCATAAAACAAGGAGATTCCCGAAATTTACCACTTGATAACAACAGCATTGATGGAATTGTAACATCTCCACCATATTCAATTGCGTTAGATTATGTTTCTAATGATGCCCATGCACTAAAGACTTTGGGATATGATTTAAGAGAGCTAAGAGAGGAATTTATTGGGGTAAGAGGCAAAGGACAGAGGAAAATAGATCTTTACAATGAAGATATGAAAAAGAGTTTAGAGGAAATGTATCGAGTTTTAAAGCCAGAAAAGTATGCCGTGATAGTAATTGGAAATGCTACGTATCAAGGCAAAGAAATAAAGACTGTAGAATTTATTATAGATTACGCAGAGAAAATCGGATTTAAACTTGTGAAAAATATAGATAAAATAATTTTTGGACTTTATAATGTGATGCAAAAAGAAAACATATTGATTTTCAAAAAAGAGGTGACATAAAATGAGCAAAGACCCAAACGGCACTTTATCATGGAACATAGAAGAAATTGCAAAAGCTTTAAAGATTAAGCCAGAAGATGTAAGGGAATATTTTACTGATGGGAGGAGAGTGTCTTTTATATTGGAAAGGAGAATAGCAAGAGAGGTCCTAAATGGTAAACTAGCACCTACTGAAGGGGCAGGTTATGATATTATTGATTCCCATGGTAATAAATGGGAGGTGAGGAGTATTACAAAAGGGGGTATATACTTTTGTCCTAGTTATATGGTAGGTTCTGGAAGACATTTTGGGGAGTCTGGATTTTTAAGAAAGTTAATAGAAATTAAAGGATATATTATTGCGGATGTGGAGTCCTTTCCAAATGTGCCTTTTTGGATAATCCCTTCTGAGCAGGTGTTAGAATGGTGGAGAGAAGGAAAATTAGGTACTACGACTAAAATATCCCGTAAAAAAGCTTTGCAGATTCTAAAAAATAAATGAAATAATGCTGCCGAGCTGATTTCTTTGCTTCGGTGCTATCGCACTTGGACAACAGGGCGACGGGAGTGGAAAAGTGAAAATCTTACTTTTGCGATATATCGGTACGTAATTCTCAAGAAAGCATGTTTATATAGTTGTTTCAATTTTTACCATGGATGATTCATAATCAATTACCAAATTCGATCATCATATCCGGCATTGTTTTGGTGTGGATTGGGACATTTTTTTATCTCTATCCCTTCATGCTCTCGCTTATTCCCTCCATCATTCTTGGATTCACCATCATTGCCATCGGCTGCATACTCATTGCCTCTGGTGCAATTTTTATTTTTCGAAAAAGTAAAAAGTTAAAAACTCTCTACATTGGAATTACAGGCGCTGTACTCATCATTCTGTGGGGCATAATTTACATTCTGACCATATTCAGGTTTTAGCAATTATCTTTATCACATCTCCATCCTTCAATGGGTAATCATGGCCTAAAATCCTCTTGCTCCTGCCATCTACTGCCCTTATGAAATTTTCACCCAAATCCGTATGCACTTTATATGCCAGATCAAGGGCAGTTGAGCCCTCTTTCATAAGAAAAACGTCGGGAAGCACATTTCCATCCTTATCAGTCCATTTGTTCTCATCCTCCACTGGATAAACGGCGATCATGTGAAGAAGATCAAATGTTGTTGCCTCAAGAATTTTCTGCACACCCGTACCACCGAATTTTTTGAGAAATTTAGAGATCATATTCAGCGCCCGAATCTGCATTTTTGAAAGAGAATCTTTGCGAAGAATTTCAAAATTTTCCGATCCTATTTTATATTTTATAACTCCTGATCTGGTCGCTTTTCTCAACGCAAGTTCGTACTCAGCCGACATAGGAATGACAACGTATCCCTTTCCTTTCGCTCTTAATAAAAAATCCCTTAGAAAACTTTCATCCGCTATATCTGCCTTATTCGCGGCTATGATAATCGGTTTGGATATTCTCAGAATCTCGCGGGAGAGGTGGAGGAGATCATCGTCAGTCCATTTACCGATATCCTCATTTATCTGCACTTTTCTCATTGCCTCTTTTATCTCACCCTCCTTTATGTTCAGGCCAGAGAGGCGCTCGGCGATAGCGTCTTCCACTTTTATCTTCTCAGCACTTAACCTTCTCGCTATTCTGGTCCATCCACGGCCTATTATGTCATGTATCCAGTATGCTATTTCGTTTTCTAAAAATTCCACATCCTCCATCGGATCATGGCTTCCCTTAGGTACGGGATTTCCTTCGGAATCCGTGGAACCTGAGGCATCAACTATGTGAATAAGTGCGTCTGCGTGCCTCAAATCATCTAAAAATTTATTTCCCAATCCACGGCCTTCATGAGCCCCCGGTACTAAACCAGCAACATCTATTAACTCCACAGGAATTAACCTCGTTCCTTCATCACATATAGATTTTTTAGGATTGCACTGCTTTCCAATCTCCAGATGGGGGCATTTTTTTCTGACATAGCCAATGGCTCGATTTGCACCTATAGTCGTGAAGGGATAGTTTGCAATCTCAACCATGTGCATCGTTACAGCTGCGAAAAATGTGCTTTTACCAACATTGGGTTTGCCAACAACGCCTATCTCTACCATGTAACCAGTACCTTCATCAAATCTTTATTCTTCTCACATTCTATTTTGCCCTCTACCTTCAGAATCTTTACCTTTGTTCCTTCCCTCAATCCGATGGGATGACAGAGTTCATAGTACTCGCACGAATAATCCCTGCAGGGTATGCGGTGGTATTCCACTGTTTCTCCTTCCACCACCGTTTTCAGATTAAGTGCAATTGGTACAGGCAACTCTTCCACTTCCACAGTCACAACCTTTCCACCGTCATGCACCTTGCAATCGTGTTCCTTATCTCGCACCTTTACCACTCGGTACCATTTCCCCTCATCTAAATTGAAGCACACATTTTTCAAACGGCAATCTTTGCATTCTGGAAGAGGACCTAAATACTGAAACTCCATCCCTTCCTTTGCCAGATCCTTCCCAATCAGAGTTATTAGAGTCTTATGTTCGTCCATATTTTATCACCTCCCTATCACGCCTGTTATTCTCGCCACCTGCCAAGCAGCATCTTTATTTAATCCTCTATCCCCCAAAATCGTGTACCTTTTTCTCATCTTATGCGCGTGGGTCAAAGCCCAGATTATCTCCTTTTCCTCCACGCCTAACTCCTTGGCAGTTGTGGGTGCACCTATGCTCTTAAGTACATCCCTTATATGTTCCCAGTCCCCTCCATGTAAATACATCATCATAATCGTTCCTACACCCACCATCTCACCATGGAGAGTGCGATTTGGGGCAATCTTCTCAAGGGCATGGGCAAATAGATGCTCACTCCCACTTGCAGGACGCGAAGAATTAGCTATACTCATAGCCATACCTGATACAATAAGGGCCTTCACCACAATCCACACACTCTCCTCCAGATTAGGCTTGATGGATTCGTAACTTCCAATTATTGCTTCCGCTGCATATTTTGAAAGCCCATATGCCGTGCTGCTAAACCCCTCATTTCTCAATTTATATGCGAGTTCCCAATCTCTTATAGCTGTTATATTTCCTATAACGTCTGCAGCCCCTGCAGCAAGATATCGATACGGGGAATGCACAATTATAAAGGTATCGGCAACGATACCTATGGGTTCCTGAGCCTCCATTGATAACGCAGTTCCATTATCCCTTATTGACGCTCTCGGGCTTGCTATTCCATCATGGCTCGCTATTGTAGGTACGCTTATGAAGGGAATGTGATTATCGTAGGATGCTTTCTTTGCAAGGTCTATCTTACTCCCTCCCCCAACCCCCACTAAAAAATCGTATTTTTTTGCAATTTTTTTAACTTCTTCAAGATTTTTCTTATTTGCAACACCTGTTTTGTGAACATCCACTTTGAAATCGCTTTTTTTCAGAATTTTCTCAACATCCCTACCCGCAATTTCATAGGTTTTATTCCCTGTCACAATAAGGGCGCGATTTCTCAATCCAAATCTCCTGCACATCTCACCCAAATTCTTCAACACATCGTGCCCAGCGTATATCTCACGGGGTAACTGCATCCACTTCTCCTTCTTGAACTCCATCTTCATTACCTAAAACGTTGGAGGATATTAAAATTTCTGTTTTTGCATTCAGAATCATGTTGGTTGATTAAACATTTATAAAGCATAAGGGCATAGGGTATCTATGCTTGAAATAAAACTACCCGATTACGCTCATGAAACTATATTGAAGTTCATAAGAGATTTTGTGAAGAATAAAAATGTGGTTGTGGGAGTAAGCGGTGGCATCGATTCATCCATCGTACTCAAATTGTGTGTGGATGCATTAGAAAGCGATAGAGTAATTGCAGTTCATATGCCCGATGAGATCACGCCAGAAGAAGATACAGAGGATGTGAAATCTCTTACCCATGAGCTGAACGTTGATTTGAGAGTAATACCCATTGATGATACTGTTAAAAATTTTGTGGAAAAAATGAAAGTTAAAAGAGAGAACGCTATTGCAAATTTAAAAGCGAGAATAAGAATGCTCATCCTTTACTCTATTGCCAACGAAGAAGATAGACTGGTGGCAGGCACAAGCAATAAAAGCGAAATCCTTGTGGGTTATTTCACAAAGTATGGGGATGGAGCAAGCGATTTCATGCCAATAGGTGATCTTTACAAAACACAGGTTTATATGTTAGCAGAGAAGATAGGAATGCCTCAGAGAATAATCAAGAAAAAACCGAGTGCCAACTTACTTCCCGGACAGTACGATGAAGAGGAGATGGGAGTGAGTTATGAACTGCTTGATAAAATACTATATGGAATGGAACTTGGTTTAAATGAGGGGGAAATATCCCGTTATACAGGTGCATCATTACAAATTGTTAGGAAGGTTTTGAAAATGCACACAAGCTCAAGACACAAGAGGGTGATAGTTTACATTCCGAAAATCGGAGCAAAAACTGTCAATACTGATTGGCGAGAATAAATCATATGAGAACCATTTGGGCGTGGGGTACACCGGCGATTCGCATAATATTATCCCCATCTATATAGCCCTCACGTATGGCCAGCCCCACCACTTTCTCCCCTACTAAATTAGCGATAGTGGCAATCTTCATGGAATTCAGAAATGTTTTTTCTGAAACATATGATTCCCAGTAAAATTCAGGGTTGATTTCTATCCGGAGTTCTCCCTCTTCAAATTTTTTGCCAAGAAGCTCACGATCGCAGGCAGCTAAAAGAACTTCACCTCGAACCTTGTAAATTCTCATGGCGATATCATTGGACTGCATGTTTGTAAACCCCTTCTCTCGGTGAGTAAATCTGCCCGTTTCTGCGTAAGGTATTCAGAATTTCCTCAACCTCCTGTTTACCTATGTTTTTGTCCGATGCCATAGGAACTATATCCTCTATTTTAGCGTACCCTTTTTCCTCCTCTAATTGCCGTATTATATCATCCACAATAATCCACTTTTGTCGTTTCTTCGAGGATGCACCTGTGTAGATTATGTCCATATCTTCTATACCCTCCTCACTGGCTGATTCCTTAAGGAAGTATCTCACTATTTTTATAGCTCGCTCTGCATCCTCCTTCGTTACAATCTCACTTAATCTTGCTCTTGCCGATGCTTCGGCGAGGCGAATCATAGCTTCAAGCTGTCTTGGGGTAATTGGCACTGACCTCGTTTCCTCATATTTCTTTCTTGTGTTAAGATACTCCTCCTCTATCATCCTCATTGCCTCATCGCTGAGTTTTGGTATGATTTCCTTTTTTGCATACCTAACATATTTACGCAGAAGTTCAATATCCATCTTTGGTTTGTACTGCTCCACAATATAATCATTCTCCTCATCACGCATTATTTTTTCGCCTGCAAGATGCACATTCAGAATGTAATCTGCCATTTTCTTATCATACTCTGGATTTGGTACATCAACTATTTTGAATATAACATCAAATCTTGAAAGGAGGGGCGAGGGTAAATCTATCTGTGCAGTCCAAGGTTTTTGTGGATCAAATCTCCCATATTTGGGGTTGGCTGCAGCAAGAATTGCACATCTGGATGAAAGAGTGGCGTATATACCAGCTTTGGTTACGGTTACAATCTGCTGTTCCATTGCCTGATATATGGAGTCACGGTCTGTGGGACTCATCTTATCTATCTCATCTATGGCTGCAAGACCAAGATCCGCAATGACAAGAGCACCAGCTTCCAGTGTCCAGCGCCCAGCCTCATCCCGAACTGCAGTAGCGGTTAATCCGGCAGCAGAAGAACCTTTACCCGAGGTGTATAAGCCCCGAGGTACAAGCTGTGCCATATACTGCAAAAGTTGCGATTTAGCTGTGCCAGGATCTCCCACAAGTAGAATGTGAATGTCACCCCTTATTTTGGTACCGTCCTTCATCTGCTTGGCCACACCTCCAAACATCTGAAGCACAAGAGCTTCTTTTATTACATTCATTCCATAGATAGATGGGGCTATAGAATCACGCATCTGCTCTATTATGTCAGGTTTTTGAGAAAGTTTGATAATTTCCTTCTTCTCCTCCTCAGTGGGTTCGCTCTCCACCACCTCCTCAGGAAGAAGGTCTATGCTTGTCACATCCAGGTATATCTGAAATACTGTGGTCTTCATACCGATTACCTTACGCTCTCTTGCTCTCAGGATTCCATTAAGAACTACCCTATCTCCGGGCACAATTTTTCCGGCAAGATCATCTTCCAAATGTGCCATTAAGCGCTGAGGTTGTTCTCCACCCCTCATCTTCTCTGGAAGGTCCTGTATTTCCACACTCTGGGTGTCTATGAATGTTGATTCGTACGGAATGAGTATGAATCTGACTTTTCCCCTTGGTTTACCACAGTACTCGCATTTATCAGGCTCCTTTAGCTTTATACCATCCTGCTCCACATAATTTTTATTATGGCAATCACTGCATTCAAAAACGGCTGTTTTCAATCGGGGCCTTATCTCAGTTGCCCTTCTAACTATACCATAAATAGATACAAACTTGTGCAGATGAACACTCCTTAGTTCCCGTACCTCTTTCCATAGATAATCGGGAATGTTATTAACCCGAAGATTTATTTCAATTGCTTCATCCTGTAAATACCTCTTTATGGCCTTTTGACCACCCTCCATGCTGACCTGCGGATTCTCAAGAAAATCATGAGCGAACTTGTCATTGTAATCTGATATATCTGTATAACTCACAAACAGCGATCTCTCCGCTGGATACTTATCTAACAACTCTAACAGCTTGGTTCCGTAATCCGTGCGAGACAGAAAATCGTACCATAAATCCTCAATCTCCTGAGTTGTGTATTCCATGTAATTCGCCCAATGAATAACCGTATAAAACCTTTTTCTCTTCGCCCAAAAATGTGCGATATTTCTTCAAGCATTCAGCATCCAAAGTATTATTTTGGATTAATTGGGAAAAACTATAAATCATAAGAAATTATCCTCTTTATAATGAAGGAGATTGAAATCGTTGATGATCCTGAGAAAATCAAGATAATAATTGAAGAAACCCGTGCCAAGATTTTGAGGCTTTTGAGGTTTCGTGATATGACCATATCCGAGATGGCTTCAATTCTAAATAAAGATGTATCTACCGTATTCAGGCATGTGAAGAAACTGGAGAATGCCGGTTTTATTCGTATTACTGGAGAGAGAAAAATTCACAATGTACCAGAAAAACTGTATGGTAGGGTGGCAAAGAGCATAATTCTCGCACCGGAATCATTTGAGAGAAGTTCAGTAATAAAGAGATTTGAGGAGAAAAGAACAACAAACGTTAAAAAAGCTTTGGAAGAAATGGGATACGAGGTAAAGGATGAAAATTTTTTGAAAAAATTCATGATTTACATTGAAGATCTGCCTATTGAAGACCTGAACAAATTAAGCAAGGATATGGACTGGAATGATTTACGAGTATTACAGCACATTTTGATACTCTTAAAAATAGATGTGAATAAGATGGAAGAGCTAAGAAAGAGGATTCATAAACCCATAACCTGAACAACAACCCGCCGATTTCTTCTTCTTATGTCCAGTTCCAAGAATATAATTTGCTGCCAAGTTCCCAGAGTAAGGTTTCCATTTGTCACAGGAACCATAAGATCCGGCTTCAAAAATGTTGCACGAACATGAGAATGGCCGTTACCATCATGCCATGTTTCCTCATGGTGATAATATTTATTTTTCGGAAACAACCTTTCTAATGCTTCAGGTATATCTTTCCTCAATCCGGGTTCGTATTCTGTTGTGCTTATGGCGCAGGTTGATCCTGTGCAGAAAACTAAAGCAAACCCATTCTTTATGCCCGACTCCTGAACAATTTTTTGCACATTATCGGTTATGTTTATTATATCCAATTCGCCCTTCGTGCTTAAACTTATTTCTCCTGTGTGGACCTTCATTTTAATTACCTCCCTTCATATAGCTCATAAAGGGAATCAAGCTGAGAGATATAAAATTTAACTTTTTCCACATTTTTTCTTTTGAGATAGAGCCCTTATTATTAAAATAAGTTTGCGCAAGATTTAAGTATTGAAATAACAGTATGCATTCTGTGGGTGATAACGAGAGCATAGATAGATATATAAAGCAACTTGAAGAGAAAGGTTTGAGCATATATCAGGTGGCAATTCTAAATTTGGGTGAGATTAAAAAATACATAGATGTGAAGGATGATATAGCTGAAAAAATAATAAAAGAGGCTGAGCTCAGAGCAAAAAAGAACATAAGAAAGAGGCTAGCTAAATATCAGGATGAACTGAGAATGCTTCCCCATGTGGGGGAAAAAAGAGCTGAAATTCTCCGTTTAAAGAATTTAAATATTGAAAACATAGCAGATTTGGATGTAGGCTCTCTCATCTCTATACTACCCAGAATAAGAAGAAGCGATGCAGAAGATATTATAAGTGCTGCTAGGATAGTCGTTAAAATAGAAACTGGTAAGAAAATAGGAGGGGAGGAGGTGAAGAGAGAAAGAGAGGAGGTGGTAGTTCCGCCCCCTCAAAAAGTAGAAGAGACAAAAAAAGTTAAAGAAGAAACTGAAGTCAAAACTGAGGAGAAGGAAGTAGAAATAAAAGCCCTTAAAAGAAAATTGCCAAAAATAAGGCAGGGACTTGTAAATGGGAATGGATTAATGGATGTAAAGGGTGTTGTAAATGGCTTATATTTTCGAGAGATGAAGAAAAAAAGAGTGAAATTACCTATTTTGGTATTAATACTTTTGATAATTGCTGTTCCTATATCAACCTATTTTCTTTTGGTTCCTTCAAACTCCCTTCAGATAGACGGAAAATTTGGAGACTGGGAAAGCATAGGCGGATACGCCATTGGAAATATGAAGATTAAATTCGCTTATCAAGATGGAAATCTGTATTTTTACTATAAAAGACCAAACTTATTTCAAGAGAATGAGAGCGTATACGTTGCAATTGATAGTGGAAAAAGTGGATATTCTCTTAATGGAATTTATGTCAACACAATAGCAGGAGTTTATGGATGGAAAAGCCACACAGTGGGAGGAGGAGTCTGGAGGCATTCCTCATCTCTTCTTCTCTGGAATTTCACAAGATCCGGTGGAATTCATTATGCCTTTGGAGACGGGCAGTTGGAGGCGGAAATTAAAAATGTGAGAGAGGATTCAAAAATAGTTTTTGTAGATGAAAGAGATAATGGCTATTTCACAAGCCCTCCTTTTTCAATTGATGATAGTGATGTTTTTGTAATTCAGAAAAGCATAACAAATATAATAACCAATGGAGGAAGTGTATATTCTATCTTCTTGTCTTCACCTAAAAAATTTAATCTGGAACGAATGAAGGTTATGGTTGAAGGCGCAAGTATATTGTCTGGCATCATAGAGATAAATGGTGGAAAAATATTCGGGAGTACATTGCAGAATTCTGTGGAATTCAATATCAATAAAAATGTGGAGAATGCAAAAATATCTTTTTCAGGAAAATTCACTGGAAGCGCGGGGAGTTTGGTCAAAATAAAAACCTATTTTGAAGGAAAAGATGTTCATTTTTCGTATATAAATGAAACCTCCAATTTCTATCTTTTCACCCCTCCAAGCAATGTATCCATTGATGGTGCCTTTGGGGACTGGAAAAATATCAGAGAGGATGTAATTGGTGATGTGAGTGACCCAAACATAGATCTGACAAATTATTCATATACCCATAACCTATCTGATATATTTTTTGAAGTTCGGGGCAGAATGATGGGCGGCACAGATATTCCCCTGTTTTATCACTGGGCTCCGAAGGACAGTGATAGGGACACAGTGCCAGATAAATACGATAAGTATCCCTACGATTTCAACAACGATGGTATCCCAGATAATGAAAGTTATGTAGTTGTGAACGGTAAGAAGCTTCCAGATGTCGATGGAGATGGTGTTGCCGATTATCCATACGGTCCTGACACGTGGCTCAATACCACGATTCCCTCCAATTTCCCCAAGCCCTACGCTGGTAGAAAGGTAAGTGTTTATATAGGTCCTCCACCACCGCAAAAGCCGAAGAATGGAAACGACACCGCTGAATTGTACTTCGGAAATGGTGATTCCAAAGGAGCGCATCTTTACTGGGTTCCATTTGTTGTGGATTACAAGATAACCATCACTGGCAGGGACGGGATTTACAGAGCATACCTTTACAGATACTCTCCGGGAAGATGGATATTCGAAGGAAGGATTGGTTATATAGCTTCGGGGTATCACAGAATCGAACTTGCAACGGGATTGAATTTAAGCAACGGCAGGTTCTGGATAACGATATTCAACTGGAACAATCAGCAGGACTCACCATCCATAGTGAGACGGGCAGGGACAATCGCTACCACGACGAATGTGTTTTATCTCCATGCCGATTCCAACGGCAACCCCAGTAACATGAACTGGACTATGGGGAATAATTTGCAGAGTGTGACTTATTTAACAGGGGTAACTTCTTCTCACTGGGTATATGAGAATGCCCTGGCGGAGGATTATTACATATCCTCTGCAACAGCATATCTCTATGTGGACTCATCAAGCAATCCCAAGACAAATGATGTCCTGAATGTGTCTCTTGTTATGATAGATTCTAATGGAAATCAAAGACTTCTGATGTACGGTACAATGCAAGGTTCAAGCATTAGTACGGGGGCTATGAATACAATCTCTCTTACATCTGTTATCTACAATAAGGTTTTGAAGGGATACTACTTGCTACTCTATGCGAACTATACCATAGGAACCCCAGTATCTTCTCTGCAGATTGACTATAACTCCTCATCTCCACAGGATTCAAATCTCACAATTAAACCTAGTACAGTTACAAACATTACAGATGTGTGGACTGAAAATACCACAGCAAAAACACAATATTTCAAAGATGGAGAACTCATAAAAATCTTTGGCAATGTAACGGATCCGCTCAGTTATCATCATATAAAAAATGCCACTCTATCGATTTATTATTACAATTCCACATCTCACAGTGTAGAGACTCTCCTGCACAATGTTTCTATGATTGTAAATATCTCCCGCTCTGGATACGCATATCTTATTTTCCAGTACAATTATTCTCTCGCAACGAATGCTCCTGTAGGGAGATACAATATAACTATTACCGCATGGAGCAAAGAAAACTACAAAACTTCAAATACTTCTGGTTATTTTAAAGTTCAATGCAACATTTCGGTATCCCCCTATACAAATTCATCCACTGGGACAATAATATGGTATAATCACACAATATGGAACAATGGAAGCGGCTATGATTTGATAAGTATAAATGTGAGTGCAAATGTAACGGTAAATAACATTTCATTGTATTATAAAACCCCATCAGGTTTGGAACTTATGGCATATAATAATTCAGGTAACGGATGGAACTGGGTAAACACATCCTTCGATACCGATAACGATGGAAATCCAGATACGGGATGGCTTGCCCCGGGAGAATCATTCAAGATAGTGGTAAGAGTAAATGCCAGCAATCTTCCACCAAATTCTCAGGTCAACACAACAGTTCAGATTAATGATATTTACATTTGCTCAGATAGTGCAAAGGATACAACTACGGTGCCAGAGTTCAATTCTTTTACAGCTGTCCTTATAGCAATTCCATTGCTTGTTTTCTTTGGACAGAGAAAGTGGTTTTTTCTCACCCACAAACATCGTTCTAAGCATGTCCAACATGAAAATTAATAAAAGCTCAAAAGAGATGTATGGGAAATATGTCAAATTTTTTGTTCAGAGAATCCACAAGGATTATATACCATTTTCATTTTTCGTTCAAAAGGGTGTTCTGAAATGGAGAAAGTAAGCGAAATAATGAGCAAAAATCCCATAACTGTCAGGGTGCCAGGAACGAGAATGGATGTTCTAAGGACTCTAGTAAAGTATAACATCACGGGAGTTCCCGTGGTGGATAGGGAAAACAAATTGGTTGGAATGGTCTCACGAAGAGACATATTTGAAAATCCTGACGAGGAGCAATTGGCCCTTTTAATGCGTAAGGATGTGCCTGTGGTAAATGAGAACGATACGATTGAGTATGCGGCGGAAGTTATGATACGGTATGGCAGAAGGCACATAATTGTGGTAAATGAAAACAAAAAGGTTACTGGAGTAATAACTCCTCAGGATTTTTTAAAGGTAATAATAAAGAGAAAAATAGGTACTCCTGTGGAGAATCTTGTCACGAAGCCATGTTTACCGATTTATGTAAAAACCCCTTTACCGGTCGTTTTCAAGTCAATGAGCCTTACCTCTCTCCCCGCATTTCCAGTTGTGGATGATGAGGCAAAATTAGTTGGGATCGTTACAGACCGGGATCTTTTTGCGAGGGCAAAGATTGATAAAAATCTGGCAATGTCTGAATTGGGTTTGGGCGAGGATGAAGATATGTGGAACTGGGAAGGATTGAAGAACGTTATGAAACTCTTCTACATGGTTGAGAAAGTGGATCTCCCGCCGGTTCCAGTGGAGAAGGTTATGATTCCAAATCCCATTACGATTTTCGAGAAATCACCAGCATGGGAAGCAGCCAAGATAATGAAGAAGAACAACTTCTCTCAGTTACCCGTTAGAAACACACATGATGATCTTCAGGCGATGATATTCGATAGTGATTTAGTATCATCCCTGTTAGGGGTGGACTGATGGAAAATTTGAGATCGAAGATAAATGATGTGGCGAAAAGAAGGGGTTTTTACTGGAATTCATATGACATATATGGAGGCTTAGGTGGGTTTTACGATTACGGTCCTCTGGGATCTCTAATGAAGAAGAACATAGTGGATCTCTGGTTGAAGGAATTTGTATACCATGATGGTTTAATCTTAGTAGACACACCAATAATAGGGCCAGAAATTGTTTACCGTGCATCCGGGCATCTTGATAAATTCACAGATTATATGGTTCGTTGCAAATCCTGTGGTCACGCTTTCCGAGTGGATGAATTAATAGATAAATATGTGGAAACTCCAGATGCTCTGAGCCCCGATGAAATAGAGAGAATTATAGAAACTTATAATATAAAATGCCCGGACTGTGGAGGAGAATTGGGTCACGTGGAAGAATTTCATCTGATGTTTTCCACTAACATTGACTTGGGCAAAAAGGGATTTTTAAGGCCTGAAACCGCGCAGGGGATTTTCGTGAACTTTTCAAATCTTTACCGGATAAATCGTGAAAAATTACCCATGGGCGTTGCTCAAATTGGGAGAGCATTCAGGAACGAAATAAGTCCAAGGCAGGGGATGCTCAGGCTTCGAGAATTCAATATGGCCGAAATAGAGCTGTTTGTGGATCCTGAGTCTGGATATAAATGGCGAGAGATACCCGAAAGAATGCTACATGCCTTAAGGAATGATGGTAGAGATATAAAAATCTCAAGTGTGGAAGCCTGTAAGAACGAAGTAATAAACTGTTACATTTCTTACTACATGGCGAGGATCATCGATTTTCTTCAAAAATTAGGCATAGATACAGAAAGAGTTAGATTTAGAGAGCATCATCCAGAGGAACTCGCCCACTATTCCACTGAGACGTGGGACTGTGAAGTTCTCCTTTCTAAGGGATGGATGGAGGTAATAGGCATATCATACCGGGGTGCATATGATCTCAGCCATCATATGGATTATTCAGGGCAGGATACGCGTGCATTCAGGAGATACCAAGATGAGAGGAAGATAAAGATTGAGAGAATAGTACCTCGAATGGAAATTCTTGGCCCAAAGTTCAAAGCCAACGCTCAAAAGATTGCAAAAAAACTTGAAGAGATGGAGATGGAGGGGGATAAAAGACCGCTGGAAATAGAAGTCGAAGGAAAGAAGTATAGGATTCCACCGGACGCCTATGATTTGGTTGTGGAGGAAGTTAAAGTTAGTGGAGAGAGATTCATTCCCCATGTGGTTGAACCATCCTTCGGAATAGATCGCCTCTTCTACGCAATCTTAGAGCATTCCTATTACGAAAGAGAGGATTCTAAATACAAAGTCCTCCGCTTTAATCCGATCATAGCTCCTGTGAAAGCTGGTGTTTTTCCTCTAATGAGCAAGGATGGACTGGATGTTCTGGCCAAGCAAGTGCTTTCTTTTCTGAGAGAAAAAGGGGTAAATGCATACTACGATGAATCCGGTTCTATTGGGAGGAGATATGCAAGAGCAGATGAAATAGGGACACCATTCTGCGTGACAGTAGATTATCAGACCAAGGAGGATAGCACGGTCACAGTTAGAGAAAGGGACAGCACCGAACAGGTGAGAGTTAAGATTTCTCACCTTGTGGAATTTATCCGAAACATCATAGAGGAGAAAAGAGGATTCAAGGATGTCCCATGAAATGCGAAGATTTTGCCCGCAAATTAGGAGAATCGCTAAAATCTCTTCAATTTGAGTACAATGCCGCTCTTGCATTTTCGGGTGGGTTGGATAGTTCAATAATTGCGTTTCTTATGAAAAATCACAATCCCGTTCTCTACACCACAGGATGTGAGAATGCAAGGGATGTGAAGAATTCAATTGAAATAGCAAATCTTATAGGATTGGAATTGAAAATCATTGAATACGATGAGGATGAAATCATTAGAGGTATAAGATTTCTCAAGAAGATTGACGAGAATATGAACCCTGTGGAAATTGGTTTTGAACTTCCTCTGTATTTCGTTCTGAAAAATTCAAAAGAGAAAATTGTTTACTGTGGACAGGGGGCGGATGAACT
>WALH01000012.1 GCA_015522935.1 DHVE2 group archaeon | reverse complement strand
CTCATGTGGTCAGATTGCAAGAAATACTAATTCCCAAAGGTGTTGATTCCCCATACAAAATGACGTTTGGGGAGCTTGCAATTTTGGAAGGTCTGGGCGTTGCTTTTTCCATGGTTTTCAACGATGATTTAAATTTAGAGAGAATTTCAGAATACGCAGGGTTGAAAGAACCATGTGCACTTGATTGGAAAAGAATTGTTCATGATTTCTGGGAGCGAAAAAACAGGAATTTTGATGAACTTTCAATGGATGATTTGCAGAGATATTATGGAGAGGGAAGAGAAGTGTATCTTGTAGGAACTTATATAATTCTCAAACTGATTTTCCAAGGCTTCTCCATATGCTCTCTCGATGAAATGAGTGCGGAAAAAATAATGAGTACTGCAAAAGATGTTTTGTGTATACCCAAAATTTAAATATTAGTTACCAATACAAGAGGTGTGAGTTGAAATGGAGATGCTCAAACCGCTCCACGTACTGCATGACAGCCTAAACAAGCCTGTTCTCGTCTCTATGAAGGGAGGAAAGGAGTATAGAGGAGTTTTAGATGGTTATGATCAGCATATGAATTTAGTGCTCAAGAATGCTGAGGAAATAATAAATAGCGAGCCGAAAGGTGTGTATAACGTAGTCATCGTTAGAGGTGATAACGTAATTTACATATCCCCCCCATGAGGTGATGAAATATGGCAGGAAAGGGAACTCCATCAAAGGGAAAAAAGAATAAGAAGCATACGCATATAGTATGCAGGAGATGTGGGCATAGGTCATACAATATTCATACCAAGAGGTGTTCATACTGTGGTTATCCCTCGCCCCGAAGGCGTTCATATTCTTGGGCGAAGAAAAAGAAATGAATTCTGCGGAGTAGTGGGTTTCTCCTCTCAAAATAGTGTATCGCATGAAATATATTTTTCACTTCGTGCCCTCCAGCATCGTGGTCAGGAAAGTGCAGGAATTGCTGTGCATGATGGAAATCACATTTTAATCAAAAAGGGAATGGGTCTGGTTCACGAGGTATTCAAAGCAGAGGATCTTGAAAGATTAACTGGTAATGTAGGTATAGGACATGTGAGATATTCCACCACGGGGGGATCAGTGAAAGAGAACGCGCATCCAATTAAAATTTACACCTTAGAGCATGAAATTGCCGTAGCTCATAATGGAGAGATTGTGAATGTGGCCAATTTAAAAAATTTTCTGGGCAAATTGGGTTCAGCGTTCACCACCAAATCTGATAGTGAAGTTATAGCAAGGGTAATGGCCTATGAAATAACCCGCCATGGAGTGATAGAAGGATTAAAAAACACAGTTCGACGGCTTAACGGTTCTTTTTCTCTATCCGTGCTTATCGACGAGCGACTCTTTGCAATTCGTGATCCCTTCGGGATAAGGCCGTTAGGGCTGGGAAAAATTCAGAATGGATATGGGGTTGCATCCGAGAGTGTGGCATTCGATGCTCTACGTGGGAAATTTATAAGAGATGTGGAGCCCGGAGAAATTGTAGAAATAACATCCGATGGTTTTTACACACATCACATATTCAAAAAGAAACACAAGGCACACTGCATGTTTGAATACGTTTATTTTGCCCGTGCAGACAGTGTTATCGATGGAAGATACGTTTATGATGTGCGTCGCAGAATAGGGAGAATCCTAGCGAGGGAGCATCCAGTTAAAGCGGATTTCGTTGTTCCTGTACCAGATTCAGGAAGAGCTCACGCAATAGGCTATTCGGAAGAAAGTCACATACAATATGCAGAGGGTATTATGAAGAATAGATATGTTGAAAGAACTTTCATACTTCCCTCACAAGAAAGCAGAGTTAAGGAAATAACTATGAAACTTAATCCCGTAGCTTCAGTAATAAGGAATAAGAGAATTGTGCTTGTTGATGATTCTATAGTTCGAGGAAATACAATGAGAAAAATTGTGAAAATGCTTAAAGATGCTGGTGCAAAAGAAGTCCATGTGAGGGTGGGCTCACCTCCCATCATAGCACCTTGCTATTTAGGTATAGATATGAAGACTCGAGATCAATTTATCGCTTCACAAAAAAGCGTTGAAGAGATAAGGGGTATAATAGGCGCAGATTCTCTGGGATACATAAGTATAGACGGATTGGTGGAAGCAATAGGAATACCACGGGAAGATTTGTGCTTAGGATGTTTAACCGCTCGTTATCCTGTGCCAATTGAAGGGGAAAAGATAAGATATCAAAGCGATCTGGAAGAGTTCTGAAATACATTTCAATACAGAGAGTCTCCGGCAAGAATGAGTGATTGATAGCCAGCAAGAAGATAGTGGAGAAAAATAAAAATACAAAGAGATATGATAGAAGATGGATGGAACATAATTTTGTCTACTATGATCAGTTTGAGCGGTTTAAGAAAGCGATGAAGGAAATAGGTGTAGAGTATGAAGTCATATACTCCTGAAAAGTTGTAAATGATAAATCATAATGCCTCCGGCATCGCAAAGGAGAGGAAAGTTAATCCCATGGAAAAACCAAAATTTATATTACTGTGCTTCTCATGCAATGGATGTGAAAAGGAGAAAGTTGGATATGAGAAGGGATTACGAATTCAGATACCTTTTAGGCAAAATATTGGAAGGTTTGCCTGAAGGTGTTGTCGGATCCCTCAAGGGAACAATATACGCCAAGGCATCGAACATTGGAGTAAGGGAGGCAAGGGACTACATACTCAAAAAGAAGGAAGAAGGAACTATAGACGAAGTCATGGCAAAAAAATTAATAGACCTTCTCTACAAGTACAGCGTGTATCGATGATAAGCGATATATATCTTCCTTGGAAGGTGGACGAAAAACTCAAAAACCGTTTTTTGAAAAGAACGTACAGATTAGGCGAGTACGAAGAATTTGAAGGGTTTGTGGTGAATTTACCCTCGAGGAGAAGTCAGGAAATGAAGGATGTGCTCTGGCCAAAATTATCTCCCATAATAAGAGATTTCGGTATCCTTGCAGTTACCCCCTTTCCCTCGGAAAACTTTCCAATCCTTCCATTGGTGGTTCCTTACTGGATAAAAATATCAGGGAAAACTGGAATTGTAAAAGGTCGCATTCAAGATTTATCCGAGTTCTCATCTCTTGCGGGCAGATTTCTAATAGTGGAAGAGTTTGAAAAAATTCCTGTGGAGAAATACCTAATTTTAGAGAAGACTGGACTCGACGGAAGAAAAATATATAAGATTTTTGATGAATCCTTTGCGGAAAGAGCGAGGGATGTTATGCTCTCCTATTTTATTTCTTCCTCTCCTTACCTTAATCGTGTGGGTGGATGTGCGATCACATTCGTGGATTCTGGCACAAAGTATTACTACAATAATTTCAGCGAATTTGAAAGATCCCTCAAATTGGTTAGCCCAATACTCAGAAAAAACAGATTCAAAATCCAGTTAAAGTACGCTGATAATTTTGAGATAGATACAAGTATAACTCCAAATATGAAAATAAGATATGCAATGATAAAAAGCAATGAGGCGAAAAAATTCTATTATTCAAGAAAGGCGAATCTCTGGGAAAAGAGCGCAGTTACAAAAGGAGATATAAGAAGGCATGAGCTGATCAACCTCGCCGAAATTCCATATTTAGGCACCAAAGAGGAAAGGGTCGTGGGAGATGAATTTGTGGAATATGGAGTTGATATTGCGTCATTTGTGATTCAGAGGCATCTTCAAGAATCCACGATGAATGAAGATTTTGTGGAGAGACGGAAGGAGAAATTCCTCAGGATCGTGGATTCAGAATTTCCCATTCTCTCGGAGGCAATGCGCCTTGGAATAATTGTGGATATCGCAAACATAAATGGTTTTGGCGAGCATCTGGCACGATTGCTCAACGGATGGAATAGAATTGGTATGGCTGGGAGAGTGGAAGACCTCTATATCTCCATATTAGAAAGAATCAATGATGTTATGCAGGATAAACTCCGCTTGGAAATCTCGGCACTGGGTGAGAAGAAGAGATTGGAGAGGATAATAAATAGAGTGCTGTGGGAACTAAATATATTGAGGCCTGATGGGTGGAGTTACGACTACTTCACGAAGAAGATGAATGAAAGGGGCATGGAGGATCGTGCCGATAAAATCTTTCAGGATCTTGTGAGAATGGGCTGCGTGATTATGAAGAAAAAAGGAGTTTATAAAGCGGTGGCGAGTCTGTAATTTTCTATCTTGCAAGGGTGAATAAATTGTGATCTTCACCCACATCAAAAATACCTAATCTGGCTCCCGCGTCAAGCCATGCATGGGCGTAATAAATTGCGCCAAGTGCATGTGGGTAATCACCTTTATCCCTGAAATATTTTGCATCATTAATGTAGGAATCTGCCATCTTGAGAAAATCTTCCGCAATTGAATAAAGATGCGAACTTTTCGGCGATGCAATTTTAACCTTCTCTCTCGCTTTTTTCGTTATTTCGAAATAGTGATCCAGAATCTTGTCTGTTATAATCTTCTCGTCTACCATAGAAGGAAGATGTTTTTCCGGAATTTAATCCTTTGCAAAAGAAAAGTATTATTTCCGTAAATCAGTTTTCCCCCGATGATCATCGAGATATTGGAGGGAATAGTTATAACCCTCTGGCTGATGCTACCCGTGTACCTCCCTAATCCTGCTGCCGTAATATTTGGAGGAGGAACACCCATAGATTTCGGAAAGAACTTTATAGATGGAAGAAGAATCTTGGGAAAGGGCAAAACCTGGCGGGGTTTTTTCGGGGGGGCGTTATCAGGTTTAGTATTTGGCGTGATACAGAACTTAGGCGCTTTTTATCTTCCTCAACAATGGTTTCCCTGCTTCTCCACCTCGTGGTTTTACGCAATCCTTCTATTAGCGACTATGTCATTCGGGGCTATGCTTGGTGATTCTTTCGGCTCTTTCATTAAAAGAAGAATGGGTATAGAAAGTGGTGGAAAGGCGTTTTTGCTTGATCAACTGATGTTCGTCATCATCGCTTGGCTTCTTATTTATCTTTTCTTTCCACAGTGGTTTTTGTGGCATTTCTGGAATGTAGTTTCTATCATAACTGTTTTCGTTTTAACACCCTTCATCCACAGGGCAGTGAACATAATTGCCTACAAGGTAGGATTGAAGAATGTACCGTGGTGAAAATCAGTAACTCTCCAGCGCTTCTACCTTCATAAATTCTCTCATAAGCGAAGTAGCATAAGATCCAGAGTAAAGCCAGAACTGGAAGATGCAATCTTCGTTGTAATTGAAGTCCATGAATTTAGCCAATATATTTCTCCTTCTTCCTTTTGTGCTCAGTTCTGGAATTTGCTGTATTCTGAAATCCCTCATCCTGATATTCTCCTCTTTTAATATCTTTCTCTCTATTTCGCCTTGGAGGCCCTCTGATAATCTTGTTTTATAGCCAACAAGAACTGTGGATACGTATGCCTCTCCTATTGCAACCTTCTCTTTTATCTTCTGAATATTGAAATCAGTGACCTTCACGTATTCCTGAACAGGCTTTCCGCTTTTAGTTTTCATCACCACATCTCCAATCTGCGGATCAATACCGATTTTTACTCTCTCACTGACCATTCTGTTGAATAAATATGCCTGATACGCATGCACAAACATGAGAAGAAGGTTGTTAGGTAAAGAGCGAAGTGCTCCAATATAATCATCTGGATGATTAACGAGATAATTAAGCATTGCTCTCTCGTATTCTGCTTTTATATCTATTTGTTTTAACGATTCTCTTGCATCCAGATTCTCAAAAAATACTTTTCGACCTTCATCATCACGATATGCGTCTGGATAGCCTATGTAATAGCGCACAGCATTTTTAAAATCGCCTTTTATTATGAATTTACCGACAATGTGCCCAACAGGTCGAGAAGCTCCAAACCTCTGAACTCCAAAGAAATTGGGAAAGTAACCATTTAACTCATCTACAATTTTCCCCACCCTATCATTACACTCCGCATCGCTCACCTTTATGCAAAATCGATTACCGAATAAATCCCCCAAATTCAGAGTGTAATCCGTTTGAAATTTTTCTAATATTTCCACATCTTTCATTCTGGGTAGAAAATTAGAGGAATAATTCACTATGCAGAAATACTGCACACTTATGCTCCTTTTATCTTTCATACCCGTGAATCTTATCCTCTTTCTGCTTATCCCAAGAGCTCTGCTGAAAATCTTAACAAAGTGATTAGTCTCCCAGTTCCTCAATTTTATTTTTACGCAAAGATTGCGACCATTCTCATTTTTCGGGATTTCTATGGGTATCTCTTCGACAAAAAAATCCTCAATTTTCTTCCTCAATCTTCCGCCTATTCCCGAAAAAGATGAAAGATATGATGTGATTCCTATTTCGGTATGAGTACGCATCTCACACCCAGACTTCGTCCACTAATCTGTAATCGTATATCTCCCCATCTGTAAAGAACAGTGATATTTCCCTCTTTGCGGATTCTTCCGAATCTGAACCATGAACAAGGTTATTCTGAATGCTCAGTGAATAATCTCCGCGTATCGTTCCGGGCTCGGCCTCCACACCATTTGTTTTGCCCATCATTTTTCTCACAACTTCTATAGCTTGCTCACCCTCTAAAACTATGGCGACTATCGGCGAGGAGGTTATGTAGTCAAGAAGAGATTCGTAGAAGGGTTTGCCCCGATGCATCTCGTAATGCTTTTCCGCCAATTCACGGGTAACCCAGAGCATCTTCATTGCAACGATTTTTAATCCCTTCTTTTCAAATCTTGCGATTATTTCGCCAATCAATCTTCTATTTACAGCGTCAGGCTTCAGAAGAACTAATGTTCTCTCTCTCATCCTCTTTCCTCCTGAGCATGTGTAAGCGAACTTCCTTCTCTTTTCGGTAAGCGGCTGTCCACCGCACCTTTCTTGGTATACGTTTAAGTTCAATCATATTCTTGTAGCATTTGCTGCTACAGAAATAATAAACTCGGCCATCTTTGGTGACGTACATTATACCCGTTCCGGGTTCGATTTCCTTTCCGCAGAAAGAGCATACACGTTTTGAGGGCATTTACATCACCTTGTCTCCAACTTTCTTGCTTCTCTGGCCGTTTCGCGAAGCATAAGTATATCGCCGATTCTAACAGGGCCCATTACGTTCCGAGTGAGTATACGGCCTTTATCGCGGCCCTCTAAAACTCTAACCTTAACCTGCGTAACCTCGCCGGTCATCCCTGTCCTTCCGATTATTTCAACGACCTCCGCAGGTGTTGCTTCATCTTCCGCCATCTCAATTCACCTTCATTTCTTTAGGGCGCTTATTCCATCCATTATTTCCTTGAATGCATTCTCAGCTTTGCCGAAATCCAGTATGGCTGCAGAGGCAGAGGATTTTATTCCCAATCTCTTTCCCAGTTCTTCCTTGCTCTCCACATATCCATATACGATTCCTTTTTCCTCGCAGAGTAGTGGAAGATGGGCTACGATTTCTGGGGGGGTTACATCCTCCGCAATAACCACAAATTTTGCTGTTCCTCTCTCCACCACTTTTGTCACTTCGTTTGTTCCTTTTCTTACTTTGCCCGTTTCTCTTGCAATCTCCACAGCGCTGAGTATCTTTTCCTGCAATTCCTTAGGCACTTCAAATCTCACATATATTGGTCTTGCCATTTTCATTACCTCCTTCATTCAATCAATCATTGGCAATGGGCGAAAAAGGATGATGATATAAATAATTTTGGTGCTTGCTTATTTCTTCTCTCTTATTTCCCTCAGAACCTCCTCCGCTCTATCCACACGCACCTTCTTCTCCTTAACCAAAATTTCCGCCACCTTGTCTATTTCATCACCCTTTGCCCCGGCCATCACGGCTATGTTGCGGGCGTGAAGTTCCATGTGGCCACGCTGTATTCCCTCAGTTGCAAGAGCACGGAGAGCGGCAAAGTTCTGAGCGAGCCCGACAGCGGCTAAAATTTCCGAGAATTCTTTTGCTGTTTTTATGCCAAGAATCTTCCTTGCAATCTTAGCCTTGGGATGTGTGCTTGTTGCACCACCTATAATCCCAACTGCTAAAGGTAATTCTATCGAGCCAACAAGATCCCCATTTTCATTCATCTCATAATGAGATAACGAGGCGTATTGGCCATTTATTGCGGCGTAAGCGTGAGTGCCAGCCTCAACAGCACGCCAATCGTTACTCGTTGCAATAAGAACCGCATCTATGCCATTCATTATTCCCTTATTATGCGTTGCCGCTCTGAAAGGATCAATTCGGGCAAATTCATATGCATAAAGTACGCCTTTAACTGTTTCCTTGCCTATCACATCTTTCTTCCATATCGCTCTCGCCCGTGCTAAGCGATAAATTGCAAGATTGCTGATTATTCTCAAATAAACTTTTCCACCGGTTATATCCTCTATGTACGGTGCTAAAGCTTCGGCCATAGTATTCACAGCGTTGGCACCCATAGCATCACGAACATCTACGTGAAGATGAATTACGAGCATAGGACCCATATTAGAATCAAGAACTCTCGCAGTTATATCTCTGCATCCACCTCCAACTTTCACGAGGACTGGATCCTGCTCGTTGGCAATTCTTATTAACTCTTCCTTTTGCTCTAAAACCTGCATCTTTGCAAAATAGGGATTCTTCAAGTTCACAACCTGAATCTGCGAAATCATTATTGGATCAGTGGATGATGTGAAAAATCCTCCCCCCGGCCTCGCTAATTTCGCAGCATGGCTGGCTGCAGCAACCACACTCGGCTCTTCTATAGCCATTGGGATGAGGTAATCTTTACCGTTTATCAGGAAATTTGTCGCTATTCCAAATGGTAACTCCATCATCCCAACAACGTTCTCTATCATCCTGTTAGCCAGATTTATATCAAGATGTCCATCCATCAGAATTTTCATTTCTTCATCGCTTAGATTGGCAAATTCCTTAACCATCTTTGCTCGTTCCTCTATGCTGAGATTATAAAATCCGGGTATTCTCGAAGATTTCATAAAGGGAAATTGTGAATCATGATATTAAGTTTAATGTTCAAGCAAAGAATAACGACATTTCTAATTTTTATGAATATTTGATGAGAGACTTGAAGATGAGAGAGCCATCTCCTTTCTCCCTCTTTTTCCTCGTCCAGTCAGGATGCTGGTACCAGAAGAACGCTCTTTCGGGGTGGGGCATAATCCCCAGAACATTTCCTTGAGGATTTGTTATGGCTGCTATGTCGTTCATCGAACCATTAGGGTTCCACGGGTAATCTGCCTTTGAGCCATCAGGCTTGACATAACGGAAAACTACCTGTTTTTGCTCCTCTATTTTCTCTAAAATTTTATTTGGGGCCACAAATTTTCCCTCTGCATGAGCCACGGGAAGCGTTATTACTTCTGGAACCTTGCTCGTGAAAATGGTATCATTCTCCCTTCTCAGATAAGTCCATCTGCACTCAAATTTATTTGAATCGTTGACCATCAGAGCTGCCTGGGGCTCATCACTTATCCCATCCACTGCCGGTAAAAGACCGAGTTCAATGAGAACCTGAAATCCATTGCAAACACCCATAACAATCTTTCCTTCATCCACGAAATTCTTCAAATCTTTCCAAATTTTCGCTTTCAATCTCGCTGCAAATATTGCTCCAGCACGAACGTAATCTCCTGCGGAAAATCCTCCCGGAATGAAAAGAACATTGTACTTTTCCAAGTCACCGGGTTTGAGGAGGTTTATATGCACGTATTCCGGCTCGAATCCAGAATCTCGAAAAGCAATAAAGCTTTCCTCCTCGCAATTTGTTCCCTCCATTTGCAGTATGGCAACTTTCATTTTATCACCCTAAATAATCTTTAAGCCCGTTCTTCCACCGTGACCGCAGTATATTGAGATGCACGTTGAAGAGCCATCTTTCACCATCTCTCACACGAAGCGAATTACCACCAACGTACCCAATCTTCGTAGCATTAACAATCTTTTCGAATTCTCCCTCTTTCCCCCTTTGAACTTCGCATACCCATCTTGTCGGACTCTCGGAAAACAGTTTGAAATCATCACGCATTACACCCATACTTCGCAAATCTATTTCAGCTCCAATATTCCCACCAATTGCCATTTCGGCGAGCGTTACTGCGAGGCCTCCATGGGATACATCATGACAGGAGAGAATTAACCCTGATTTCATTGCTTTCAGCAATTCTTCGCTCCTTCTCTTGGTCTCACTCAAATCAACTCTGGGTACATAAGTACTCCTCACACCTATCATCCTGTAATAATCGCTTCCTCCCATCTCTTCCCTAGTTTCACCAACAAGATATACTGGATTTCCCTCTTTTTTGAGGTCCGTAGTTATGGCTTTTCGCATGTCTTCAATTATACCAACGGCCATAAGAACCACGGTTGGAGGTATGTTCATTCTGAATGCCTCATTGTAGAAGCTCACGTTTCCTGAGACGAATGGTATCTCTAAAAATCTTCCCGCCTCACCCAGACCACGAGAAGATTCCACAAACTCGCCCATTATCTCCTCCTTCTCTGGATTTCCGAAATTGAGACAATCAGAGAGAGCATGAGGCTTTGCACCCACCGCCACAAGATTGCGTACTGCTTCATCCATCGTGTAAAGAGAACCAACATAGGGGTCTATCCTTGCTATCTGCGGATTCGCTACAGTGGTTATCGCTATTCCCCGCCATGAATCGTGCAGGGGTTTTATAACCGCAGCGTCCCCATGCGTTTCAAAACCTATCTCGCCCTGCAGGGGCTTAATGACCGTTTTACCCTGAACCTCGTGGTCGTATTGCCTGATTATCCACTCCTTGCTCGCTATGTTTATCGAGGAGAGAAGATTCAGGAAAATCTCCCGGTATTTAGGTTCGGGAGGGATTTCCTGCATTTTCTCAATCTTTTGAATTTTGTAAGGGCGATTGTACTCCACCCCCCCTGTAAGGAAATTTAAGGGCAAATCTAAAATCTTTCTTCCCTGCCAGTATATGCGTAAATTCTTCTCCATAATTGATTTTCCTATAACGCTAATCTCCACGTCCCATTTATCGCAGAGGTTCTTCAACTTTTCCAGATTCTCCTCCTCTATGGCCAAAAGCATTCTTTCTTGAGATTCGCTCACCCATATCTCCCACGGCGCCATATCCCTCTCCTTCAGCAGGACCTTATCCAAATGAACTTCAGCGCCCACACCGCCGGAATAGCACATCTCACCCACAACGCTTCCCAAACCTCCTCCACCCAGATCCTTCATCCCGTGAATTATGCCCATTTCGTTTGCCTCTAAAATTAGATGGATGAGGGGTTCTTTCAGTATGGGGTTGCCCAGCTGCACCGCTTCCCTCTCTTCCTCACTTTTCTCGCTGAGAACTTTTGATGCGAAATTCACACCATGGATTCCATCACGTCCTGTTCTGCCACCCACCATAACCAATAAAACGTCGGGCTTGGTAACTCTGCTTCTCACAATTTTATCCTTCTTAACTATTCCCAAACATCCCGCGTTAACCAGGATGTTGTTCACATAGCCCTCATCGAAATAGGTTATGCCCGCAACGGTGGGAATTCCAACACGATTTCCGTAATCTCTTATCCCAGATACAACACCCTTCAGAAGGTAACGAGGATGTTTTATTCCCTGTCTTAATTTTTTGTAAGGATAGTCTGGAGGTGCAAAGAAAAGAGGGTCAACGAGGGCTATGGGCTTGGCACCCATGTTCAGAACATCTCGAATAATTCCACCAACTCCCGTGGCCGCTCCTCCGTATGGTTCTACGGCACTTGGATGATTGTGACTTTCGATTTTGAAAACATATGCATGATTTTCATCGAATTCGACAACACCAGCATCGTCCTGCATAACAACAATTGTGTGAGGAGATTCTATTCCGAATATGTACTTCCTCAAAATCGGCTTGGAGGATTTATACGAGCAGTGCTCGCTCCATGCCTGCGCTATTGCATGAATTTCCACATCAGTGGGGTCCCTTCCTAAATTTGAGAAGTACTCCTTTATCCTTTTCATCTCCTCAAGATTTAAAGCGAGACCCATTTCATCGCTTATTTTTTTCAACTCATCATCGCTTGCATCCCTCATCTTAACGCGATACACCTTATCGCTTATTTTTTCGTACTTCATATCCTCTCAACCCTCACCTCATAATCGTGGATAACGGGATTCACGAGGAGTTTTCTTATTATTTCTTCCACTTCATTCTCGTCCCCTTTGCTCAATTTGATTTCGTAGTACTTCGCCACCTTCACATCCTCAACATCTTCGAAACCCAAAAGATTCAGAGCGTGTTTTATCGTTTTTCCCTCGGGATCATCCACGCCTTCCTTATACCGCACAATTATCTTCGCTTTAAGCATAGTGTGTATATGGATTTACTACTTAATGTTTGCATTTTAAAAAGCAACCTTTTTAAACATCGTGGATATATTGTCCCTATGAGTTACATAGAGTTGGGATATGTGCCGAAGGATAGCGATTTGCTTGTTATGTTTAAAGTTGAGCCTCCCACTGGAAGGGATTTGAGATACTCAGCGGATAAAATAGCGGAAGAATCGTCAATAGGCACGTGGACAGAACTCAAAACCCTTTTACCCGAAATATGGAACACTCTACGAGCGAGGGTCTATGAAATAGATGAAAGAAATGGAATTGTGAAAATCGCTTATCCCCTTGAACTTTTCGAAATTGAAAATATGCCTGCAATTTTAGCGAGTGTGGCGGGAAACGTATTCGGTATGAAGAGCGTTGAAAATCTGAGAATTCTGGATATGAAATTCCCCGAAGATTTAATTTCAGCGTATCCAGGCCCTCAGTATGGTGTGGAAGGGTTACGAGATATCACAGGAGTTTATGATAGGCCATTTTTGGGAACAATAATCAAGCCGAAAATCGGTCTTCCTTCAGAAATGCACGCAAAAGTTGCGTACGAAGCGTGGGTCGGTGGACTTGACATTGTTAAGGACGATGAAAATCTTGCCTCTCAGGATTTCAATCCCTTTGAAGAGAGATTGGCTCTTACGTTAGAAATGAGGGATCGTGCGCAGGAGGAGACTGGGGAAAAGAAGATTTATTTAGTGAATATAACCTCACCGTACAACGAGATGATTCGCCGTGCGGAACTTGTGGAGGAGATGGGAAATGAATTCGTCATGATAGATGTGGTAATTGCAGGATTTTCTGCCCTGCAAAGTTTCAGGCGCGAAGGATTCAAACTTGCAATTCATGCTCATCGAGCTATGCACGCAGCCATAACACGAAATCCCAAACATGGTATAAATATGCGCACCCTTGCCAAAATTTATCGAATATTGGGTGTGGATAACCTTCATATAGGCACTGCTGTTGGAAAAATGGAAGGAAGCAAAGGGGAGGTGAAAGATATTTGCGAGGAAATTCAGATGAAGAAGGTTCCACAGAGGGAAGATAGATTTGAGCAGATATGGGGTCATGTCAAACCCGTCGTTGCTGTAGCTTCTGGAGGCTTACACCCCGGACTTGTTCCCGCTGTCGTGGATATTCTTGGTAACAATATCGTAATTCAGGCAGGCGGTGGTGTGCATGGTCATCCGGATGGTACGAGAAAAGGTGCAATAGCTATGCGCCAGGCCTTGGAGGCAAAAATGCAGGGCATACCTCTAAAAGAATATGCCAAGGAGCACGAAGAACTTAAAAAGGCTTTGGAGAAATTTTCACATTAAATTAAAACTTATTCTTTTTTACAAGCAACGTTTATATATCGTGAATTCATATCATAAATTATGAGGTGGAGAGTAACCCTTATGACAATTCTAATGCTTGTTATCCTTTTCAGTACATTATATGTGGCTGTTCAGCCTCACCCAAATTCCAAAAGTGTTGTTAAATCCGGGAATCAGGTGTATGGAATCGATGTATCCCATTATCAGGGCGATATTGACTGGAACAAGGTTTATCAGGATGGAAAGATATTTGCTTGGGCAAAGGCGACTGAAAGCACTACCTATGTGGATGACTATTTCACCCAGAATATGGAAAATGGCCATGCAGCCGGTCTATATATGGGCGCTTATCACTTCGCCAGACCAAATACACCCGTGAAAGATGATGCAATAGCGGAGGCTGATCACTTTGTGAACGTTATCATGCCCTACATAAAGGATGGGTATCTCGTCCCGGCACTCGATCTTGAAAATGGGAGTTATATTGGCTGGGATAACCTGAGCGCTTGGGTGAATTACTTCTGCGGGGAGGTTTACAATAAAACTGGAGTGAAACCAATAGTATACACAGCACCGTATTATGCTAAATACCTGGCCTTCTCCGTTACCCAATGGGATTTATGGATTGCAAACTACGATGTTTCCTCGCCGGATACCGGCATCTGGGATTTTTGGAGTTTCTGGCAGTATTCGGATTCTGGGAGTGTGAATGGGGTCTCTGGTAATGTTGATCTGGATATTTACAACGGAAACATAGATAGCTTAGTGCGGGAATATGTAATTCACCTGAATCAATCCTATTCTGAGCCTTACTACGATAGAATGGGGGCTGTGGGCTACGCGTACAGATGGTGGGATGGGAGAGATTCCCATTACAATGATTATTCATCATCTCAAAACGAATCTGCCAACTTCGTATCACAATCTCTCATTGCAGGAGGTTTATCTCTCTGGCAGGGATATGATGGCAATGGGGGTGGCGTGCCATCCGACAGCAATGGGACGATTATATCCTGCTACTATCTCCAAGAGAATCTTGTGAAATATCAAAATACCACGTATGCATACGTAACATCATCTAATTTCTCTGTGCCCAACTGGCTGGAGATAGGGGATGTTATAATATTTGGAAATGATTCCGGAAATCACTGGGAACACGCAACTCTCGTTGTATACAGGAACGGAAATGATGTTGGTGTTGCAGCCCACACAACCGATGTATGGAATAAGAGCATCCAAGATTATTTTCCTTCCGAGTTTGACAGGATAAATTACTACCACATTCCAAATGGAACGAAGAAAATCGTTCAGCCATTTATGGTAACCGTCTCCGCTTTAAATGTTCGGGTTGGACCGAGTACTAATTATGAGATATTAACCACCATACAGGAAAACGAAGTTTATGTGGCATACGATTATTATATTGATTCCTCGGGTCATAAGTGGTGGCACTTCTTCCTGGATGATCGGAATGCATGGTGCGCATCATGGTATACAGTGGCCACAAATCACACAGTATTCAAGGTGAATGTAACATCGTACCTCAATGTAAGGAATGGTAACGGTACAGGATACTCAGTTTACGGGCAGGTCTATCATGGAATGCTCTTTGCCAAGATAGGGCAGAAATATAACGGCACTGAAGATCGTGTATGGTATGCCTTCTGGTACTCTTCAGAGCAGAAATTCGCAGCATCAGAGTACACAACAAATATAGAGGTACCAGAAGTTGAACCGTATGTACTGATCCTTACCTTGACATCCATACTATTTTATATCAAAAAATTAAGAAGGTAATCTAAAAAATACTTGATGTTCACCGTGTAGTGACGATGACCTCATCTCCAGTCATAACGAATGTGTGTTCAGTCTGTGCAACCATGAATTTTTTCTTCTCCTTCAGAATCGGAAAATGATGCAGCATACCCATTTTCACGCCTTTCCCAAGAATAGCTATGTAATCAGGATTATCGGCACACCATCTGGCAGCGAACGGCAAAGTACGAAATTTTTTGAATATGTCAAGGTAAAAACCTTTCAGATTCTCCGTTCTGATGAACATGTATATGTTTCCGCCTTTTCCATTTTTTACATAACCCCTACCATCAGTTGCGAATGGCTCAATTGCAAATGCCATGGGCGGCTCTATCCTTGTTACACTTCCGTCGTCATAGTTGGGTATACTGATCCTGTGATGGAGATCATATCTTGCAAGTCCATGACCGGTAAGATTGTAAATTGGGTTGTAGCCCGATGATTTTATCGTATCTTCAATCACGCGCCCTATTTCGCTTACCGTTATCCCCGGGCGCAGGGTTTTTATTGCATTATTTAACGCTTCTCGGGTGGCATCAATCAAATTTTCCCATTTATTTGTACCAACCTCCACAGTGAGAGCGGTATCTGAAATATAACCATCCACATGAGCGCCTAAATCAAGTTTTATCACATCCCCCCTCCTGAAATACATGTTATCTCCTTTAACTGGAGTGTAATGTGCTGCAATGTTGTTTCTGGAGAGATTTACTGGAAATGAGGGAAATGCACCTGCATCGATTATGTATTTTTCCACTTTCTCTGCAACTTCATAATAGGAGACATTTTCCTTTATCAACTCTGCTCCGTATTCTCTTGCCTCTTTGCCTATTTTTCCAGCTTCAATGTACTTTTTTAAATCCATTTCTATTCCTCCAAGATTTTTAGGATCGCCGAAAAAGGTATTGCGCCAGACCTTATTAATTTAACCTTCTCTTCCACAAGAGATACTATTGTAGACGGTTTACCCAGCAATTCACCGCAGTCGATACGGTATTTGACCTCAAGTTCCATGGTATCCTCTATGGTTTTCGGTGGCTTTCCACCACTTAGGTTTGCACTTGTGAGGGTTATGGGGCCTATTTTCTCTATCAAAAGAAGTGAAATTGTGTGAGCGGGGATTCTCAAGGCAACCGTTTCACCCCATTCAGGAATTTTGCTTGGCACAACAATAGTCAACGGTCCGGGCATGAATCTCTTCACCAGTTTTTCTCCTCGCTCATCTATGGATGCAAGATGTTTCATCATTTCAAGTGATGATACACCTACAGGAATCTTTTTCTCTAAATTTCTCCTTTTGAGTTTGTATATTTTTTCAATATTACCCTGAATGCTCATGCTCAAGCCGTAGAGGGTATCTGTAGGTACAATAACCGGATCTTTTTTAGCGTATTCTTTTATTTTTTCCACGGAGTCGGGTGAGCAGGGAAGTATCATCCCCATAACAATATTTTCGCCTATAAAGAATTTTTTGACAGACTGCCAAGGATTTCAACTCAAATTTATGGGCAACATCTTTAATTTATAATGCTATTCTCCCCCCATGTTCAACGCTATGCTCAACCCTGAAAGTGTTGCAGTTGTAGGCGCTTCGCACAATCCCAAAAAAATTGGATATGTGGTTGTTGAGAATCTGAAAAACAACAATTTTCAAGGAAAAGTGTACCCCATCAATCCCAAGGGTGGAGAGATTCTTGGATTCAGAGTTTATCCGTCCATCGAGGATGTGCCTGAGGAGAAGATTGATCTTTCGGTTATAACTCTTCCAGCAGAGGTAACTGTAAAAATAATAGGAGATGTTGCCAAGAAATCAAAATTCATCATCCCCATAGCTGGCGGCTTCGGCGAACTTGGTGAAGAGGGAAAGAAAAGAGAGGAAAAATTGTTAGAAGAGGCTAAAAAGTATGGAGCGAGAATCGTTGGGCCAAACACAGTAGGGATTTATGTGCCGAGAACGGGAGTGAATACTGCACTCGTTGTGCCCGAGAGATCAGGATTTCCCGGTGATGGAGATATAGCGTTTATAACTCAAAGTGGTGCGTTAGGCCTATTAACGATGGATTCAGTTTCACTTTACGACGTCGGCTTCTCGGCATTCGTGAATTTAGGAAATAGAATCGATGTGAATGAGAACGAATTGTTGGAGTTCTTTGGCTCAGATGAGAAAAGCAAGGTTATAATTATGTACATCGAGAGCTTTAGAGATGGAAGGGAATTTATGAAAATAGCTAAGAGAGTGAGTAAAAAAAAGCCAATAGTGGTGCTTAAAGCCGGCCGCACATCCCGAGGAGGCAGAGCGGCAAGTTTGCACACAGGTGCTTTGGGAGGAAGTGATGCCGTTGCGGATGGAGCCTTCAAACAGTGTGGGGTTATACGTGCATACGATGAAGTTGAGTTAGTGGATTATGCCCGTGCCTTGGCCTATGGAAAACCGATCAAGGGGGATAGAATCGCAGTGGTCACCACTGCCGGAGGAGTCGGAGTCGTAACGACGGATTACATTGAAAGCGAAACTCCAGGAATAGGTATGAAGATGGCAGAGTTAAGCGATGAAACGAAGAGAGAAATAAGAGAGGAAGTTGTGCCATTCGCTTCCGTTGAGAATCCGGTGGATATGACCGCACAGGCAAGCGATGAGCATTATGACGGAGTTTTAGAAGCTCTCAATGATGATCCCAATGTGAATGCAATTTTAGTTTACGCCTTATTCCAGACTCCGCTAATAAGCGAGAAATTGGTGGATATCATAACAAAATGGCACAGAAACGGTAAAAAACCGATGGTCGTTGGAAGCATAGGAAGCGACTTCGCCTTGAAAATGATGAGAAAATTCGAGAAGAATCGTGTGCCCATATATCCAACTATTGAGCGGGCGGTCAAGGCGCTGAGAGTTTTGAGGGAGCGTGCCAAGATTTTAGATTATCTGGAGGGATCGGAATGAACGAGTATGAGGCGAAAAAAATGTTAGAGGAATATGGAATAAAAGTTCCTCGGGGAGTTCTGATTGAAGATGTGTCGCATATCGATAGCATCAAATTAAATTATCCCTTAGTTGCAAAGGTTGCCAGCGAAGAAATCCTTCACAAGAGCGATGTTGGTGGTGTGATTCTCAACATAAATAACGAGGATGAATTAAAAGAATCCGTTAGGAAAATAATGGAGAAATTTAACTCACCCGTTTTGGTGGAAGAAATGGTGAGTGGAGGAATAGAAGCGATAGTGGGTGTGATTAATGACCCCACATTCGGCCATGCGATAATGTTCGGTCTAGGTGGGATATTTACTGAGATTTTCAGGGATGTGACATTTCGGGTTATCCCCATAACCCGCAGGGATGCCGAACTCATGCTCAGCGAAATAAAGGGAAAGAAGATTTTGGAAGGTTATCGAGGGATGAAAGTGGATAAAGAAGCTGCGATTGATCTCCTCCTGAAAATATCCAAATTCGTGAAGGAGCATCCAGAGATAGAGGGTATGGACCTTAACCCTGTACTGCTCAGAGAAAACGAAGCAGTAGTGTTGGATGCGAAGGTCATTCTCAAATAAATCATAGAATCTTATCCTTGCAGGCAAGGGCATAATACCAGAAATAT
>WALH01000011.1 GCA_015522935.1 DHVE2 group archaeon | reverse complement strand
CCACAACTTCTACAAGCCCCATCTTTGGATGAAGCTCCACTATTTTTGCAGGTTTAGATTCCATTTTTACCTCGACCGAATTGGGAGGTAAAAGAGATACCTTTGTGTTATTTCCAATAACCAACTTAACGTGACCCTGCCACTCCCGTGTGTAGGCGTTTTTTATCTCGATACAATCCCCTTTGCGGAGTTCAACATCAAGAACCCAAGCGGTGAATGGTATGGTTCCCGTTTCATCACCCAATATGCCATAGTACATTATTTTTCTCATTCCATCCACATTTCTCTCCTTGGAGTTGATACTTATAACCTTCGCTCTCAAATCCACCCTCCCCTCCCCCGGCTTGAGTTCATTGATCTTCCTAAAAACACCCGACACAGAGGATGTATCGCCCCCGTATTTTGATATTACGCCCCTCTTTGCCTCCATAAGTGGTAATCCGTATACGGCGATCCATCTTCTTAGTTCTTTTCTTATCCAGTCTCTCTCCATTTTTCCGTTTAGAGCAGTGAATATATCTTCCACAGCCCTTTCAAATTCGTCCATTGAGTATCACCTCTGTATCTCAATTCCCACAAAGTATAAAATCTTTTAGCGATTCTTCATTATGAAATTCTGTGGAGTTGATTTAGCTGCCAAGGAGAAAAATATAACAGGTATGGCTATTATTAAGAAGCAAAGCATAAGGGTATGGTCTCTCCACACAGATGGGGAAATAATAGAGAAAATCATGAAAGAAAAGCCGGATATAATCGCTATAGATGCACCTCTTACCACAGATGTAAATCGCTACGCAGACAAGTATCTCAGAAAATATGGAGCGCTGAGTTTGAAAATACCTGCAATGATGGCCCTTGCCAAAAGGGCATTGAGAATCGTGTCTCAATTGCAGAGGATAAAAATAATTGAGGTGTTCCCAACAGCAACTGCAAAAATTTTAGGATTTTACAGAAAAAACAAAATAGAAATGCTTTCATTTTTCTCCTCTTTTTCCTTGCCTAATGTGAAGAACGAGCATGAGGTGGATGCAATAATAGCGGCTTACACTGCATATTTGTACTGGAAAGGAGAAACGGAAATGATCGATGGCGTGGTGATTCCGAGAGAAATCATCTGAATTTGGGTCTCATGCTCAGCATCTTTGGAAGTGGTAATGGTCTTCTTGGCATGTCCTTTATCTTCTCATCTATCTCACTTATCAACTTCTCTGGGCTCCCTATCTCTATATTCCCATTCCTTCTTCTAACGGTTATTGTTTCTTCTTTCACCTCTCTTTCACCCACAACAACTATGTACGGTATCCATTCCTTCTCCGCCTCCCTTATCTTTCTTGATACTGTCATATCCCTGTCGTCCAAATCAACCCTTATTCCTCTTGCTTCAAATATTTTCATTATTTTACTTGCATAATCCATAAATTCATCCTTAACGGGTATAACACGAACCTGTGTCGGGCTTAACCAGAGTGGGAAGGATGGCTTAATCCCCTTCTGTGAATCCATGGACGCCTTCTCAAGCATGGCGTAGATTATTCTCTCAACTGCACCACTGGGTGAGCAGTGAAGAATGTAAGGATATTTCTCCTCTCCTCGTTCATCGTAATATTTTATCTCATATCTCTCAGCATTCTCAACATCAATCTGCACTGTGCTTAATGCCGCCGCTTTATTCATCGCATCAACGAAGTTGAATTCAAATTTCAAAACGAAGTAGAAAAATCTCTCATCCCATATCTGAATTAGGACAGGACGATTGACCAGCTTAACCAGATTTACTACAAAATCCTTGTTCTCCTCGTAGAAATCTCGGGTGAATCTTATTGCCACTTCGTAATCTCCTAAGTTCAATCCAAAGTCTTTAAGCACGGAAATAGCCATTTCGTACTGTTTTCTGAACTCTTCCTTCGCCTCCTCCATATTTTTTGCAAGGGTATGCATATCAGGCATTGTGAATGCACGCAGTCTTCTCAATCCCGCTAATTCACCCTTCTGCTCTCTTCGGAAGGCATATTTGGCCAGTTCATAAATTCTTACGGGTAACTGTTTGTATGAGAAGGTGGAATCATGCATTATAAGGAACTGTCCAAAGCAGGCTGCAAATCTCAGAAAGAACTTATCCTTGCCACTGAGAACAATGTACTGCCTTGCTGGAAAGCGATTTAGATAGGATTTCATCGATGGATGATTGAGGTCGTACATGATCGGTGTTTCAACTTCCATTGCACCGTAATCAAGAACCCTCTTCTCCACATAATCTTCAATAAGCTCCTTAATCAATTTTCCCTTGGGATAGTACCTCATATTTCCTGAGTCGCTTCCCGGCTCATAATCTGCAATTTCCAATCTTTGCATGAGTTCAACGTGTGGCGGAATTTTAGTCACAGCTCTCGTACCTGATATCTCGTAATCCACAAATTTTTTGAGGCTGGGATAGTTATCATAGTTGAATTTATTTACATCATGCATCTCACCATCGGTGGTCATTATGTACCAGTAGGTTGTTCTCTTCTCTGCTTTAAGAGCTTCGCTTTCCTCCGCCTTCTCCTCGCCTCGAATCTCCTTGCTGAGCTCACTTAAAGGATGCCCCTTACATGAGATTACAAAACTCTTGTACCACCCAAAGGGTGCACGGTGCACTTCGTATTTCTCCCCTAAGATTTTTTCCAGCTCTCTCAGAACATTCACACCGATTTCAGGAGGTGCAAGTTTGCTACTCAGATGCGCGTACGGATAGAGAATTATCTTATCAACACTCAATTTCAAGGCAATATCTTCGATTTCCTTTGCCGCCTTTTCCACAAGATTTTCATCCCCTTCCTCCACCGAGATAAACGACACCAAGCATTCTTCGTACCTTTCCTTCTTTTTTTCTATTTTCTCCGCATTCTTTATCGCTTTTTCCTTTGCTTCGAACTCTATGTAATCCGCATGTATGAAAAGAATTCGCATGAACGGGAATTTTTCACAAAGTATAAAAGGATTTTCACCCACCTTTTCAGAAAATTTAAATATTCTCGTGGGGATATCCTTCCATGCTCCTTGAATTTCTCAAGAGGGAGATGAGATCAAAACAGGCAATCATTTTAATTCTCATTTTCATCTTTTCCTCTATTTATATTCTTTCCTTTCCGTATCCATGGGGAGAGGGTGCATCGAATCCAAATGTCCCTGGAGGGCCTAATCCCCAACAACCTCAAAAACCTCCATCGCAGGTAAATATGTGGAGCGGTGGAACGATTCCCGACGAGAACGCCTATTTCCAATGGGCATGGGTTTACTACACAACCGGAAAAACGTATATTCCCCTTGAAGATATATGCCCTGATAAAATTCAGCATTTCAACATCGTAATCGGAAACGCCCCCCGGAACTCATACTTCATAAAAGTTACAATTTCACATATGGAAGAGGTCTGGGAATCAAGATTCAGAAATGTGACTGTTGAGGTCTATAATGGGTTAAACATCGGCATCTCCAGAATTCCCGTGGATATAATAGATAAGAAAACTGAATACTCAATTCATGGAATCACAAATGAAAGCGGAAAAATTAAATTTGGCCTGCAGCCGGGATTTTACAGGGCTGTGGCTCACATTGATAACAGAATTCTCAACTTTGACTTCTCCACGAACTTTCAAAATTTAGATTATCCTACAATATCCTACGCCACCCTCGAAAATTTCTCCAAGAATATCGTGAGAATTCATGTTGACCATTACATAAACGGTAATCTTTCAGGGGTGGAAGTACATCTGGGAAGAAATTCAACGCCAATTGGCTACACGGATAAGAATGGAAACTTCTATCTCCACGTGCAGGAAAACAGAGTTTACGATATAGTGACGATAAAAAGGACTTACCACATAGCACCTCCGGTGGGCTCGGTTGTTGTATATGTGAACGGAGAGTATGCACTTGCCAACAGATGGGCACCGGGATACTCTTATCTCATCATTCCATTCTGGATTTCAGGATTGATAAATTATATCATGATATTCACATTCTTCATCGGCTCCATATCCACCTACATTTTAGCAAGGAGATTGTATGGAAAAAATGTTGCATTCTATTCTTCTATTTTCTTCATGCTCTCTGCCCTCGGTTTAATGATGCTCTTCTCCAGGGGAATGGCGGATTACGCCACGATGGCCTTTTCGACCATGGGCATAATGCTTCTTGTGGAATCATTGCAGAAAAGAAAATATGAGGATATAATCAATCCCCTTCTCGCATTTTCCGCAGGTTTATCCCTCGGCTTTGCAGTCATCATAAGATATTCCACAGCCATGGTTCTCCTCGCCCCTATCATATACATCGCAGTTGAGTTGATTAAAAGAAGGAAAACGACGATAAAAAAAGAAGTTCTCATATTTTCAATTTTTCTAATCGGGCTTGTTTTGATGGGCTTAATTCTCGCATCCTACAATACCACCCTGTTTGGAGGACCGTTGAACAGCGGGTATCAGATGAGTCATAGGATTGAATTTTCCAATGGGAATGCTACCGTAGAAACTCCCAAAACAAACATGTTTGAAAAGTACTTTCATCCATCCTTGGATTCTCTATCCAATGTATTCAATCGCATTCTCCCCCAGCTCTTCATTCTTCTTCCCACTCTTTTCATCTCTCCCCTTGGATTTTTCATCGATTGGTGTGGAAATCGCACATGGCTGATGTTTTTCTGGGGAATTTTCACGCTCATAATTTACATGCAGCTCACATGGGTGGGGCATGTGCCCTATGAGGATATGCGGTACTTTCTTCCAATTCTCCCTCCCACTGCCATCCTATCCGGATTTGCAGTTGATTACATAAAGGATAGAGATTATGAAAAAATCCTATTTTTCATTCTCTTCGCCATAATGGGCTTTATAGGCTCTTTCTTCGCTATAAACTGGCAATTACACAGAAGAGACCCCAGCGGCATGTTCTGGAGGAATCCACCATTATACCTCTTCATAATGGCTGTAATTGCGTACTTGTGGATATATTGGGCGACAATACGGGCATGGTTTGAAAAGAGATATGTAAAGAACAAATAATATGAAAAAAATTAATTTTATTCTCTTCATCTGAAGATTTTTAGCAAAAATTTTAAATAGAATAAAATATATTGATTAAGTATATGCACGCGGAGGTGGTAGCAGAT
>WALH01000010.1 GCA_015522935.1 DHVE2 group archaeon | reverse complement strand
TAAATATAGAGGTCATAGGCAAGGACTTTGAAAAGAAGGAGAATCATTCACATGCCATTTGGTAACAAACGCATCCAGTAAAGTGCCCATCTTCACTATTCGCTCCAGATCAGGTTTTCTGCTCATCCCTTATTAATCCCCTTGGTCGCTGGAAGGTATGGGAACCCGCTGGAGGTTCCTACTATTTTATTTTTCGTTGGGATTGCACTTGCCCGTAAAAAAAGAAAAATTATTGGGAGAGGAATACCTTGTAAGCAAGGTATGCACTCCACAAATCCATCTTACTAACTATTTCAAACGGTGAGTGCATTGAGATTATTCCTGGGCCTATATCCACCACGTCCATTCCATAGCGTGCAAAGAACTTCGCAATTGTGCCCCCGCCTCCTTCGTCCACCTTGCCCAATTCTGCAATTTGGTATGGCACATTATTCTTTCTGAAAAGAGATAGAATTTCGTACATGAACTCTGCCGTTGCCTCACTTGATCCATATTTACCGCCGTGACCAGTGTATTTAGATATTACCACGCCATACCCGGCTTTAGCTGCATTCTGAATATCGTGAACATTCTTAAATATTGGATTAATCGCTGCGCTTACATCAGCACTTAATGCTTTGGATCTGTACAGAGTCTCCAAGAATTCATGGTGTTTGAAGTCTCCCCTTGCAAGTGTATAAACCTTAACAAGAACGTACTCTAAGAAATTACCTTGAGCACCAACATTGCCATCACTTCCTATCTCTTCTTTATCATAGAAAAACGATAAACTGGTATAGGTTGGGTTCTCCACTTCCAGTACTGCTCTCAAGGAGGTGTATGCACATATCCTGTCATCCTGCCCATACGCACCTAACATGCTTTCATCAAATCCGACATCACGAGGCTCATGAGCGGGAACGATTTCCAGGTCCGCAGAATTGAAATCTTCCTCCACCAATCCATATTTTTCGTTGAGAATTTTAAGGATATTTACCTTTATCTTATGCTTGATATCCTTATCTTCAATGGGAATGTTTCCGACCAAAAGCTGCAACTCTTCGCCCTGAATTCCCTCAAAGAGCTTTCTGTCTCCCTGGGCTTTGTGAGCTAAATGGGGCAGTAGGTCAGGTATAACGAACACAGGATCACCGGGGGTTTCTCCAATTCTCACAGGGATTTTCTTTCCTGATTTTGTGTAGACAACACCATGTATAGATAGGGGTCTTGAAACCCACTGATACTTTTTTATCCCTCCATAGTAATGGGTCTTCAAAAGTGCAAGCGAGGATTCACCATCTTCCCACAGAGGATTGGGCTTCAGATCTAACCTGGGTGAGTCTATGTGCGAAACTACAAGATTGAATCTTTCAACACCTTTCTTACCCACAATTCCCAAGGCTATACTCTTTTCTCTGTTAATCACATAAAATTTGTCTCCGGGTTTCAGAGATTTATAGGAATCAATGTCCTTAAATCCCCTTTTCTTCGCTTCCTGAAGGATAAATTCAACGCTTTCCCTCTCTGTCTTTGCTTCTTTCAAAAATTCTCTGTAACTCTCTGCAAACTTGAGAGCTTTCTTCAGATCATTTTTCTTGAGTGTTGTCCACATGCTTTCACTTTTTTTCGCTAATTTTTCCTCTATATTTTCCTTTTTCTTGGCCATAACAACACCTCCGTTTTTGTATGGACATGCATCCATGCCATTTAAACCTTAACAACTTTAAACGATGCGTATCCCACAACTTCATCCATTGGTTGCACATCTCCACTTGTGGCATATTTGAGAAGTTCAACTTTTCCACGGGTAGCCGTGAGCATGGCAGTTATCGGCCCGTAGCCACAGATCGTGATTTTATTCTCGAAAATCGTCCTGTAAAATCCCTCTATATCTCTCTTCACAATTCTGTCAATGGCCATAGCGTCCCTTTTATAAGCTATGTTTTTGGGCACATAGTGAGAGAAATCGGATGATGCTATGATCACTGCATCCCTGCCCAAAGAATTTACACTTTCCCTTATAATCTTCCCAACCTCAACAGCCGCTTCCATCTCCTGAATAAGCATGGTTATGGGGACAATTTTTATTTCCTTCTTAAAGAATTGAAGATATGGAATCTGAACCTCTATACTGTGCTCATACCTGTGCGCCTCATCATCTATATCAATTATATCCCTTGCTATGTTTTTTGCAAGCTCCTTGTCCACTCTGGCCACACCATACGGAGTTAAGAAATCATCAAACGTTGTTGCTATACCTGAGCCAACCCCATAATGATTTGGCCCTATAATTACGAAAACGTCTGGATAACCATCTAAAGCCAGATCATGATAAAAATGCGATGCCACCGGCCCAGAATAAATATATCCTGCATGAGGCACGATTCCACCTTCGATCTTTCTTTCTCCATCATTAACTAAAGTGGGTAGATTACCGGGTCCAAGTGGATGAAGAAAAAGATCCCGGATAAGGGTATCCAGACCTTCCCGCGTACTGGGATAAAACTGTCCAGCCACAGCAGGATGTCTCATAGCGGTGCCTCGAAATCATCAATCGTGTACTTGTATTCTTCATAACTTTTTATGTCTCCCCTCTCCTTGAGCACTTCCCTTGCTAAAAGCCAGTAAATTAAAGCAAGCGAGCGACGACCTTTGTTGTTGGTGGGAATCACAAGATCTACATAACTTGTGCGATTATTGGCATCACAAAGTGCAACAACAGGAATGTGGGATTTCACTGATTCTTTAAGTGCTTGCGAGTCTGCCGCAGGATCATTAATGAATATAACACTTGCTTCCATGTAGTTGGGTAACTGAGGATTTGTCAGTACACCCGGTATGAACCTCCCTGCAACAATCTTGGAGCCTGTAATCTCTGCAAACTTCATCGCTGGTTTTTGCGCATACTGCCTTTGCGCTACCACCAAAACCTCCTCTGGCTTGAATCTTGCCAGAAACTTTGCTGCTAACCGTATTCTTTCGTCTGTTTTTCTTACGTCCAAAATGTAGAGACCGTCACTTCTCACCTTGTAAATAAACTTCATCATATCTTTGTTCTTTACCTGTGTTCCTATGTGTACACCTGCGGTAAGGTATACATCCTCATCTATAAGCAACTCGGGCATATTTTACTCACCCCTTATCTCTTCTTCTATTCTAACCAACTCGTTTAATTTTGCAATTCTTTCTCCTCCAATCGCCCCGGTTTTAATGAATTCACATCCGAAAGCCACGCCTAAATGTGATATACTTGTATCACAAGTCTCTCCGGAACGGTGGGAAATCATACACGCATACCCATTCTCTCTGGCTAACTTCACGGTTTCATAAGTATCCGTAAGAGTGCCTATCTGATTGGGTTTTATGAGAATGGCGTTTCCAGCACCAATTTCTATTCCCCTTTCCAATCTTTTCGAATTGGTCACAAATATGTCATCACCCACAACGTATGCTAAATGTCCTATTCTTTTTGTCAGTTCTGCAAAGCCTTCAAAATCTTCCTCGTGAAGGGGGTCTTCAACTATGTAAATCCCATAATCCTTAACTAATTTCTCTGCAAACTCTATCTGTTCCTCTTCATTCAGTTCCCTTTCGTGGTATTTATATTTCCCATTCCGGTAAAAGGATGAGGCAGCAAAATCTAAAGCGGGACGGATATCAAATCCTGTTTCCTCCTTCACTTCATCTATAGATTCAACAACAAGAGAAATTGCCTCCTCATCATCCAACGGGGCAACCCATGCCTTCTCATCACCGAGTCCTATTGACAAATCTGGAAACCTTTTTCTGAGTTTTTCACCTAACCTTTTGTGGACAAGTGAATTTGCGTATATATTGTTCCACGCATCATCTTCAAGACTCACAGATAGCATTTCCTGAATTATCGTGCCATTTATCGCGTGCTTTCCCCCTCCCAGAACATTTCCCACAGGTTTGGGAATATTGCTTGCGTAGATTCCACCCAGATATTGGTAGAGTGATAAACCAAGAACATCAGCAGCGGCCTTGGCGACCGCAAGAGATACGGCTACGGCCACATTTCCTCCAAGCATGGAAAAATTCTCAGTTCCATCAATTTCATGAAGAAGATGATCTATTTCTCTTTGCTCGGTTGCGTCCATTCCTATAAAGTTGTCAAGTCTCTCCTTAAGATATTTAATTCCAGCATCTATCTCTCCCTGGGGATACGCTTTTACTTCGTGTTTTCCAGTGGATTTGCCGGCAGGTGCTGCAGCTCTCCCGAACCCTCCACTCATTGTGTAAACTTCAACCTCAACTGTCGGGTTACCTCGTGAATCCAATATCTTTCTAATCTTTACGTCCTCAATGTAACTCATAATGCACACCTTACTTGATGGCAATACGCATCAAATATTTAAATTTGAGTCCTGATAAGATGCTTTTTGGGAAAACATTTATTTATGGTATCCACGTTTTCCTATCAGTATGGCAATTTACAAGTTCAAAATCTGCATGGCAGGGGATCCAATGGTTGGCAAAACCTCACTGGTTAAAAGATTCATTTACAACATGTTCTCCGATAAATACCTCATGACAATAGGCACGAACATTTATAAGAAAACCATAACTAAGGGTGGAGATACCTTTCATCTTATGCTCTGGGATGTTATGGGAACTGCTGGATTCAGGCAGATTATCAAAACTTCATATTTCTACGGTGCTGACGGCCTTATGATTGTGGGGGATCTAACAAGAGCAGAAACCTTTGAAAACATTCCAGACTGGGTTTCTGCGGCGATTGAAGGTGCAGAGAAAGAGATGCCTGTCCTTCTCCTTGCAAACAAAAGCGATCTTGAATGGAGAGTTACGGAGGAGGATATTGCAAACTATGCTGCAGAAATCTTTGCTCGAGCTTATTATATAACTAGCGCAAAGACCGGTGAGAATGTGAACCGCGCTTTCGAGGACATTGTGAGAATAATCAAGAGAGAACTGAAGATATGAACCTGCCTGTTTTTTCGGCGATCAGTTCGCGGTCATCAATTATTTTCTCTCCTCGTAGCACCACCGTATGTGGAGATATAGCTTTGAAGTTTTCATATGGTGTCCAGTTGCATTTATAGTGGAGATCTCGAAGATGTATTTTATGCACATCTGTAAAATCAACAGCTATAAAATCCGCATCGTATCCCTTTTCAATTCTCCCCTTTTTCAGTCTAATCAACCTCGCAGGATTCTCAGCCAAAACCTCCACAGCTCTTTTCATGCTTATCTTTCCATTTTTCACAAGATAGAGAAAGATTGGAACATACGTTTCCACTTCTGGTATTCCGGGAGGAGCCGATGAGAAATCATCTTCCTTCTCCTCGATTGTGTGCGGTGCATGATCACTTGCAACAATATCAATTCTACCAGCCACCAAAAGATTCCAGAGTTTATCTGCAAGCCATTTTGCCCGAAGAGGAGGATTTACCTTTCCCCAAGGACCCAGATCCATGTCCCTATGGAAAAAAAGATGATGGGGCGTGACTTCGCATGTGTATCCGCCGATTTTACACATATCCACCGAATCCACCGAGGATATGTGGGCGATGTGGAATTTTCCCTTTTTATTTAAAAGAGATCTTACAGCACGTGTTTCGCAGGAGGATGGGCGGGCATTATCATAATCTTTTAAATTATCGGCGTTTCCGATGCAATCCTTCAACTCCGCATGAACAGATATGAAAGAGTTTTCCGGAATTTTTACATTTTCCCTCTCGTACATGTACCATTTGAACATCCCCGTGACGTCCTTAAGATAGGGGGATAACTCGCTTAATTCCGCATAAAGTGTGAAATCCACATTGGATTTTGAAGATACCAGATTAAGTTTATCCCTAAAATTCTCTCCCGTTAAAACCCGAGGTTTAGTGTTTGGCATGTCCGCAACAAATGTAACTCCTCCAAAAGCTGCGCTGAGCGAACCCGAATAGAAATCCTCTTTGTACTCGTATCCCGGCTCTCGAAAATGGACGTGAAGGTCTATCGCTCCCGGTAGAAGTGCACCCTTTATTTTTTCACATTTATCCATGCTTTTTTTTATCTCGACTATTTTTCCACTGTGCTCGTCAACTTCAATACACACTTCTTTGAATTCTCCATCAATAAAGAACTTACCTTCGTATCTCAAAGTCTCTTCCTCCTTACTTTTCCTCTTGGTTCTTCCTCTTCAAAAATTTCCGCCGTGAACCTGTAGAATTTTGTGTATTCATCCAACCAGCAGTCCATGGGCAAACCAGCCTTCACGCATGTTTCCTCTAAAAATTCCTGCACATTCCACTTCCATTCGATTGGAACTTGGGGAAGAAGAAGACCACGGTAAAATCCATGCTCCGCTATCAATCCATGCTTTCCAACTTCCACCTCTTTCAGCAAATCCTTTCTTCTTTTTACTTTTATTTCCTCAGGTGGTGTGAGCAGAGAAACTTCGAATACAACATGGTCAATCTCATCCTTTTGAAGTGGAGGGAAGCGGGGATCTTCAAAGGCTGCAGCGATTGCAGATTGCACGAGCGCTTTTTCCAATTCCAAAATAGGCTCAGGATAACCTATGCACCCCCGCAAATTGTGATCTGGGTACGTTGAAATTGTTGTGAACACTCCGCCCTTTTTCTTGAATTTCTCAGGAAATTCCAAGTACGGGGTGCTTTTATGCTCCAAGAAAAATTCAACGACTTTCCTCGCCGTCTTCACTGCGAACTCTCCATCCCTATCATCATACATATATCCCATTTCAGACACCTCTTCTTTCACCCCATATCATTTTGTGAAGCTGAGGCAAAACACGAACATTAAGTTTTTCATCCATTACACGAGAAATAAGCCACTTTATATCCGTGCCCCAGACTGGCTGAAAAACAATTTCTCTTTTTATTTTATATTCTTCAATTATCTCCTTCGCATACTGGAAATCTGCCTCATCCATTATAACAAATTTCACAAAATCTCCATCGCCTAAATAACTTAAATTTTCAAAATTCATGCGGTGGTGCATTTTGGATGAGGGCGTTTTAATATCAAGTGATATGCGAATATTTTCCTCCGTGGGGATATCTTCTATGGATATTGATCCATTTGTCTCTATGAGGATCTTATACTCATCCATAATTCTGTAAATCAATTTGTAGATATCCTTCTGAATAAGAGGCTCACCGCCAGTTAAACAAATCCATTTCATTCCACTTTTTTCTATCCTTTTCACAATATCATCAATTTCCATTTCTTCGCCTTCATAAAATGCATATTTCGTGTCGCACCACGTGCAACGAAGATTACAGCCTGTGAAGCGAACAAAGAACATTGGAATCCCAATGTAAATCCCTTCACCCTGAAGCGCAGGGTACATCTCGTTTACCTTCATACAAGGTTATCGCATCTTTGATTAATACTTTTTGATGAGCGAAAGAAAAAGATTTAATACAACTTCAATAATTCCACAATAAGATTGGGCCGGTAGAGCAGTGGGAAGACCACGCCCGCCTTGGCAAACAATATGGGCCGGTAGATCAGTTGGAAGATCGCCACCTTGGCATGGTGGAGGTCCCGGGTTCAAGTCCCGGCCGGTCCACTATGGGTAAGAAAGGTGCAATTTATGAAAGGGAACTCAAAGGTATTTTGAGCGGGGATAAAAAGATCATTGACAGGATATTGAAAAAATTGAGCGATGAAGAGAGGGAAAATTATATGAAAATTATTAATAAACCTTTTATGGTTCTCCGTGCTGCCGGATCATTAGGAGTTGATTTAATAGCCATACGAAGTGATTTCTCATTTCCAATCGAGGTGAAATCATCGAAAAATAAAATTCTTAGATTCACACAGAACAGTTCAAGAGGTCAGAAGCAGGCGGAGAAGATGATAAGGGAGTGCGAGAAGACGGGAGTGATGGCGCTCTACGCATTCCGGCTAAAATCTTACCGTAGGGATCCATGGAGGATATTTTCCCTTCCCCTTCGTAATAAGCCAAAGGGATGGATGGGGTACATTTACAATGTCCTGCCCAAGATCTCTCTAACTAAGGAAGGAAACTACATTCTTCACTGGGATGAGGGTATGCCACTGAACGAATTTATCTCATATCTGAACTACAAGAAAGATGAAAATGGTATAAATCAACAGAAATGATAGACCCTCAATTTTTCCAAGTTTTTTTCTGAATGCATAACCTGTAAGTAGGTAAGTTACCACTGAGAGAGAAATTACAGAAAGATACAGGTCTTCCATACTCAGACTAATTGGATGGATAATTGCCGCAGTACCAAGAACAACCAAAATGTTGAATATATTGCTTCCTATAATGTTGCCAACCGCAATACCATGCTTTTTCTTCAGAGTTGCAGTTATTGTTGTGGCTAACTCTGGAAGAGATGTACCGATAGCCACAGCTGTGATTGCTATAACTATCTGGGGGACACCAAGAACCATAGAGATCCCTACAGCAGATTTAACGAGAACATATGCTCCCCACACAACTCCCAGTGCTCCAAAAATTGTTGAAATAATAGCCACAGGGAAACTCATCTTCTCATTCATAAACTCCTTCTCTTCTCTGCTCCTTATATCGTTTATGTATACACCGTATATTATGAGAAATACAAGTCCCATCCACCAGAAGAAACTTCCAAAAATAAGTGCAAAAAGAATCAAAAGGGTAGTTACAAGGGCAAGTGTGATGCTATCCCTCCTTATAAAAGGTGATAGACGGAGAGGCATTATAACAGCTGCAATCCCTAAAACTAAACCTATATTCGCTATGTTGCTACCAACAACATTGCCCCATGCTGTGTCACTGTACCCATAGAAGGATGCAATATCAGACACAGCTAATTCTGGAAGGGATGTAGCGAGAGCAACCAAGGTGAGACCTATTGTATGTTCGCTTATCCTGTAGTGGGTTGCCATACCCGATGCCCCATCCACCAAATAATCACTTCCAGCAGCAAGAAGATACACACCAAGCAGAAAATTCAATATGAGAATAACAAGGGAATACCTGTTCATTACCATAAGGTAATAAAAAGGATACGATGCCACGATTGCAAGAATGTAAACTGCAAGTTTGCCTTTCACACGTGATAATCTCAATTACCTATATTAAATTTCATAGGATAATTTGATTTTCGTTTGAATGTGAAAATGCATCATATACCAATCCACTCACACGCCTTGTAAGCTTTGGAAACCACATGAGTTACTGTGGATAATATTTCATTTCTTTTCAGTTTTTTATCCTCAAACTCCTGAAGTTCTCGCATATTCAGGAATAGACACTCACACAGTAAATCGTAATCTCCAAGGATGCGATAAAGGGTAATAAGTCTGTTCTCATCGCGTAATTCGACGGCTATCTTATCTATGTATCTCTTATCAACCTTGAGGTATATGAAAGCCTTAATGCTGTTTTCCACTGCGTAGCAGTTTATGAGTGCAGAGTAGCCCTTGATTATTCCCTTATCTTCAAGCATTTTTATTCTTCTGCGTACCGTAGCCTCACTAACTCCAAGCTTTTTTGAGAGCTCAAGATTTGTTATCCTCGCATTCTCTCGAAGTGCGCAGAGTATCGATAGGTCCAGGTCATCTACTGGAAGAAGACTTTTATCGAAGGATTTCCATCTCTCAATAAGACCGCATTTTGGATGCTCCATTACAATCACCTTTCGTTAGGATTATTACGTTTTTCGTATTTAAACTTTCATTTTTTTCATAATCATGGCATAATTTGATTGCAGAAGACTGTAAATTTTGCAAAAAGATAATATGGTGCATTGTGATTAAACCATCAATGAAAATTGCGTTCGGTGTTTGCTCTCTTGGTATAGGCCACGCCACAAGAAGTATTCCAGTGATAAGAGGATTATTAAAAGAAGGACACAATGTCGTTCTTATTTCATACGGCCCCGCTTACTCCTTGCTGAAAAAGGAATTTCCGTACCTCCGTATTTATTCACTCAAAGATTATCCAATAAGATACACGGAAAAAGCGTATCAGTTCATTCCCTACCTTTTTGCCAATTCTCACAAAATAATTAAAACTCTTCTTGATTCTCACCGCAAATTTCTTTTGATGGATTCCAAGGAAAATTTCGATATGATCATCTCCGATAGCAGGTACGATATATTCGTGAGAAACAAGCCTTCCTATCTGATAATTCATCAGCTCAGAATAATGCTAAAATTAGCCATTTTAAGAGGAGGGACCATGTTTTACAATTCATATATGACTAAATATTTCAGAAAAATAATCGTGCCAGATTTTGAGGAAAATAACCTGTCAGGAGAGATGTCGCATAATATTAGATTCGTGGATAAGAAAAGAATAAAGTATGTTGGGGTGCTTTCATCATTCAAAAGTCTCGGTATCCCAAGAGATGTGGATGTTTTAATCTCAATTTCAGGTCCTGAGCCGCAGAGAAGCATATTTGAGAGAATTATTTTGAAGAAAGTTAAAAATTTAAAAGGTAAGGTTGTTGTCACACTGGGAAAACCTGATAATGAGATAAGAAAAGATGATAAAATAAAAATTTATTCATATCTGCCATTTGAAGAAAGGGAGAAATTAATGAACCGTGCTAAGATAATAGTATCCCGTTCAGGGTACTCCACAATAATGGACCTGTACGTGATTGGTGGCAAGGCAGTTTTTGTGCCCACCCCCGGACAGCCCGAGCAGATTTATCTTGCAAAATATCTTGAATCCAAGAGTGTGGCAGGATATGAAACACAGGAGAAGCTAAATATAGTGAATTCCATAGCAAAAGCTCGTAAATACAGGGGTTTTCGTGGCGGTTATGATGTTGAAGAGACCATCAAAAATATCTGGAGCGTGATTTTTTGAGATGGAAGTGGAGAGTTTGGCTCATTACCTCTATTACAATAAGTGCCATCTCCATGGCCATCATATTCAGCATGAGCGTTACCTCACAAACTTTAAATTATTTCCTCAAAATTCCAGTGGAATTCATAATCTTAGCCGCTGTGGCTCATGTGGCCTCATGGTTCTTCTGGGCATTGAGAATAAAAATTTTGGCAAGATCCCTTGGTGCAAATATTCCTCTCTCTAAATGCTTTAAAATAGTACTTGTAAATTTATTGGTAGCGTCTATAACCCCTTCCGGAATGGGTGGTGAACCCTCTCGAATTATTATGCTAAGGGAACATACCGGTGGTGGAAAAGCGTTGGCAATAACACTAGGCGAAAGGATTATAGATTTCATATTTTTTGCATCGTCTCTTCCAGTGCTCCTGTTCATACTCGGAATAAGTGTAAACATGAAAAATGTGGAGTGCTACATTATCTGCTCCGCAGTGGTGCTTGGCGCTTACGCAGGTATATTCATTTATTTACTTTTCAGGAGGGGAAAGATGAAGAAGTTGTTCAATACACTTGAAAAATTCATTGGATTTTTTGTTAAGAATCCAGAAAAAAGAAAAGAAATTGCGAAAAAAATAGATGTGGAATACGATGCATTCATTGAAGGAACAATCACAATATTCAAGAAAAAAGGATGCTTTGCATTAACATTCCTTTCCACATCACTTATGTGGATAGTTGACTTTCTCATTCCATCAATAATACTTCTTGGCCTGGGATTCGATGCCCACTGGATATTTATCCTCACATCCATGCTCATAGTGGTGCTAATAACTATCATACCCATAACTCCCGGCGGAACAGGGCTGGCGGAGTTCTCAGGTTATTTTCTTTTCAGCCAGATAGTTCCATCGGATGTGGCGGCGATATTAGTCATACTGTGGCGTGTGATCACTTTTTACCCAAACTTACTTCTGGGATTGTTCTATACCCTTCAACATATCTCCGCTGGAGGTGAAAACGAGGAATGAATCCAAAAAAGTCAGGAGAAAAATACATGGTCTCGCTACGAAGGCATATATTCAGAACTCCAAACTGGATTTTGTCTCTCACAATTTCATCCATTCTTCTCTATCTTCTTTCTTTCGCTATTCATCCAATTCATTTGGACATTCTTTATTTATTCCTTGTACCTTACCTCTTGGCAATATTCCTTGATCACATAACTATCAAATGCATAAGAGTCTATTTCCCTCTAAGACGAATTGTATCACTGAATCTCTTCGCATTTTTCATCTCCTTTGTGCAGTTGTGGATACTCAATTATTTTTATCCTTTTGCCTTCTCCTTCTTTCTCTCATTCTCATCTATAGTATTCATGAGGTACATGATTTATAGAGCTTTTCTATCAGAAAGGAAATTTATGGCAACAATGGTTTCATCCTATTACTCCGTTATAATTCTCATCGTCTCCATCTTTACTTTTCCCTCTTTCTTTTTGCCATACCTTCTTTCAACCGTTGTATACGGTCTCATGTCCTTTATTTTCATTGGAAGCACAACCCGTATTTTCAGAAGAGAATTCAGAGAGGATCCCCTTTTTTTCCTATCATCATTTATCAACTATGCAAGTAGAAATAAACCGGAAGATGTGAAGAAGATAAACAGCTTTTTCCATGGCATTTATGGAAACAGAGACGTGCCGGTAACCACAATTGTTTTCAAAAATAAAAATAATTTGAAAGGCCTGTTTGTGGTGCCATACGTACATCCTGGACCATTCGGGGAAGTTGGAGGAAGTGACCTGCCCAACAAAATAGAAAGATACACAGGAATAAAAAATATGATGGTTTTCCACAGCACATCCACGCATGACAATAACATAGCATGTGAGGAAGATGTTAAAAAAATCGCAGATGTGGTGAAGACTTCAACAAAAAATGAATGTAAGTATGATAAAATAAGTGATTTGTATAGATTCGAAATAAACAGAATTCAGTATATTGCTCAAATATTTGGAAATTATGTGTTTATAGCAATAATACCCCATCACGCAAATTTTGATGACATTGAGCTCAAAACCGGTATGGCCATAAGAAATAAAATATCCACAATTTTTGATGATGCAGTAGTTGTGGATGGCCACGACAGTTTCGACCCTCATGCCTTGCCTTTGAGTCTCACGATAAGTGATATAAACCATCTGACAATGAAGGTGAAGAATCTCAAACCTGACAGAAAACTCAGAATGGGGATGGGCTCGGTGAATTACTCTGGAAAAAGCATTGGAAGTGGAGGAGTGAGAGTTGCAGTATTTGAATATGGCTCCAAAAGAATTGCGTACGTTTTGGTGGATGGAAATAATGTGAAGAGAGGTTTGAGGGAGAGATTGAGGAATGAATTTATGAAATATGTTAGCGAGGTGGAAATCTTTTCCACAGATAATCATGCAGTTAACATGGGCTTAATAGATTATAATCCTGTAGGGGAGAGAGATCCATGGGAAGAAATAATCAGTGCATCTCTTAAGGCCCTTCAAATAGCAATTAAGGATGTAGAGGATGCTTGCGTAGTGGCAAAAACCACGTATGTGAATGTGAGAATGGCATTTTCAGGCGAGTTGCAGAGACTTGCAGATGTAACGAAGAAAACATTGGGTAGAGCGAAGGTAACTGCACCGGTAACTTTCATCGTGGGATTTATTATATCCTACTTCTTTCATCTTTTTCTTTGATTAGGTTACCCAAAAATGTTTAGATAAGTTTTAATACTGCATTGCGATGATGCTTGCGTGAAACTCAGTGATTTAAAAGCGGGAGAAACCGGAGTCGTTAAGAATGTTCTTGGTTCAGGAGCGATACACACGCGTCTTCTCTCCATGGGAATTCTCCCGGGAGCAGTAATAAGGGTAGTCAGAACATCCCCCCTTGGGGACCCTGTGATTTACGAAATTCGTGGATTTTTCATTTCTCTACGGAAAAAAGAGGCGGAATATGTTGAAGTTGATAAAATTGTTCCTCTCCACCTCGTTCCTCCCGGCAGTGATGTTCATGTCGTGCTTGTGGATGGAGGGGTGGGGTTCATAAGAAACCTAAACTCCATGGGCATATCTATCGGGAAGAAGATAAAAGTTGTTGAACGTTGCTGTCCAATGAGGATACGCACAGATTTAGGAGAGTTCACCATAGGAATGGGTATGGCTTACCGTATTTATGTGAGGTGACCTTATGCTTGTGGCAATTGCAGGTAATCCCAACACTGGCAAATCAACGATTTTCAACGAATTGACAGGGGCTCATCAGCACATAGGAAACTGGCCGGGGGTAACTGTAGAGAAGAAAGAAGGAGAAATGAGTTTTGAAGGAGAGAGAATACGCGTTGTTGATCTTCCCGGTACATATTCTCTTACGGCCTATTCCCTTGAGGAAAGAATAGCCAGGAATTTCATAATAGAAGAGAAGCCTGATGTCATAATCGATGTGATAGACTCATCGAATCTGGAGAGAAACCTTTATCTTCTCACCGAATTAATGGAACTGAGCGACAGAATAGTTGTCGCCTTAAATATGTTCGATGAGGCGAAAAGGAAATACAAAATTGACGTTAACAAAATGTCCCAGCTTTTGGGGATTCCTGTAATACCCACTGTAGCCACAAGGGGATTTGGAATAAGTGATTTGCAAAAAGTGATCGTTAAGGGCGAATTCAAAATTAAAAAATTTGAATATCCATCTGATGTTGAAGAGAGAATCAAAAAAATTGAAAATGAAATTGAAGAAATGGGATTGAAAAACGCCAGGTGGCACGCCATAAAACTCATTGAAAATGATGTTGATGTAATCTCAAAATTCAGGAATGAGAAAAAAATATTGCATCTTGCAGAGCATATGAGACATGAGATAGAGGATATTTACGGAGGTGATATTGAAACTTTAATGACTTCTTTCCGTTATTCTTTTGCTCATGGCCTTTTTCACGAGGTGGCAGAAAGGATCAATGTAGGTGGTGTGACTATAACGGATATGATCGATTATGTGGTTGCGCATAAAATTTTTGGAATACCGATTTTCTTAGCAGTGATGTATCTCGCATTTAATTTCGTGTTCTTAGTAGCGGCACCATTTCAGGATATAATAGACTTCGCCTTCAATGGAAAAGATGTGGCTGGGGGGCATATAAATGGTCTTATAGACATATCTTACATGTGGATGTCTTCTTTTCTCCCTCAATGGGCTTCATCACTTATAAATTATGGCATTCTTCGTGGGCTTGCAGCAGTTCTCACATTCACACCCATAATAATGCTTCTTTTTTTGGTTCTATCCATTTTAGAGGATTCTGGTTATCTTGCAAGAGTCGCATTTTTAATGGATCGTATAACCAGAAAAATGGGCCTCGAAGGTAGGGGTATAATACCCCTCATGTTAGGGTTCGGATGCAATGTACCCGCTGTTATGGCTACCCGCGCCCTTAAAAATGAGAAGGAGAGAAAGTTAAGTATGGCACTGAACCCTCTCGTACCATGCGGTGCAAGGATTCAGGTTTTCGCATTCATAACTTCTATATTCTTTACAAACAACCAGGCCCTTGTTCTCTGGTCATTACTCATTCTTTCTATGATCGTTGTATTTGTGATGGGGTTCATCTACAGCAGAACAATATTCAAAGGAGAGGGTGAACCTTTCGTTATGGAACTGCCACCCTACAGGGTACCCACCTTAAAAGGTATAACTGTTCATATGTGGGAGAAGAGTGAGGGGTTTTTGAGAAAGGCTGGAACTATAATCGTAGGAGCAGCAACCATAATATGGTTCCTTGCTGCATTACCATGGGGCGTTAAGTATGGCTCCCCGCAATCTTACATTGGGCAAATAGCATTCTTAATCGCTCCAGCAGGTAAATATTTAGGACTCACCCCACAGGCGATAATAGCCCTCATATTCGGGTTCTTTGCAAAGGAAGTGGTGATAGATGTCCTCTTCGTTCTTTACGGTACAAAAGGCGCAATAGCAATAGCTATGACTCCTCTTCAGGCATACTCTTTTCTCCTCTTTATCCTATTCTATACTCCATGCGTAGCAACCCTTGCAACAATTTATGAAGAGGCAAAAAGTCTTAAATTTGTGACCTTCGTGGTTTTGGAAGGTTTGCTTCTTGCAATTGTGTTTTCTTTTGCCGCGTATACAATAGGGCTTGCTCTGGGGGTGGGAACTTGAAAGTGGAAGATGGAGTAAAACTCTCAGTCATTTATGCATCTTTTCTCTCAGCTTTAACTCTTTATTTTGGGATATACGAAATTTTAAAATATTTTATCTCTTCTATTCCATACCTCTTTTTAATCACACTGACCGCTCTTTATCCTCTCTTATCCCTCCGCAAAAAATTGAACTCTTTGGATATTTTTTTGATCATACTGGCATTTTTAGGTGCGTTGGGAATTGCTATTTCCGATACTTACATCCCCGGGGATGTTATGGGTGGGTTCGTACTCATCCTCTCTTCATCCTTAATTTTCGCAGGATTGAAGGACACATACAGTATGCTTTACTCAGGATTATCCTTCTACATAGTTGGTCTCTTTCTGCTTTTAGGTGACGCGGTTATAGAAGTCACAATAATCTTGGCTGAGGTTACCGACTACTATATAAACTGCATAGGTGAATCCTGCGCAGGGTATGTCTTCCTTCTCAGACCCGAGATAATACTACTAATTCTCACCCCCTTCGCCCTCTATCCATTCTTTAAAAGAACCCACTTCAGGAGGAGGGAAAATGATTAAAAAATTGCTTGAGCTAATAAAAGAGGGAAAAACGATATACGAGATTTCGCAGGTTTTAGACATGGACTATTCCGCCGTGATTGGAATGATAGAGCATCTGGTAAAGTTAGGTTATTTGAAGGAGGATAAAAGAAATAATGTAGAATTAAAAATGTGCTCAAAATGTCCACTTCGCAATTTTTGCTCGAAAAGAGGGTTTAAAAGTTACTATCTCACCAAAAAAGGGCGCAGAGTTTTAGGTATCAAATAGCCGAAAGTGAGAGTTTGACCGCTAAATATAAATAGGAAGGAGAGTATTTTCGCATGTGAAGGTCGGAATAATCATAGGAGACAAGAGGCTTGAGTATATGGTTATGGAGGAATTTAAGAGAAGGAATATACCTTTCGTGCTTTTGAATTCATATTCCGCAGATGTGAATGTTATCGTCAGTGATGCACCACAGGATTTTGATGCTATTATAGCTCAGAATCCAGAGGTTATAGCAAGGAGAGTTGTTTCCTACCTTTACGGTAAAAAAAGGTTTCATAAAATTGTGGTTGGCGTTGATCCAGGGCCAAAACCGGGGGTGGCTGTTGTGGGCGATGGTTTGATAGTGGAAGAAATGCAGTTAAGCGATGTGGATTTGGTGAAAGAAACGATTGATGGGATATACGAGGGCTACGAACCAGAGAAGTTCCTTATAAGGGTAGGTAACGGTGATGTAGTCAATAGAAACAGGATAGTGAATTTTCTTGTGGAAGAATACACTGTGGAGATAGTGGATGAAAGAAATACAAGCAACTCCATAACAAATAGGGATGCCGAATCCGCAAAAACCATAGCGTTCTCAAGAGGGAACATTGTGAAAAGAAAACTTAACACAATTGTAAGGGATGGACATTTAAGGGAAATACAGAGGAGAAGCAGAATAGAGAGCAGGGGAATGATAACAATCTCAAAATCCCTTGCCCGAAGAGTTCTTCTTGGAGAGATAACAATGGAAGAGGCGATAAACATAGCGAGGGGGCACAATGAAGAGGGATGAGGCAATTAAAATTATAGAAGACATGGCAAACGTCCTCTCCGTGAGCATACCGGAAACCATAGAGGTAGAGGGTGCAATTTACAAAATAAAGAAGGATATTATGGAAGGCAACAGGGAAAAAGCTCTCGAGAAGTATCAGAATCTTTATGAGAGAATGAGGGAAAGAATTGATGAAATGAATGAGGTCCCCGAATACATTGTAAACAAGGCGCTAATTTTAAGAAGGGCAGTACTATTCCTCAAGGAGTTCAGGGGAGAAAATGAGATTGAGGATAAAAAAAGATGGATGGAATATGTGAAAAAGGTGAGCCAATGAATATCGCTGTGCTTTACAATCCAACACACGTTTACCATAATATGAGGGGAAGCCCAGAGAATCCTGAGAGAATTGAATCCATATACCGATACCTTGTCAAAACCCTTTCAGGCAACCTTGATTTCATAGATATTCGAGAACCTGCAGATAGGGAGGAAATTTTGACCGTCCATACGGAGACCTACTTAGATTTCCTTGAGAAAATGTCCATGAGAGGACAAACTTATCTTGGGGATAGCACATATCTCAACAAATATTCGTATATGGCCGCGCTCATAGCAGCAGAAACATGCATAAGGGCAAGCGATGAGATTTTGAGCGCATATCATGATTTCTCATATGCACTTGTTCGTCCCCCCGGTCATCATGCCAGCTCAGATATGTACGGAGGGTTCTGCCTCCTTAACAATGCGGCCATAACTGCAATGCATATAATGGAGAGGGGGTTGAAGAAAATAGCAATAGTAGACTGGGATGCCCATGCCGCCAATGGAACGATGAAAATCTTCTATTCCTCACCTAACGTTCTTCTGATTTCCATACATCGTGACCCGACAGATTTTTATCCTCATGAGGGTTTCATTCATCAGATAGGACGAGGAGAAGGAACAGGATATACGATAAATATACCTGTTCCAAAGGGCTCTGGGGACAAAGAATACGATTTGATCTTCGAAAATTTTGTGGATCCTCTGCTGAAGGATTACAACCCAGATTTCATAATAGTGGAGAATGGTTTTGATCCGCATTTTTCCAACAAAAATATTGGATTAAATTTAACTACGAGAGGTTTTGTAGACATGATCAATCGAATAAAGTTGCAGGGAAAGATGTTCACAATGATTCAGGAAGGGGGGTACACTCAATACAACCATAAAATCGCTTACGCAATGCTTGCTTCGTTGATAGGGAGGGAATATCCCAGAGAAGATGAAATTGATCTCTCTGAGAGACTTGTTCAGGAAGATAAAGTGTGGTCAAAGGTAAATGCTCTGATTAAAAAACTACGCTACATCTTTGGAGATTACTATAATCTGAGGTGAGAAACATGCTAAATATAAAAAAAATTCTAATTTCACGGGGAGAAATGATCGAATCTATAGAGTACTTCACGGGAAAGAGGATGAAATTTTATATTTATTCCTACAAAATCCTCAAAGGGAGAAAATGGATCACTCTTGCAAGGTGGGACAATTTGGATGGAATGGAGCATATGGATGTTTATGATGAAAATGGAAACTATATGAGCACAAAAGATTTTCCAAAGAGAAATTTCGATAACATTGTAAAAATAGTTAAAACTTTCAGAAGGAACATAATAGCCATGGATCTATCCAACATTTAAGGTGATAAAAATGGAATTTGTAGTAAAGAGAGTGTATACGGAAGATGACGTGAAAGTGCTCAAAAGAAGCATAAGAAAGAGGATTGGCAGGTTTGAGAAAGTCAGCAAGATACTTAAAATAAGAAAATGCACAGATCCTGATGTGGGTGAGGCTTATCTATACCTTTTAAACATGCAAGATGGTGAGGAGATAAGGGAAGAGATCATTATAGAGGATAAAAAAATCTTTTCAGCCCTTACCCCAAAGAGATTTGAAATAATAGAAGTATCAAATAAATTCGGTCCGATATCAATAAGAGAATTAGCACGAAGAGCAAATAGGAACTACAAAAATGTGTATGATGATGTTTTCTCTCTGTATAGGTTCTTCCTGATCAATGTTGTGAGATCCGGAAAGGAGAAATTCATTATTGGAAAAACTAAGGGTTTCAACATACAAGTATAATTACAAATTATACCATATGATATTGTGAGATTACTGGCTAAATAAATTACAAATGATACCATAGATTTAGGATGGGGATTATTGGGAAAAAATTTATATACTTCAAACGTTTAATGTAATCTGTATGTATGCCTACAAGCTCTGCCAGATAGAGTACAATCTTCGTGATAAGAATGCAGGGCTCCTGAGGGGTTCTGGCTCCCTCTGGCTATCGCCAGATTCGCTGTTCATAAAAACTGATAAGAAATGGTACTACCTCCCTGAAACAAGCATAAGAGGTATGAACATAATAAACAATAATATGATAATAGACCTCAAAGATAGGATGAGTGTTGAATTGAAAACTAAGAGCGTTCACATTCTAAAAGCTTTATACCACTACTTAGAGGGGGGACCATGGAGGAAAACATAGCCAGAATAATCTATGTATTCGGAGAATTAACAAAGATGGAGGTTGCATTAAGCACTGCTATAACTAAATCAAAGATACCTGCAGGGGAAATCAAATTAATGCTAAGAAGTACAAACCCTCTTCAAGTCGAGAGAACTCCTCTTTTTCAGTATATGAAAACTGTGTTTCGAGAAATCGGGCTTGGAAATCTCAAATGTCTTAAAATTTCTCCATTTCAGATGACGTTTGGCGTGAAGAATTCAAAAGTGGCAAAACTTTTCTCAGATGTTAAGGGAAAAACATGCTACCTGACAGCGGACGCTTTTGCTATGTTCTTTGAAAAGGATATGGATATCTCCTGCCATGTCAAAGAGACGGAGTGCGTCAATAACGGAGGTGAAATGTGCAAATTCGTTGTTGATATGGATCCGCTCGGTGTTCTGAGATATGTGATCGATAACATTGATATTGAAATTCTGAATTCCTTGAAGAAAGGGAAGAAAATTCAGGTGGAAGATTACGAGGCAAGAATGTTCAATCTTCAAAGGTATGGACTTGTAGAGAAAAACAAACTCACCATCATGGGTGAGAAATATTTAGAAATTAAAAGATCACCCCTCATCGAAACCGAAAGACCGTGGAAAAGGTTATCAGAGGTTTCGGAAGTTACAGCTTCTGCCAAGTCCTTTGCAGAGGCTTTTTCCAAAACGGTTGGTGAGGAGGAGGTTGAGGAGATTGATGAAAGCAAGATTGTTAATATCGTAGATGAAGCAAATAAGAGCAGAAGTTTTGCTGAACTTCTTGCTAAATATGTGAAAAAGGAGGTGAAAGAAGATGAATAGATTTCCCACAGGGATATATGGTCTGGATAGACTCATAGAAGGTGGTTTTAGAGACAAAACAGCCAACGTTGTGGTTGGATCAAGTGGTACTGGAAAAACAACCTTTGCAATACAGTTCATAATGTATGGCATAGAAAGAGGTGAACAGGGATTGTACATTTCCCTCGAAGAGAAACCGAAGCAGATAATGGAAGAGGGTGCATTGATGGGTTTTGATATGGAGAAACACTATGAGCAGAATCTATTTTTCATCCATCTAAAAGGTGAGAATTTCAAAAAAATGATAGAAGAACAATTACCTGCACTCGTTAAGGCAAGAAGTGATTACCTTATAAAAACAAGGATTGTGGTGGACCCCCTCACCCCTGTTATATGGGCTACCAAAGACAAACTGTTACAGAGAGAACTCCTAGGCAATCTTTTCTACACAGTAAAGAATCTGGGCGTAGTGGTGGCTACCGTTGAAGAGCACACCAAACCAGGAGAAACAATTGGAGAGGATGTCTTAACACCCGTATACCTAGCGGATGGTGTAATTCATATGGATTATTATCCTGTTGGTGGAGCTTTCAACAGGACTTTACAGATAATAAAAATGAGAGGAACCAAGCATGGTGAGAGTGTGTATCCGTTTATCTTTGTGAGAGGCGCAGGAATTGTGGTAAGGAGCACACCCTTGGAACTGAAAGAGGAGAAGAAGGAAGATTACGGTAAAATATTTGATGATGCAATAGAAACAGCTAAGATGTTAAAAGCCCCTCCCGCCCTTACAATGAAATTAGAGAACATAAAAAAATGGTGGAACTATCCTTATTCTCCTGAGGAGATTATAGAAATAATCTTTGATTCATATGGTCTAAAGGTGAGGTGACTTGCCCGAAAAAACTCTTGAAAAAACCCTTGAAGCGAAGGATGTTACGCTACTTCGTTCTCTTATCCATCTTGCTCTTAAAAAGCTGCAGGAGGAAGGAAACTTAGACATAATACTATTCGTTGGCGTGGATGGAAGAGTATTTGATTCCATAATACCGGAAGATCTCAATGCAAAACAGTATTATCTTCTCAATATGTTCAAGGCAAACCTCCACAAGATATGCTCGCAGTTAAAAACCAAGAATATGAAGATTTCCGTTGAACAGTATGATTTCGGTTCCTTAATAATATCCGGTGTGGGTAACGCATCTTTTCTTGCCATTGTAGTTACAAGAGAGCTTAATTATGAGTCTCTTAGGACTCTAATAGAAACTGTAAGTAAATGGAGCACTATAGCAAATCATATATTTCAGCTAAAGCCACTCAGTGGTCCTGAAACAGAGAAATATCCAGAAAACATAAAAAGGGAGTTGCATAACTTAAGCAGATTGCTTTTCGTGGAAAGATTTGCCTACACCAAGCAGTACAGGAAAAATATGAAAATACTTGAATATCTGAAAAAAGAGATCTCTCAGGTTGCTGGGGTGGGTATGGTAGATGAAATATTAACCCTTTCTTTCAACGAGATAGGCACTGCAGCCCAGTATATGACCGATGATCTCTGGCCGATTTTGGTGGAGAAGACAACAAACAAAATAAGAGGATTGCGGGGGGACATAGTGGCTGACGAATATTACAAGAAGTGGATTAATGATGTTACTAAAATAATAAAGACCTTCGTGTGATGGAAATGGATGTAGAGGATGAGATAAAGAAAATTCAGGAAAATCTAAAAAATAGGGTTTCCACTCAGATGATCTCTGAGTTTAGAAAAGATTTGGAGACAAAAATAGGAGAAATTGAAGAATCTATAGAAAAAAAATATGAATCAAAAATAAAGGAGATTGATGGTCTTAAAACCGAGATAGATGGCATGAAGAAGGAGGTAAATAAAATATATGAAATGCACCAAGTTTTGAAAGAGGATATTGATGCTCTTAGAGAATACACCTTAAAGTACGAAAAATTTATGAAAAAATTAAGATATGTAGAGGAAGTGATAGGGACTGAGGAGGAAATAGATGTGAATAAGGTTCCCCCTAACATTCTGCAACTTGTATATCAGTATACACTCAACGACATCATCTACAATCTAAGAAAATTTGTAGGTATCGACGAATCGGAAAGGATAGTGAATGAGGTAATGCAGGATGTTAGAACAAGAACAAGTGGTACAGAACTATTTAAATTCAGAGAAGGGAAAATAATTACAAAAGATATAGAAAAAGCCATAGAGAAAAAGCTGATCTCTCCAAAACAGGTTCACTCAACTTATGTGGAAATAGTTAGCAGATTAAGAGAATATATTCCTCATTACATCCCAAAGAACTTTGCTTCTCTTATGAGAACGAAGGGGCAGGAGTATGCAATTGAAACATCCACCGAGAACAGATTGAGGATCGAGATGATAGAGAGAAACTTAGAGAAATTAAGAAATGAGCTCTCCTACCAGGAAAACATGTGGAGAGAGGAAATGCTGAATCAGAAGATGAGTATAGAGATGAAAATTAACGAAGCAGAGGAGAAGACGAATGGTAAGCTTGAGAAACTCAACAAAACTATGAATATCATAAAAGAGGATATAAACAAGATTTATGAAATTATGGGAAAAATCATCCCCTATTTAGAAATTTATCGTGTAGCATTATTTAAAGATGTTCTTTCCAAAATCCCGAATGAGGGAATCACTTTGGATGATTTGAATCTGCCAAAAGAGGTAGCCGATGATTTTGTGGAATATGCCCGCAATTCAGGTTTGCTGATCGAAAAAGATGGATTTCTTTATTCTGATGAAAAACTGAGAGATTCTATTTTGGAAACGGTTCCATCT
>WALH01000009.1 GCA_015522935.1 DHVE2 group archaeon | reverse complement strand
TGCCTGATGAGTTAGTTCCCTCCCACAGTACTGTGGCAACTCTCAACCCTGTTGCAAATATATGCTTGTTGCTTGCAGAACCATCTGACGTATCGTTATATAATTCGAAAACTCGATACATTTTGGCAACATCCGAACCTGTGAGATAATCAGTTCCTTGGTAATCTAAGAAATTCAAATGAAAATTGGTAGAATTATCCAGTCCGTCTATGCCCTTTATATAAAGCACAAACTTAGCTGGAACACTTGGAGGATTCATCGCTGCGAAGAAATACGGCCTGTAATGAGGATTCCCGTTGCTCTTGAAATATCCAAACTGAACATTAAAGAGTCTTGAAACGTTGGATATGGTATCGTAAATTGTTATGGAACTGTGAAGTCCGTATGCGTACTGCACATGCACACCCTCGCTTTTTATCCACTGCAAAATCTGGTCGTATATGGATTGAGGTGGTGCAAAGTTTTTCTTGAATTCAGAGTAATTAAGGAATTTGTGATAGTATGGCGATTTCAGATCATTAACTTCCTTCAAAAATTCATTCAGTGCCGGCTCGTTTCTCCATTTGAGGGAAATCGTAACATATATCCTCTCGCTGGGGTCGGCATATTTAAGAAAAGTTCCACTTTTTATAACATTGCTTCGGTACGAAGTATAAAGCGGAACCATGGTCATTCCGTGAGGTTTGCCGGTGAACATTCCTATGTAAAACCCGCTGAGGATCACCACTACAACTGCGATCAGAGAGAGAATAACTTTTCTGTTGCTTTGTTCCTTTTTTCTTTCAATAATTTTTCCCCTTTCTCCATATAGAGAGATATTCGCTCTTAACCCACCAGACATGCTATATCACCGCAAACTGGGTATACCTTCTTTCTATTTAACCGTGTCGTTATACTGTGGCAAGATACCTCAAAACGAAAATAATAAAAGGGGGAGTGTTATCTCTCCCTTCGTATGGATTTGAATCCCGAAAAGGTGCGAGAACTAAAACTGATTGCCACCAGGATCCGGGAATGGGTCATAAGAATGACCTACAATGCCAGTTCCGGTCACCCGGGAGGCTCGTTAAGCTCCGCGGAAATTCTCTCAGTACTTTATTTTCATGAGATGCGCATCGACCCGAAGAATCCTGAATGGCCTGAGAGGGACTGCTTTGTTCTCAGTAAAGGTCATGCATCACCGGCATTTTACGCTGCGTTAGCCATTCGTGGCTTCTTCCCTGAGGATGAGCTTCTCACCTTCAGAAAAATAAAATCACGCTTGCAGGGACATCCTTCTTTAGGAATTCCCGGAGTGGAAATTTCCACAGGCTCTTTAGGGCAGGGATTGAGTGTGGGAGTTGGAATGGCCTTGGCAGCGAAGATGGATTCCAAGAACTATCGGGTTTATGTTCTTCTTGGAGATGGTGAAATTGAAGAAGGAAATGTATGGGAGGCGGCAATGTGCGCTTCCACTCACAAACTTGATAATCTCATAGCGATTGTGGATAGAAATAGAATTCAATTGGATGATTACACGAATACCATGGAAATCCTCGACCCTCTGCCAGAGAAATGGCGTGCATTTGGATGGTGCCCCTTCGTGATCAACGGGCATAATGTGGAGGAAATTGTAAATGCCCTTCAAAACGCGAAAAAATGCGACAGGCCTGCTGTTATAATAGCCAACACGATTAAAGGTAAGGGTGTGAGTTATATGGAGAACACTGCAAAATATCATGGCAAACCACCAGAGAATGAGGAGGAATTTAAAATAGCTCTCAAAGAAATTGAGGAAGAGAGGCGAAGAATATGAACTGGAAATATGAATCCCCCCGCAAAGCCTATGGCGAGACCTTGGTAGAACTGGGTAACAAGTATGATAACCTGGTTGTTTTGGATGCGGATTTGAGCACTTCAACAAAAACAGCGATGTTCGGCAAAAAATATCCAGAAAGATTCATAAATGTTGGGCTTCAAGAGCAGAATATGATGGGCACCGCCGCCGGTCTTGCGAGAAGTGGAAAAATAGTTTTTGCATCTTCCTTTGCAGTATTTGCAGCCGGACGAGCGTACGATCAGGTGAGACAGAGTATCGCATATCCAAAATCAAACGTTAAAATCGTCGCAACCCACGGGGGTGTGAGTGTAGGAGAGGATGGAGCAAGTCATCAGATGATCGAAGACATCGGCTTGATGTCAGGCCTGCCAAATATGCGCGTCATCGTCCCTGCAGATTCCAATGAAGTGAGAAGTGTTATAAAATTCGTTGCCAAGGAGTACGGACCCTTTTACGTTCGTTTAACGAGACCTGCACTTCCCAATATAACTGACGGTGAATTCGAATTCGGTAAGGGGAAAATTATGAGAGATGGGGGGGATGTAACTATAATGGCTATAGGAATAGAAGTGCAATACGCTCTTTTAGCAGCGGAGAAGTTGAAAAAAGAAGGAATCGACACTGAAGTTATAAATATGAGCACGGTGAAGCCGATAGATAAGGATTTGATAATAAAATCCGCAAGGAAAACTGGAAGGATAGTTACCGCAGAGGATCACAATATTTATAATGGATTGGGTTCAAGGGTTGCGGAAATTCTTGCGGAAAACCATCCATCATGGCTTTTGCGAGTTGGCATGAGGGATATGTTCGGTATGAGTGGAAAGTGGGATGAGTTGCTCCATTACTATGGGCTGGATGATGAGGGTATAATCAGGGCAGTAAAGAAAATTATGGAGGTGAGCAGAAGATGAAAATATTTATAGATACAGCAAAATTAAGCGAGATTCGTGAAGCGATTTCCTGGGGAATTGTGGACGGCATAACCACAAATCCCTCTCTGATAAGGAAAGCGGTGGAAGAGGAAAAGAGAGATATGAGTTTAGAAGAATATGTGGCCGAAATCCTGAAAGTTGCAGGAAAAGATAGGCCGGTCAGCCTTGAAGTCATGAGTGTAAAGGCGGAGGATATGATTCGTGAAGCTGAGGTTCTCCACAAAAAATTCAATGACATAGCAGATAATGTTGTGATTAAAATACCCGTAAACACGTACGCTGGGTACTATGAAGGATTGAAGGCGATAAAGAAACTAAGTGAGGAAGGTATAAGGGTTAACTGTACGCTCGTAATGACACCCGAGCAGGCACTTTTGGCCGCAAAGGCAGGAGCAAAATACGTAAGTCCTTTTGCCGGGAGAATTGATGATTATCTTCGTGATAAAAAACTGAATATGAGAAGGGGTACGGATTATCAAAAGGGTGATTACTATCCATGGGAAGGGAGGAATGTGGATGATAACGGTATAGTGAGCGGCGTGGATCTTGTATCAACGATAGTGGATATATTCGTCAACTACAATTTTGATACGGAAATAATCGCTTCGAGCATGAGAAATGCGAGACAGGTTCGTGAAGTTGCATTAACAGGTGTGGACATTGCCACGATTCCTTTCAAAGTTTTAGAAGATATGCTTCTGCATCCCAAAACCGAGGAGGGTGTGAAGAAATTCAGCGAAGATGCGAAGAAGGCGGGATACGAAGATTTATTCCACTAATTTCTCCATTTTATATCTAATGTAGTCTATGTACTCAGGATAAAATCGCTCTTCCACTATTATTTCATAGTGAACCTTTTTAACACCTTCGATATCCATAATATTTTCCATTGTTTCATCTATTTTATAAACATTATTCGCGTAAAAAACACCGTAGACCATTTTGGGTTCTGAGAAAAGTGAAGTTCTCCAGAGGTTTGGAATTTTCCTTATGGTATTCTCCACAGATAGCTTTTCAACTTCTATGAAGAGAGAGAACCAGAAGATATCCTGTGAGAGGGGGCGGTTTATTACCGGATACGCCTTACAAATCTCGTTCTCGGTGAGATTTTTCCATCTTTTTGCAATTGTTTTTGACGAAATATTTATCCGTTTAGACAATTCGGAAAATGAAATCCTGGAATTATCCTTCATTTCGCTTATTATTTTCCAATCTATTTTGTCGAGCTTCTCACTCTGAACTTTTCTATGCTTATAAATATCCATTCTGTAAAGGCGCGTTAGTTCTTTGAGCAATTCTAATTTTTCCTCAAACTCGAATTCATCTCCATACCAGAACTCCCCGTAATACCTTCCTCCAAGGCATGCGATAATGTGCATAACTCCTCTTATCTTGGAGAATATATCCATTATTTCCCTTCTCCTTTTCTTCGTTCTTATAGCCATCACAATACTGTTCAAAATTTTGTCAGGATTCAAAAGCACGGTGAAACCTAAGAGCTCACCACGTTTCATCATGTTCTTTATCCTCTTATCAACAGCAGATGTGGATATCCCGATTTCCTTCGCTATTCTGTGTATTGGCGTTCTTCCATCTTTCCAGAGAATCTTCAGTATTGATACATCCAGTTCATCCATATCAAGGCATGGGGTTACAGTAAATAAAACTTCCGATTTCAAAACTTAGTTATTGAAGTTTGGAAAGAAAAACGGTAAAAATTCCATATTATTTACAAAAAAAGAACAATTATTTAAATATAAGGTGTTAATTGGGTAATTAGAAAGAAAATGGAGGTGATGCAAAATGATAGATACAACCATGATGTTAATAATCGCAAAGAGCAAGGCCAAAGAGTACGTTAGAAGACGGTAAGTCTTCACATTTTTTGATTTTATAGTATCCTATGGAGAGGTTATGAAATACAAAGATGTTTTGTCCTTGGTTTATATGTTCGCCTGTTTTTCAGGAAACAACAGCGAGTTCCTTTAGCCCCTTTAAAAAAGGTGCTTTATCCCTAAATACAGTAGTCTTTACCTCCTGCAACCAATGGGTGGGTTAAGTGGTGGAGTGAGCGTTAGCGAACGGAAGGGTAAGGGGTAAAGTTTTATAATGAGTTGATATATGGCGTAGAAAAAGAGAGGTGAATAACATGCAACCAGCACAAATGGCCTACGATAGAGCAATAACTGTATTCAGTCCAGATGGCAGGCTCTTTCAGGTGGAATATGCGAGATCTGCTGTTAAGAGAGGTTCAACGACTGTTGGTATAAAATTCAAAGACGGTGTGGTCTTAATCGCAGATAAGAGGATAAAAAGCAGACTTGTGGAAAAGGAAGGTATTAAAAAGATATACGTGATAGATGAGCACATTGGATGCGCTACTTCCGGGCTTGTTGCGGATGCAAGGGTGTTAGTAGATTATGGAAGACTGATAGCACAGATAGAAAGGGTGACGTATGGTGAGAGAATCGCAGTAAAACAGTTGGTCAAAAGGATTTGCGATTTCAAACAGCAGTACACACAGTACGGAGGTGTAAGACCTTTTGGTGCATCTCTTCTTATCGCAGGCATAGATGATATGGGAATATATCTTATGGAAACAGAGCCAAGTGGTGCGGCCATAGCATACAAGGCAGTTGCAATAGGCACAGGAAGAGAGGTCGTAATGGAACTTTTTGAGAAAAAATACAGAGAGGATATGAATTTAGAAGATGCACTTATGCTCGGTCTGGAAGGAATAGATGCAGTTTCTGAAGATGAGATAGATAAACTCACCTTGGAGATGGGATACATTAAGAAAGGTGAAAATTTCAAGAAGATGAGCTTGGAAGAGATGGAGAATTACGTTAAGAAATATATGGAGAAGAAGAAAGGTGAAGGAAAAGATGGTTCGCCTTGAAGATGCTGTTGTAGCCAGATATGAGCATTCAGGTCATAGATTTGAAGTGCTTATCGATCCCAAAGCGGTGGATGATATCAAATCTGGGAAGATAACCAATGTTGTGGATTACTTAGTTATTGACGAGATATTCAAGGATGCACGTAAAGGAGAGCGTGCAAGTGAAGAACTGATAAAAGAGATATTCAAAACAACTAATGTTAACGAAGTTGCAAGACAGATCATTCTCAAAGGTCAGGTTCAGTTAACAACGGAGCAGAGAAGGAAGATGTTAGAAGAAAAAAAGAAGAGAATAATAGTGGAGATCGCAAGGAATGCAATAAATCCACAAACTGGAGCTCCACATCCTCCCCAGAGAATAGAGCTTGCTATGGAGGAGGCAAAGGTTCATATAGATCCCCTTAAATCAGTGGAAGAGCAGGTTCCTATGGTTCTAAAAGCACTCAAGCCCATAATACCAATAAGGTTCGATAAGGTAAAGATTGCAGTTAAGTTGAGTGGAGATATGTATGGCAAAGCTTATGGAGAGATTGTGGATATGGGAAAAATAATCAAAGAAGAATGGCAGAGAGATGGCTCATGGATAGGTGTGGTCGAAATACCAGCAGGACTCCAAGGCGATTTTTTAGATATGTTGAATAAAAAAACCCACGGTAATGTTCAAACAAAAATTTTGAGGAGGTAATTTATATGGATGAAAAGAAGAAAGTTCGAGAAATAGTTGTTCCTGGAGAAGAAATAAAACAGGAAGGAAAACCCGGTAGAGGCGTATTTGTTGAGAATGGAAAAATGTATTCGGAGTATCTTGGAATTGTAGAGCAGCGTTCTGGATATGTTAACGTCATACCTCTTTCTGGATGCTACATCCCAAAAAGAGGTGATAAAATAATAGGAAAGATTGTGGATCTTGCACCAATGAACTGGGTTGTGGATATAAATGCACCCTATTATGCCCCTCTCCACGTAAATGATGTCCCATGGAGAGTTGAGATGGGAGATACAGGAAGATATCTCAGCATTGGAGATGTCATACTTGCTAAGGTCAGTAACGTGAATGAACTGGGTCAAGTATGGATAACAATGAAGGAGCAAGGTCTTCGTAAATTAGAGGGGGGACATATAATAAAAATCTCGCCCACCAAGGTGCCAAGAGTTATAGGCAAGAGTGGCTCAATGATACAGATGATAAAAGAGTACACAAATTGCAAAATATACGTTGGGCAGAACGGTGTAATATGGATTGCCGGTTCTCCAGATGACATAATTCGGGTAATAAAGGCAATCAGAATAATAGAATCCGAAGCCCACATATACGGTCTAACGGATAAGATAAAGGAATTTTTAGAAAGAGGTGAATGAATATGGGTATGAAAACCGATATGCGGTTAATTGATGATAATGGCCTCCGTATAGATGGAAGATTGCCAAATCAATTAAGACCAATAAAAATGCAGGTAGGTGTTTTAAAAAGAGCGGATGGCTCAGCATACATTGAATGGGGCGGTAACAAAATTATAACTGCTGTTTATGGACCTCACGAAGCGTATCCGAAGCACATGCAGGATCCAAACAGGGCAGTTGTGAGGGCAAGATACAACATGGCTTCATTCAGTGTGGATGAGAGAAAAAGGCCGGGGCCAGATAGAAGGAGCGTAGAACTCAGCAAAGTGATTAGCGAGGCCTTAACAAGTGTGATATTTGGGGATAAATTTCCGAGAACAAGTATAGAGGTTTATATCGAAGTTCTTCAGGCAGATGCAGGCACAAGAGTTGCCGGGATAACCGCAGCTTCTTTGGCTCTTGCAGATGCAGGAATCCCAATGCGGGATATAATTGTTGGTTGCGCTGCGGGTAAGGTAGATGGAGTCGTCGTGCTTGATCTAAACAAGGAAGAGGATAATTATGGAGAAGCAGATGTTCCTATGGCTATTCTCCCAAGAACGGGTGAGATTGCGCTCTTGCAGATGGATGGAAATATGACATATGAAGAATTGACAGCTGCGATGGATATGATCACGGAGGCTGCAAAGAAAATACATCAAATGCAGGTAGATACCCTTAAGAGCAAGTACAGAGGTGATGAAGATGTCGAATAAATTTAGCGAAGGTGTAGTGGCAGAATCAAAAAGAGATTACATTAAAAAACTCGCACTAAAAGGCACACGAATCGATGGTAGAAATTTTGATGAAGTTCGTCCTCTAAAAATCACAATGGGTTTTGTAACCCGTGCAGAGGGCTCTGCTCTTGTAGAACTCGGAGATACACGTGTTCTTGTTGGCGTTAAGATTGAGCCCGGACAGCCGTTTCCGGATACACCTAATATGGGGATAATGACTACAAATGCAGAACTTGTGCCCCTTGCGTCTCCAACATTCGAACCAGGACCTCCTGGTGAGGAAGCCGTTGAACTGGCCCGTGTAGTGGATAGAGGAATCCGTGAGAGTCACGCAATAGATCTTGAAAAATTGGTTATAGAGGAGGGAGAAAAGGTATGGGTTGTTTTTATAGATATTCACATATTAGACTACAATGGTAATCTCTTTGATGCCTGTGGAATAGGAGCCATAGCTGCTTTGAACAATGCCATTGTTCCCGCATCCCGCTACAATTTAGGCGACGATTTCAAATTGCCCGTTTTGCACTACCCTGTACCCGTAACCTTTGCCAAGATAGGAGAATGGATCGTGGCAGATCCGAATTTAGATGAAGAGAGTATAGCTTCAGCGAGATTAACGGTCACAACGAACGAAGAAGGAATGATCAACGCCATGCAAAAAGGTCTACGGGGAACTTTCACCTATGATGAGGTCAAGAAAGTTATAAATAGAAGTTTGAATATCGGCCAGCAGATTCGAAAGAATATTTTAGGTGATACAGATGACGAGAAGAACTAAGAAAGTTAGTGCTGCTGGTCGTTTCGGGCCGAGATACGGCGTTCCTCTCAGAAATCAATGGGCGAAAATTTATCAGGAGAAAAGTAAAAGGTATATGTGTCCAAGATGTCATCATTACTCAGTTGTTAGAGATTCCACAGGTATATGGGTATGCAAGCACTGTGGTTTGAAATTCGCAGGTGCCGCTTACAATCCCGATGTGTATAATGAATGGAGGGAGGTGAAACCCCGTGTATAGATGTATTCGATGTGGCAGACCCCTCGAAAGCGAGTTGAGCGTTCAGCAATTAGAATGTGAATGTGGCAGCAGAATGTTTTACAAAGAACGCCCAAATATGAAAAAAATTGTATACGCTCTCTAACTTTTTCAATAAGCATTTTCCGATTTCTTATTACCACTTTAGCCATGAGTATCGAGCTTCCAATTTTTTGCGAAGAGCACGGTATTCCCTTTCGCCAATATTTCCATATACCAGTTCCCTATCCAGCTCCTTTATTCTCTCCTCAATGTTTTTTCTTATTTCCAGCATATAATTTTCCACCGTATCCTCGATATTTTCTGCAAATCTGAGACCTGCATCGCTTATGGTATAACAAACCATCGGTCTTTTGCCCTCCTTTATCCTTTTCTCCACAAGTCCCGCACGATATAGATTGGCAAGATGCTTATCCACCGCCTGGCGTGATATGGCAAATTTTTCGGCTATATCATTTGGATGCCTCTCTTCGTAGAGATATTTTAGCATAGCTATTCGTCGTGGGGATATCAAACTCAGGATGAAATCGAAGGAATTCATAGATGAGCATAGCGATCATCTATTTCAACTTGTAGGTTGAAAGTTCAAATTTGAGGCTCAATTTTAAATTCCTATCTTTTATAAAAAACTTTAAATCAGGGAATTCCATGTACGCCTATGAATGATGAATTCATAAGAAAATTGGAAGAAAAACACCGTAGTGGAGAGATTTCGAGAGAGACCTACGAGGATATACTGCAAAGATACCAGCAAGAAGTCGAACAAACGGGCGCGAAAGAGAAGAACGAAACAACAGCGGAATATCTGGATAAAGCTGTGCAGAATGCGATAAAAGAGGAGGAAGAAAGTGGAAAGAAAGATTACAAGTGTGCAGGCAGTTGCACTATACCTCCCGGAAAATACGGATACATCTCAGGTGCGGGAAGTGTGAGTATAACGGGGGATGTGAAAGCAATTAAATTATCTGTGGCCGGTTCCCTTCATGCAAAAGGATATATAAAAGTTGAATCCTTCAAATCTGCTGGGAGTGCAAAGATAGAAGGAGACATAATTGCGGAAAATGTAAGTGCAGCGGGAATTTTAAATGCGAGGAATTTAAATGGTGAAAAAGTAAGAATTGGCGGAGCTTTGGTATGTGATAAAATAATTGGGGAGAACGTAAGTATAGGCGGAAGTGTAAAAGCAAAAATGTTGAAGGGAGAGGAGATAAAAATAAAACTTGATGGAAAAAGCGAAGTGGACGAGATAAAAGGGGAAAAAATAGAAATAAAAAGCAAGAGGGGAATAATAAGAAGATTCTCAGGCCATCTCAAATCGAAGAAAATCACAGGGGAAAATATTTACATAGAATCAACCACGGCAGATTTGGTGGACGGAGAAAATGTGATTGTAGGGGAGAGATGCAACATAGGAGTGGTTAAGGGAGAAAAAATAAAAATAAGTGAAAAATCTACCGTAGGCAAAGTGATAAGAAAATAAATCAGTGGTGAAAAATGTGCAGTCTCAAGGTCTCGGGAGAAATTTCTGGCTCTTCGTATCGGGCAGATTCGTTTCGCAGCTGGGATGGGGTGCTCAGGATGTAGCCATCCCTCTATATGTACTTGACAAGACCCACAGCGGGGGTATGATGGCCGTTTTCCTTTTAGCAGAGATGCTCCCTCTTCTTGTGTTTATACCGATAGCGGGAGTAATTGGAGATCGTTACAATAGAAAAAATCTGATGGTTACATTTGATCTGGTAAGGGGTGCGATTCTTCTCCTTATCATAATGTTCAATCTGCTCAGCATAATGCAACTTCTCGCCGTGACAGTGGTCATAGGTTCTCTTAATCCTTTCTTCGGTGCTGCAACCAACGCGCTATTTCCAGAATTGGTAAAAAGCGAAGAACTTGAGAGGGCAAATTCGATAGTTAGTGCATCAAGTATTATAGCCAGACTTATAGGTCCCGCCTTGGGAGGACTTCTCTACGGGATAGGCGGTATTATGCTTCCATTAATGGTTAATGGAGTGAGTTTCTTTGGCTCCGGCCTCTTTGAAATAGCCATTAAATACAGGTGGATAACTAAAAAAATAAAAAAGATGGGTGAGATTATAAAAGATATGAAAGAGGGTTTCAGTTTTTTGAGAAAGAGCAAATACCTGATCACTCTTATTGGACTGGCCACATTTCTCAACGCATTGGGTGAGCCGTTTGGAGCAATTCTCATGCCTTATTCTTTCCGTGAAATTCTAAAATTTAGCAGCCTTCAGTTCGGTCTTTTGGAAAGTTCATTTATGGCGGGTGCATTTGTGGGAAATATGGTCATAGCAGTAAAGGTAGGCAAAAAAGCAGGGAAATATCTGTTCCACAGTTTTCTTTTGAACGGTTTGCTCATTCTTATTTTTATTTGGATTATCTCTCCTGTTACCGTTCTTTACGGTTCTTCAGCTTTCTTTACTCTGGTTGCGCTGGGAATTGCATGGGGTTCTACAGAAGCATTTATAAACGTACCTCTCACTGCGAAAATTCAGAGAGCAATTCCCAACGAGTATCGGAGCCGGGTTTTCTCAACATTTGTATTACTGGTGGAAATCGTTACTCCGGTTGGATTTATTGTTATCGGTCCACTTTTAGATGCGATAGCAGCATGGATTATCGCTCTGGGTATATGGGTCCTCATGGCCATTGTCGTTGTTTATTACTGGGTCAGACACAGAACTTCCCTGATTGAGGAAGAATAATTC
>WALH01000008.1 GCA_015522935.1 DHVE2 group archaeon | reverse complement strand
TCCTTGCATCCTAAGAGGGAACTCGTTCTTATCTCATCTATTTCTCTGCTTATTTTTACAACCTCCATCGAGAGAGACGATAAAGCACTGAAGAGCTCTTTTTTCTCATCATCATTTAGAGCGCCCTTCTGTAATATTCTATTTACTGATCCCCCGGCTGGCTTTGATAGTACATCTATCTCAATGTTCCTCCTGTATGGCTTCGTTGCAGAATTTATAAAACCATAATAAACTCCCTCTATTGTGGGTCTAAATTTATAATAGTATATGCCGTTACCAAGCTCAGTTAAGGCTGCATCTGTCTTTATCTGAGAACCATTTGGATTCCATAAGTTTAACACTACATCAGTGAGCCCTGTTGTTGCGGCTCTTGATGTATAATTAATTCTTATAGTTTTATTCTTCCATGTTTGCATTTTAATTCTCTATGGATCTAACGTATTTATCACAATATTTATAAGCGCCCTCTAACACCTTATAATAATTGGGAAGGGCCAGGGGTTGAGCAACATAGCCAGTGAGTATGGTAACCTCATAGATAGCATAAAGTGCATCACGTGCCTGTATATTAGTTGAAATATTGAAATTCCAGACTTCACTTGCGATGTCTGATAATTCCGTAGCGTTCCAATATGTATCCCCATGTGTTTTTAAATCTGTTATGTTCTCCTGTGTTGATAACCCGCTAACGTCCGCCTTATAATTATCAGGAGTGCTAAGTTCTCTATCTGCAACAGTCCATACATCCGCTGCCGAATGGGTGCTGAAACCTGTTGCTTTGAAGGCATCCTCATTGTCCCCGTATGTAAAATAATTATAAATAGATGCGTTAGTTGGGCACTCTGTTTTCGCTCCAATTATTCCTGTCATATTCTGATTTGAATCTGTGCATATCGGTGATGAGAGCTGCCTTGTTGTATAATTCCATACATCTGCTGCCGAATGTGTAGAGAATCCAGTAGCGGTTATCCAATTAGTATCTCCATAAGATTTTAGGTCAGTATAATTATTCTGTGTAGCAGTATTATTAACCAGCCAGGTCACATCTATCTGCATAGAGGATAAGGCGGATGCATTGGACATGTTTTCCCTGATGTAAGAAACATTCCTTTCGATCCTATTTAATTGGGAGCTTATAGTGCCAGTCAGATAGGAGTGTGTTGTATGTGTTGTTGAATTTATTTCTTCGAGATAAGAGATGATTCTATCTGTTGCTGTTGAAACATGAAAATCAGAGCTGCCATAAGCGGTTGGATTTGAGCATTTAACATTTGTCATAAAAACAGAAATGTTTGAAGGAACTGTAAAGTTATAATAGAAACCTCCATCACTACCCGGGATATAAGTCATATTTTGTTGTGAAACCCATATTGAATCTTTATTAAATATTGTAATATTACAATTAGCAGAAGAATTTGCAGGGCTTCCATCACCGTATAATACTTGCGCATATACCACCCCTTCTTCATCTGGAGCATATTCTGTCCCATGAACAATAACCGTTCCAGAGTTCTGGGGCGCATCTGATAATGCTATCGTCCAATCTATTTTCTCGTTTAAAGTAAATTTAAACTCTCTTGAAGGATGATCACGGTGGGAGATTGTTAAGGTGTGAGGCGAATAGTCCTTGGTTAGATTGGTCTCCAAATTGTCGTCAGGGTATTGGCAATACCCTCTTGAAACCTCTTGTTCGGGTATTTCACCATTGCTGTCCGTAGTTGCGGAAAATACCTCTGTTCCATCAACATCGTTTAGAGTTACATTCGCTCCTTCAATAGGATTGCCATCCTTATCTATCACCTTAATGTTAACAGTGTATTTACGATAAAGCCTGGCTAAATTATTTGTCCCAGACCAACGAACCTTCCAAGCATCAAAATCACCGTTTACCAGAGAGCAATTATAGTCATATTCGCTCTCCATAAAAGCGGCATAACCCATATTCCTGCCAAATATGTCTTTGATGTAACCGTCTTCAGTGTTTTGAAACCAGGCGCCGTATGATACATAATTACCATAAACTCTTTCAACAGTGGCGGTAGTCACTGGCCGCCTGACGATTGCTGAAGTGCTAATTACATTTAAGTTAAATATATTTGTATAAACCGTCTGTGAAAAGGCAACACCATCAGTAAAAACAGTATTCCAAACCCTGTTATTTGCATCCGCCGTGCCTTTTGCAGCAACCAAAGCATCATTCCTATTAATGCAGGATAGATAGCAAGAGTATAGTTTGACCGACCCTCCTGATGTTTCCATAACAATGATATATTGATCAGCCTTATTGTCAAATAGAATAGATACACCGTTTTTGGTAGATTTGCTTGTTTCATCGACCAATTCTCCAAAGGTAATGTTAGAACCCTCTGCCCCCAGCCATACAGTGGCGCTCATTATCTGCCAATTCTTAATGTTAATATAATACTGTTTCCCGCTGTCGGCAAAATAGGTATTAGAAAAGTATAGCCCCTTGTCAAACCTATACCAATTATCTTTTTTCCATACTACCCCCCATTGATTCTGGGTTATTTTTACTGTTCCATTTGAAAATCCATTGCAGTCAATGCTACTAATTGAAGAAAACTTATTAACTGTAGTATATGTTCCTGCCCCCGCTGACACATTTATGCTTTCGGTTAAAGACGCTCCATCTATGTCCGTACCGTGAACATCAACAGTGTCTCCTGAACCTGCATCAGTATCAGAAGAAAGGGTTACATCAACGGTAATTGCCAATTCATCTGTAGGTCGGAGAGAATAAGTAGGGACAAGCCCTGTTGCTGGGGACGTCTCTTCCAAAAGGTCAAATGTCCCGTTCTTATCAGCATTATAAATATCATCGGTTGTTGCTGGCGTGCTGGAAGCGTAATCTTCAACCCAAATTCTATCGCTTCGCCATTTTGTGTATTGAGTGGATTGAGCTCCCCCTTCAGTGATAGTATCTAGAGCAGAGATTCTAAACCTTATCCATACTTTTGTTGCCCCGTTCACATTAACAGAACTCCAACCAGTTTGTTTCGTGGGGTCAAATTGGAATATTCTTTCACCCGTTGCTGTAAACTGTTCTGTATCGTCTCTATAATCGACAACTGTTACCCAATCACTGCCATTATAATATTCAGGGACAATCGTTATTCCAGTGCCCGACATTGCTGTCCCTATGTAAAAGACTAATCCATCAAAAGCGGAATGGACGTTAGACCTTCCCAGATATAGAATATCCCCAACCGTGGCGTTATCATCGAAATAATCGTAGGTGGAGGAATATTTAAGATTAGATGAAAAACTATCTGTCGAAGCATCATAGCGATAGATATAAGTAGTCCAATCACCGCTTATATATTTTGTTCTGTAAGTTATCGTCCCCGCGCTAACCAAGCCTGGGATCATTGCCAAAAAGATGAAAAAGGGGAGCGCCTTGTTTAATTTTCTCCCATTAATATTTCTCTTTCCTTGCATTTTTTATTTGTTAAACATATAATCCACAATCTCATTTATACGATAAAATCTTTTCCGGGGCTTCATGGGGGTGAATGGCTTCATTGGTTCGCACTTATAATCGGGCAGGGATATCTTCTCCTCGGACATCTCTACATTTACCTCATCCCAGGGGCGCTTTATCATCTTAAGGTCATACAAGGGCATCCTATAACCAGCTGGACCATGAACCTCAGGAAAGGGATGAGCCCGTGGATTAGATTTCTTGATCTCCGATATTGTGTTCCTTTTGAGAAAATCCCTGAGATTATTTGGTTCTCCTAACCTTATTATAAGATCAATATCGTCAGGTTTTTTATCCTGCCTGTCTACTGATGATCCCCCTATACTAACATATCTTTCTATAAGCGTTATTTCATCCGGGAATGAAGCATATTCTTGTTTAGTAAGGTGGCCCTTTATCTCATCTAGATCGTGCAATTCTCCCTTGATAGTCTTCTCCGGATCAAAATTCATTATAAGGAACTCGTATCTTGAACCAACCGAACCCCCTGTTTTTACATTTATTATCTTTCTCTTTGTTTTAATCTTTTTTATTATAAAGTCAGAGAACATCTCTTTTATCCAGGGAAGAACATTTATACTGAGAATAAATTTCGATTTCACCTTCTTAAGTAGATCATGCATCTCCTGCATATCTTCCTTGGTGAACGCTTTTGTTGTAGTGTATGGCCACTGTCTCTTAT
>WALH01000007.1 GCA_015522935.1 DHVE2 group archaeon | reverse complement strand
TTATATCTCCTATACCCCCTGCAACTATGAAAGCGTCCAGCAATTTCTCAAAATTTTTATCCCTTTTCCACAGAGCGTAAACTATGCCCGACATAACACCACAGGCACCCGATGTTGGACAGGCTGCCACTCTCCCCATTGCAGCATTACTCTCCGCAAAGCTTAAAGCAGAAATCATCGCAACTCTGTTGAATTTGCTTATAAATTTTACCTCATAACTGCTCATCTTCCAAGCATTCTCTCCAGTCATTCCCGTGAGAGTTTTCTGTTTCCTTCCAAAATTTCTCTTACCCTCTTTGATTATAGCTCTTAATATCTTAGCTACACTCTTTCTGTTTAACTCTGTAGGTATTCCCATCTCCTGATACTCATTCTCCAAAATGATCTCGTGCAACGGCCTATCCTCTCTCTTGCTTTTATCCACAAAACTTGCAAAATCCATTTCAATCCCTCCGTATGTAGAATAGTTCATAAACATATTCGCAATCTGCTACATTCTTCAAATCTTTCTTGGGTATGACCTCATCAGTCTCAATTATTGTTATGGCCTTACCTTCAAGAGCGTTAACCCTGCGCATGTAGAGATTTGTAATGTTCTTTGTTATTGTCTTCAATATATGAGCCAGAGCCCCAGGAATATCTTTCATAACCAAAACGAGGGTATTATACTCCCAAGATATATTGCAATCCACATCGTTTATGCGCACTATGCGAATTTCTCCTCCACCTATGGAGGAGCCCATTATTCTATATATCTTCCCACCTTTTTTTATTTCCATTAGTACCGTGTTAGGGTGAACATCTCCCAAGTCACCATACTCTATGCTGTACCTCACCCCTACCTTTTTTGCAATCTCACAGGCATTTTTTATGTTCTCATCATCCTCCCTCATGCCAAGAACCCCAGCAAGTAGGGCTTTATCTGTTCCATGCCCCATAGCACTCTCAGCAAATGAGCCATGTAGAATGAAATGGACATCTTCAGGCATGCCTCCTATGAACTTATAAGCGAATCTTGCAATTCTCAACGCTCCTAATGTGTGGGAGCTTGAGGGGCCAACCATAACTGGTCCAAGGATATCTATAACTGACATTTTCTCACCTTTGAAAAGGATGGAATGGGAGAATAAATCTTTTTCTGAGAAAATTTATCTATAGGGTGGGAAGTGCATATCTATTTTGTAAGTTCTCTGTTTTTTATCTAAAAATTCTATTTTTATGAACAGAGGGCAGGTCGGGATTCGAACCCGAGTTGACGGGATCTGCAGTCCCGCGCATAACCGCTCTGCCACCTGCCCATTTCTGTCTCATCCCACTTTGCCATATTGCTCAGGGGAATTTAACTTTTTTCCTTTTTTGAGGGAGTCATCAGCAAGATAATCACCTCCCTGCTAAAATCCCAAAAATTAAAATATCATGCGTTTATTCCTCACGTCATGAAAGCAGGTGAAAATCCTCCAGAGGACGTTTACGTATTCATTGAAGTGCCAAAAGGAAGCAACATAAAATGTGAGTATGATTTCGAAATGAATGTCATACGTGTTGATCGTGTTTTGCATACCGCATCATTTTATCCGTTCAACTATGGATTCATTCCAGAAACACTTGAAGAGGATAACGACCCCATTGATTGTCTTGTTATTTCTTACGACTCTTTCCCTCACGGTGTTTTAGTGAGAGCAATACCCGTTGGGATGTTAGTTACTGAAGACGAGCACGGCCCGGATAGAAAAATTATAGCAGTACCCCATCCTGGTGTGGACCCGAGAAACGAGGAGATAAAGGATATTGAAGATGTGCCAGATAGCATTTTAGAGCAGATAAAGCACTTTTTTGAACATTACAAAGAGTTGGAAAAGAACAAGTGGGTTCGTATTATCGGTTTTGAAAACGCCAGCAAGGCAAAGAAGTGCATAATGGATGCAATAGAGAGAAAGAAAAAGAGAAATTTTAATTAATATGCATACCTTTTTGTGGCTGTGGAGAATCAGTATGTGGAATCAGGATGCATATCGCTTGATAATCTTTTAGGTGGGGGATTTGAGAGGGGGTGCATTACCGAAATTTACGGGGAGGCTGGAAGCGGAAAAACGAATATATGTTTACAGACAGCCATAAATATGGCTCGTAAAGGGGATTTTGTGGTGTATGTGGACAGCGAAGGTGTATCGATGGAGAGATTCAGGCAGATGGGTGGCGATGAAAATATTGCTAAGAGAATACTTTTCTACAAAGTTTACAAATTCTCCCAGCAAACAGAAATAATAGAGAGAGTTGCCACATTAGTAATGAAGAGAAAAAATATACCCCTCATTATAGTTGATTCCCTTACTGAATATTATCGTGCAGAGAGGGGTGTGGGTGAGGATCTATCAACCCAGAAGTCCCTAGCATGGCAACTAAGTGTGTTGAGTACAATTGCAAGAAAAATGAACATATCGGTAATAGTTACCAATCAGGTTTATATGGACACAACAGCAGGAGAAATCAAACCCATAGGAGGACACGCGTTGTATCACAATGCCAAAACCATTATTCATCTTCGAAAAATCGGAAACAGTTACCGTGAAGCGATTCTCATAAAGCATCGATCCAGAAAGGAAGGTTTGCAAGTAAGGTTCCAGATAGGGGAAAATGGGATAATATGCAATTCGAAACCAGATAAAAATGAGGATGGACCACAATAATGAAAAAATAAGAAGTCAGTTTATATGACTTTCAAACTCTTTTTAATATCCTCTAATTTCTTCATCTTCTCCTCAATTTCCTTTCTCTTTTCCTCTAATTCTCCTTCCATCTTCTTTAATTCTTTTTCCTTCTTTCTAAGCTTTTCGTCCATCTTTTTAATCTCGCTGAGTTTGTTCTCAACATCTTTTTCCCGTGCAGCTATTTCATCTTCTCTCTTCTTAATCTCCTTCTCCTTTTCATCCATCTCAGATTGAAGCGTCTGCAAATCGTACAGTTTTGTATCGACCTCTATTTCCTTCTTCTTGATGGCTACACTCCTCTCTTCAATTTCATCTTCCTTATCCTTCAGTTTTTTCTCCCTTTCTTCCACACTTCTCCTTAATTTCTCAATATCAGCCGATTTATCCTCAATATCCTTCTCTCTCTTTTTTATTTCCTTCTCTCTACTCTCAATATCGCTACGAATTCTATCTATATTCTCCTTCTCAGCATCCACCTCTTTTTTCAGATTCTTCAGAGATTCAAAACCTTCCTTGAGTTTTCTTTCATCCTCGACCAGTTTTTCTTCTCTCTTCCTCAATTCATTCTCCTTATCCGCAATCTTCTTCTCCATCTCGCTGAGAATCTTTTCTCTCTTATCAAGTTCAGCCTGCATTTTCTGAAGTTTAACTTGAATGCTTTTCACATCATCTTCCTTTTTTTTCAAATCATCTTCCTTTCCTTCAAAAGATTTTCTCAAGTTTTCAATTTTTTCTTCTCTCTCTTTTATTTCCCTTATCTGCTCTGTGAGCCACCTTTTCTGCTCGGATATCTTCTCCTCCTCCCTATTAATCTCAACCTGCATTTTTCTTATCTTCTCCTCCCTCTCTTCCATATCTCTCTCCCTTTCTTCCAGTTCTTTCTCCCTTTCTCTCAATTCTGCAGTTCTCTCACTTATTTCTCTTTCTTTTCTCTCAATTTTGTGCATTCTCTCTTCTAACTCATGATACTTTTCTTCGACCTCATCCTTCATTTTTTTCAGATCATCCGCTTTTGCAGCTAATTGAATTTTTAGAGATTCAAGATGGTCTTTTTCTCTGTCTATCATGCTTTTCAATTCTGTTATCTCCCTCTCTCTTCTCTTCAGCTCCTCCTCCCTCCTCTTAACTGCCTTCTCCCTTTCTTTCAGTTCTGCGGCCTTTTCGACAATGCGATAGTTGAGAAGACGCTCTTCCCTTTGCTCTCCTCCCTTCTCCTCTCTTGGCGGTGGCTCGATTTTTATGCTTTCCAGATCACGGGAGATTTCATCAAATCCCACTTCTCTCCTTAAAAACACACGTGAACTGGCAACACTCACACGGCAATCTGGATAACTCTGAATCAGAAAATTCACATTTATCGTAGATGACTTATATGCAAAAGTGTGTATTTCAATAACAGAATCCTCATCCACAGCTATTTCCACTATCTTACGAATTGCATCATCACCCTTCAAACTCTCCTCGTTGGTGAAATCCGCAAGCACGGGTAAACCGTTCTCATAAACTATTTGGCCGAATGAATAGCCCTTTGTGTGGGATATAACCTTGATGTACCCCGTGAACTTCTCACTCTCAATATCTTTAATCAAATCTTCAAAAAATTCTCCCCCGAACATGGTTTTCTCAATCTTTCCACTGGGAAGTTTCATACTTATGTATATACGATAAACATAAAAAATACTTTCTCCTTAGGTAAAGAGAGGTGAGCAAGCGAATATATATCATAATCTCATGCCCGACTGTGCTATTAATATTTGATTTAGATGGTACGATAGTGGATTCATGGGAAGAAGTTGTATTCATTTTCAAGAGGGTATTTGAGAGAAGAGGTTTAAAATTAGATGTTGAAAAACTAAGAATGGCCGTGGGTTATCCCCTTCCGAAAGTGATAGAGAAAGTCACCGGCTTTAATGATAGATCCTTGGAAAATGAGATAAAGGAAGAGTTTTATTCTCTCAACCCAAGAAAAATCAGAATGTTTCCCGGTGTAGATAAGGTTCTTCGGTATCCATCCAAAAAAGCCGTTTTAACATCAAAACGAAGAAAAGGAGCAATATGGGATCTTAAACTTTTAGGGATTGAACATCTTTTTTCTATCATTGTTGCGGTGGAGGATCTGAACCATCCCAAGCCTCACCCTGAAGGTATTTTGAAAATAATTGATATGCTTGATTACGATTCCAAGGATGTTTATTACATAGGAGATACTGAAGTGGATATTCTCACTGCAAAAAACGCAGGAGTGAAAAGTATAGCGGTTACATGGGGTTTTCGCACAAGAGAATTCTTAGAGAAGTATGACCCAGATTATATCGTGGATTCACCGGAAGGAATTCTGAAAATAATAAAAAAGCAATAAAGTTTATTTTTTGATATTTTTATATCCCATTTTAAGTATTATCAATATTATTGGTATCAGAATGAGAATCACTACTATAAGCTCCCACAGCCACCACATTACAGGTCTCTGTATTTTTACATATCCTGCAGGGCCTTCCCCCACACCATTAACAGGCACAATTTTTATCTCATCCACTCCTCCAAACATGCTTGGAGCTAATTTAACTTCTATCTCTGTGTAATCTGTCCTTCCGATAAATTTCCACCCATTTCCATCGTTGAGATAAATCAGATACCAGACCTTTGTGCCTCCTTCGTTGGTAATGTTCCATTTTAAAGTTGTATAATCACCTTTTACTGTGTATTTTAGATTCACAATCCCTCCCGGCCTGCTCCAATTCACCGTTATTGTGTTACTATGTGCTGATTCTCCAACAGAATTTACAGCCGTAATATAGTAGGTGTAATGCTGACTCACATTCAGTTTGGAATCTCTGTAACTTTTGCTGTTCACGTATACCACAAATTCTCCATTTCTGTATATTCTGTATCCCAATATATGCGTACCACCATCATCGCTTGGATTTTTCCAAGAAAGAATGACAAATCCATCTCCTCTAAAAGCGTTGAGTTCCTTGGGAGCAGATGGTATGTTCCACCAAACACTGACATTATTGCTTTTCTCACCCTCACCAACATCGTTCACGGCCGTTATCCAGTACGTGTAATTATTTTTCACACTCACATTCACATCTCTGAATGCTCTTAAATCACCACCCACTTCTCTATAGAATGTGCCATTTCTATAAATTTTGTATCCTGTGATAGGTGCGCCGCCATCTGTCGGAGGAGTATTCCAAGTAAGAATTACATATCTATCCCCTCGCTGGGCATTTAGATTCTGCGGATTACTTGGCACAGTTGCAGGCGTTGCATTTACTTCATTGCTTGGCTCACTCTCACCAACAGAATTGACAGCGGTGACGTAGTAATAATAAGTTTCTCCATTAAACAAGTGTTTATCCGTGTAATTTGTTGTGGTGTTAGATACTGATATGAGATATATATCACCTCCAGATGAAGCTCCTCTGTAAATTTTGTATTCAGTTACAGGTGAACCTCCATCGTTTGCCGGAGGGTTCCACTGGAGAATAACCATCTCATTACCCCTCATGGCAACTAAATTTTGCGGAGGCGTGGGGTTAGAGAGAACGGTAACATACGAGTATGCAGTATTATTATCCTCATTTAGTTCCATTATGCTGTGGGTTGAATCCACATACACGATTATTCTGTGCTTCCCGAAATAACTACTTGTGTTCCATTCAACGTATCCTTTTGCTTCTCCTCCCATAGGTATGTTTCCGTAATCAACCGTTTTTATGAGATTTTCGTTATCCACATTGTCCACATAGAATGAGACATTCACGCTGTAAGAATCGCTATTTCCAACATTATAAACAGTTGCAGTTATATTCACAGTATCACCCTGCCTGACTGTAGAATTGCTTACTGTAAGATTACCTTTGTTAACTGTTAAATCCGGAAGATCGAGTGTGGGAACTACATTGATAATTGTGTATGCGTAAAGTGAGTAAAGATCACCATCATATGCACGGGCGAATATGTAATGCCTCCCCATTGTGAGATTTGAAACATTGAGTGAGTAACTCCAGCTATTTGTACCTGATACGGAAAACCAGTCACCCCTGTCAATTTTAAGTTCAACCCTCTGAACGGAACCATCTGAATCATAGGCATTTCCCTTAACTGTGATCGTTGAATTGTAAAGCACACCTTTCCCGAAGTATGGCTGTGTTATGTTGCAGACTGGCTCTTTGTTATTATCATCAGTACCCTTATTGTAAACCTGATCCAGCATTTCATCCCATTCCGTTTCCTTAAATATGTAAAATGAAGAGTCGATTTCACTTGTCGAATCCGTCTCAGCCATGATCTTCTTTCTTCCATTTGTATCCACATCGTAGTAATTTATAACGCTCTTGCTTGAGTTTTCTATAACTCTTTCGGCCCAGTATCTTATCTTTGGGTCAGATACATAATTTAACAGCTGTTTGGCAAAATCCGCCACATCTTTTCCATTGCTCCAGTAAGAACTGTCGGCAGAGGCTGCATTGTCAAATGCGTTTTTTATATCTGAATTCTCGCTTCCTGCCTTCTCCCTTATCGCCTGTGCAAGTTCGTTGTACGCCTGCATGAACCAGAAGTCCCATTTAGTCGTGTTTATAGCTGCCATTGTGACTACACTCTGATGATTTGTTTCATCATCCACATGCACAACGAAATTGTAAGCGTATTGCTCTGGAGTTAAATCTGGATTATTTGTGAGATTCCCAATTATCGCCTTGTAATCCCATCCATCTCCACCCTCAGTATGCTCCGAAGCGACTATTATATCCACTCCTCGCTTTATCTGATAATCATCCGCTCCAGCATTCATTAAGCATGCATCATAGCCCCAAATATCAATTGGCCGGCCAATATCTTTGAGAATTGTGAGAGATGAAGATCGTAATTCTGCAAGGGTTAGATGATCATTTGAGGTGTCATCCCACATAGCACCCGAATAATCTCCGCCGTGATCCCATAAATCCACAAAATAATGCTTGGCAGGATAATTATGAACTGTCCAGTTAACAAAATCTATCAGAGTTTGGGGGTCCCCCATATCCATCTCACTTTTAAGCCATGAGGATGCCTGAGAGGATATGTTATGTGCTCCTGTATCGTTAACAAAATACAGTTTTGTATCTCCGTTGCCCTTGCGATCATCAAGAACTATTACATTCACGTCACCATTCGCTGACTTCTTGTACCCGTTTATGGCCTCCTGCATATCTCCATTGTATCCATAGCCATCGAGGCTGTTGTCCTCATCCAAGTACCATATGAACGTCCATTTAGCTGTATTTTTACTTTTTATTTTAACCCCCACATCCATCTTTTCATTTTTCGGCACAATTTTTTGAGAACTGAGAGTCCAGTGTATGTAGTCCGAAGTTGTGTAATTCAGGTAAAGCCATTCCTTAATTCCTTCTTCCTTCACTTCAATTCGCTTATCATGAATTTGAATACTCCTTATTGGATAAAACTCATCCGCCACCTTTAATGGTTTTGAAAATTCCTCTCCGTTAAAAGTGGATAGGTAAATGGAATGATTTCCCCTCCAAGCGACAATGGGTTTCTCTCCAGAATAAACATCCGTAACAGTGCTCCATCCCTCACTCAATTTCTGCTTTTTCCATCCATCACCAAGATTGTAATAGACCCATGGCTCGTGATTGATACTGGAAGAGACGAATATTCCTTGCTTGGATATGGCCATAGAAGGATATGCCCCACCTGCAATCACAGGCTCATTTTGAGAATCCGTGTAATATGTGATAAGTTTTCCATCCTCAATTTTAGTATATATCTTGCATTCTTTTCCATTTTTTTCTATACTCTGATAAGTGATTGTATTCCCTGCTGCATTGTGAATACCCCCATTTTGCATGGATTGAATATTTTGCCTCCCGATAAGGAGTTTGATGTTATTGTTTTCAAGAGATTTTGGTTTCCCACTATTCCCTAATCCCCCTGTTAGAAGAATGAGAATTAGCAGTGGGACAAGTATTTTAATCACTTTCATGAAATAAGTAAAATACGTGCCATATTTAAAATTTCTTACTAAGCCCACCTGTGCCCATACTTACCAACAAGAGGGACAAAGGCAACATCACCCCAAACTCTCTTTTTTATTTTTTTCTCTCTTTTCTCCACCACATAAAGCTCCTGAAAGAATGTGCCGCCAATAGGTATGACCATTACCCCTCCATTTGCAAGTTGCTCGATGAGAGGAGGAGGGATGTCAGGTGCTCCGCATGTAACTATTATTCTGTCATAGGGTACTTCTGGAGGATAACCTCTGGATCCGTCACCAAGCAGAACAATTATTTTATCTCGATAGGGGCATTTTTCAAGGTTTTTCTTTGCAAAATCTCTTATCGTCGGAATTCTCTCCACTGTGTAAACCTTCTTAGCGAGGGACGCAAGCAAGCATGCGTTGTACCCAGAGCCTGTGCCTATCTCTAAAACTTTGCTTCCTTCCTTAACATCTAAAAGCTCAAGCATTATGGCTACCATGCTGGGTGCGCTTATTGTTTGCGAATGCCCTATGGGAATGGGATCATCGTAATAGGCCTGATCTCTGTATTCACGAGGGACAAAGTGAGCCCTGTCTACCTCTAAAAATGCTTTCTTAACTCTCTCACTCTTTATGTATTTCCACCTGATAAGTTCCCTCACCATATCCTCATTGTTCACATGAGATTAAAATCCTGTGCTTATTTAATTTTTCCCATAACAGGCATGACTTGAATTCCTAAGAAAACATGGAAAAAGAGAAGTAATCAGATATAAAGGTTGCAAACATGACTTTGAAGAGTGGCACCAATGATGCGCTCCCATAGGCCCCTTTAGAAAGGGTCTCATCTCCCTGCAAAGCAGGATATTCATCTTTTTCATTACTCTTACGCCTATTTTCGTTAGAATTGCAATTAATCTGATGCCTAAAAAATGTTAAATAGAAGGAGGTGATAGGTGAAGTATGGGAACGGAGTTGCAGGGTTATTTATGCCATAGAAAGATGAAGTGTGGATATTTAAGATGGGACACAGAAAACATGTTTACAGGTAAAGGTGAGTTATTTGAGTAGGGGGAGCACATTGAAAAAAGGAAGATTACATGATGGTGGGGAGAATAAACTTAAAAAAGGGATTTGGATGTTTTCCACCACAGAAATTAGGAGACGAGATATAATTGATTTACTTTCAAGTGTTGTGGGTATTATAATTTTGACTTGTTTTCTTTATATCTTGCCTTCTATAGATAAACCTTCACATCTTTTAGTTGATTTTGTGGTGTTCGGAGCTTGGGATGCCCTTATGATCACGATGTGTGTCTTATCTATCCATGAGTTGATACTAAAAAAGAAAGGCCATGTCCGTGAAAAGGTTTACATTACTCACTGCCCGTATTGTGGATATGAATTCAAATACGGCGTGGCGAAATACTGCCCAAATTGCCATCATCGCATATGGAGACCATATAAATGGGTGTGGGTGAAAAAGGAGAAAGTGGAAGAGGAAGATGGCGAAAACCTTAAAATAGGAGGAGGTGATAGGTAAAGTATGGAAGCAGTGAAAGGAGAGGTAGAAGTGCTGGAGCGGCTTGAAAGCGAGGTTTTGGAAATAAAGGAGATACTTCATAGG
>WALH01000006.1 GCA_015522935.1 DHVE2 group archaeon | reverse complement strand
GAGTTTAAGAGAAACTGGAAAGGGGGGAATTGCTGCCACGCCTACGGCAAGGAGAATTTTAGAGAATTTAAATTTATGAAAGTAATATAGATTGTATTCACTCTCTGCAATTCTTGGATAATCTTCACCTCATCTATTTCTCTATAAAGTGCTCAACTTCTCTTTTTCTATCCTTACTTTTCATTCTATCACCACCTCATAACTCCATTCACCATCTTTTCAGTCTCCTTGAATGGGAAAGTTTAAATAACCTAAATATCATTTATGTAAACATGAAAAACTTAGAAAAAATTCATAAACAGGCCATCAAAATGGAGAATGAACTACGCCTGCAGTTGCCAATTTTAGCAGTGAAAATGCTAGAAAGCATAAACTATATTCCTTCTGATGCAAAGAGGCCCCTCAGAGATTTTGGCTATCACCTATCCACATGCCAAGCTTTTGCTATGGCAGCTAGAAAAGGTATAACCATAGCCGAGACTAAAGAAGATATGTGGTGCATGGAACCAGTTATAGGATATGGATTTGCAGAGCCTCCCGAATATTTTTTAGAGGGACATAATCGTTATCCAGAATCAGCAAAAACATTAGAAGCAGGCTCCAATTGGGCGAGGAATCTTCCACGATTTGAGTATAATAAATATAAGGCTATAGTATTTGGACCTTTGAAAAAAGTTAGTTTCATTCCAGATATGTTCATGTTATACGCGTTTCCCGGACAATTGCTGCAGTTACTTTTAGCTAAAAACTGGTTAGATGGCAATGATGTTGTAACGAGACTCTCTGGGCATGCAGGCTGTGTATACTCTGTAGTGCCTGTAATAAAAAATAATGAAATAGCAGTTACTGTGCCATGCACAGGTATTATTAGATATGCAGGTCTTTCTGAATTTTATCTAATATTCTCAGCTCCAATAGATATGCTGGATAAACTGCTTGAAGCTATACCGTACTTGAAGAAGACATTATTTGGCATGCCATACAATATCATGATGAAACCAGAGTATCCACTGCGGAAGGAATATGCGAAAATAGGTAAGATGATCGGTATGGATTGGGTTTATAATCCTTAAATTTCTTTTTATTTCTATATTAATATGCAATTTATATATAATTATGATTATCTCTAGTTCCTATCACGCCCTTTTAATGCCCTCTCTTGGCTACTGAATTTACACCTACTCCACCTGGTTTTCACCTTCTTATTCTGAATTTTTTGTGATAGGAAGAACTCATCTCTTCCGCTAATTTTTCAATTAACTCTCTCTGTCTCTTTGTAATTTTTTTAGGGATTTGTATTTTTATCTTTAATATCAAATCCCCCCTTCTCCCGCCATGTAGGGGAGGCAATCCCCTTCCCCTAACAACTATCTCATCTCCGTATTGTGTTCCTGCAGGGATTTTTACATTTACCTTTCCATCTATTGATTCAATTTCCATATTTCCTCCAAGAACAGCAGTTGGAAAATCAATTTTCAAATCTTTGTACAATGTTTTTCCATCCCTGTAATAACCATCCTCATTCTTTATATGAACCTCCACAAACAAATCCCCAGGAGTACCATTCTTGGGCATCTCCCCCTTTCCAGCAAGTCTCAATCGCATTCCATCTTCAATTCCAGGAGGGATATGCACCGTATATCTTTTCTTTTTTAGTATTCTCCCAGTGCCTCCGCAAACCGGACATTTCTCTTTTATTATTTTTCCTGTGCCTCCACACATATCGCAGGGAACTATAGTTACAGATTGAAAGAATCCCATATTTTTTGTAATTCTTATCTGTCCAGTCCCATGGCATTTTGGACAAGTTTCAATTGCATCCTCGCTTGCTGCTCCTGTGCCATGACAGGCAGGACATTCAACATATGTTTTTACAGTTATTTCTTTATCCACACCTGTTAATACATCCTCGAGAGATATCTCTGTGGATACAAGAATATCCCTTCCCCTGTTCTCCCTTCTTCTCCCTCTCTCTCCAAAAAAAGAACTGAAAAAATCACTGCCGCCAAAAAAAGAATCAAAAAAATCTCCAAAGATATCATGCAGATCAGAGAAATGGGTGAAATCATCCCATGTGAATCCCTCACCTCCAAATACTGTTCCTTTTAATCCTTCTTCTCCATATCTATCGTATATCTCCCTTTTCTTATCATCCATTAGAACCTCGTATGCCTCGCTGATTTCTTTGAACTTTTCTTCCGCTTCCTTCTTGTTGTCTGGATTCAAATCAGGATGATATTTTTTGGCAAGTCTTCTGTAGGCTCTCTTTATTTCATCCTTCGTTGCATTACGACTCACTCCTAAAATCTTGTAATAATCTTTGCCCAATCTTCATCACTTTTTCTCCTCGTAATCTGCATCTACAGTTTTTTCTTTTTTATTCCCTTCTTGCCCGGGTGCTTGCTGTTGTGCTTGCTGATACATCGCTGTCCCAATCTTCTCCACTTTCTTCCCTAATTTTTCTATCTCTTCCTTTATTTTTTCCGGTTTTCCTTCCTGATATATCTTTTCTGCCTCTTTTATTTCATCTTCTATCTCTTTTTTCAGATTATCGGGTATCTTGCTTCCATATTCTTCCAGAGATTTCTTTGATGCGTAAATCAATGATTCTAATTGATTTTTTCTCTCTATTTCTTCTCTCCTCTTCTTGTCCTCTTCTGCATATTTCTCTGCCTCTTCTTTCATCCTCTCTATTTCTTCTTTTGATAATTTTGTGGATGCGGTTATCGTGATTCCCGTCTCCTTTCCTGTTCCCTTATCTTTCGCTTTAACATGCAGTATTCCATTGGCGTCTATATCAAATGTTACTTCAATCTGAGGAACTCCCCGTGGAGCAGGAGGGATTCCCGTTAAATTGAACATTCCTAAGGAGACATTATCCTTTGCCATCGGTCTCTCTCCCTGAACAACATGAACTGTCACTGCAGTTTGAAAATCTGCAGCTGTTGTGAAAATCTTTGACTTTCTTACAGGAATTGTTGTATTTGCAGGAATTAATGGCTCAACCAAACCACCAAGAACTTCCACCCCGAGGGTTAATGGTGTGACATCAAGGAGAACTATATCCTTCACCTCTCCTGCAAGAACTGCTCCCTGTAAAGCTGCACCTGTTGCAACACACTCCATTGGATCAACTCCTCTTTCAACATTCTTTCCCATATATTCCTCAACAAACTTCTGCACTGCTGGCATTCTTGTTGGTCCACCAACTAAAATTATCTTATCAATGTCCTCTTTTTTCAATTTTGCTCCTTTTAAAGCTTCATCTATACTGTATTTCGTCTTCTCAATTATTGGCATTACCAATTCTTCCAATTTTGCTCTCGTAAGAGTGACTTGGAGATGCTTTGGCTCGTTATTCACCACTGTTATATATGGAAGATTAATATCTGTTTGCAGAACCGTGGATAATTCAATCTTTGCCTTCTCTGCTGCTTCTTTCAAACGAATAAATGCGTTTTTATCCTTTCTCAAATCAATTCCCTCTTTTTTCAGAAAATCCTCTGCAATCCAATCAATTATCGCATTGTCCATATCAGTACCACCTAACTGAGTATCGCCAGCGGTTGATAGAACTTCAAAAACTCCCTGTCCATATTCCATTATTGTGACATCCAGAGTGCCACCCCCAAAATCATATACCATTATCTTCAATTCCTCTTCACTCTTATCTATCCCATAAGCAAGAGATGCCGCTGTGGGCTCATTTATTATCCGAACAACATCCAAGCCTGCAATCTCCCCTGCATCCTTTGTTGCCTGTCTCTGATTATCATTGAAATAAGCGGGCACAGTTATAACTGCTTTCTTTATTTTCTCCCCCAAATATGCCTCTGCATCTCTCTTTATCTTCTGCAAAAGGAATGCTGATAATTGCTGTGGGGTGTATTCCTTACCCCATATCTTGTATTTGTAATCGGTTCCCATCTTTCTCTTGAACGCATAAACAGTCCCCTCTGGGTTCGTTAACGCCTGTCTTCTTGCTGGTTCTCCTACTAATAATTGACCGTCCTTTGTAAATGCTACATAAGATGGGAATGCCTTTCCATACATTGTATTTCCTTCGGCGCTGGGTATTATCTTTACAACTCCGTTTATATACACTGCTGCCGCAGAATTGCTCGTTCCTAAATCTATTCCTATTATTTTTTCACTCATTTTCTTTCACCTCCTTCTTTGAAACTATAACCTTGGAATGCCTCAAAACCACATCCCCAAGCATATAACCACGCTGATACTCTTCCACAATTATATTATCCTCCTCACCATCTACAACCCCTATCGCTTCATGCAAATCTGGATTGAATTTCTCCCCTATGGCTTTTATTTCTCTTACATTATGTTTTTCCAATATTTTCTTTATGTTTTTATAAATTAATTTAATACCCTCTTTCAAATTTTTATCCTGCTTAAGGGATTTCTCTAATGCTTCATAAGGCTCAAGAAATTCTTTTATTATATCCGCCTCCACAATTTTTTTCTCTTTTTCCATCTCTCTCTCCATAATCTTTCTGAAATTGTCAAATTCTGCCATCTTGCGGAGATATTTATCCTTATACTCATCCCTCTCTTTTTTCAAATCTTCCATTTTTTCCTTTAATTTCTCGCATTCTTCTTCTTTTTCCTCCATATTCTCACTCATCATCCGAGTAAATTAGTTCTTCTATATGAAATTTTCTAATCTCATGTTTTTGTTGTTAACTGCTTTTATTTTTAATAACAGTTAAATATAGCTTTTTAAATTAACCTTCATGGTTTCCTTTGACATAGTGGGGGATATAGCCATTGTTAAGTATAGAGAAGATGGTGATATGGAAAAAATAGCGAATGAAATACTGCGAAGGCACAAAAATGTGAAAAATGTGGCTGTAGATTATGGAGTTTATGGAGAGGAGAGAATAAGAAAAATTGAACTTATAAGGGGCAAGAGCATGGAAACAATACACAAAGAGTTCAATATAAGGATAAAGGTAGATATATCAAAGGTTTATTTCTCACCCCGTCTCGCAACAGAAAGATGGAGAGTTGTGCAAAGGGTGAAGGACGGGGAAACCATATACGATATGTTTACAGGCTGTGGGCCATTTTCAATAATGATTGCTAAGTATCGAAAAGTCAAAATTTTTGCCGGTGATATAAATAAATACGCTATTTTGTACCTTATAGAAAATATCAAACTTAACAGGGTTAAAGGCGTGTATCCCCTCTTAGGAGATGCAAAAGTGATTTCAGAAAAGATACCAAAAGTGGACAGAATAATAATGAACCTGCCCCATAATTCGAAGGATTTTCTACCATACGCCCTCGGAGCCATTAAAAGGGGAGGAGAAATTCACTACTATGAAATCCTTCCCAAAGACCATGATCTTACTTCAAGATTTGAGAATCTTGGGATAAAAAATGTTGAGATAGAGGATGTGCATCGAGTGCATGAGTATTCGCCCTCCAAGACTCTTTTTTCATTCCTTTTGAAGGTCATTTAAGGCGGAGAGCATCGAGATTCTTGAGTGATATTGTTTCCATCCCATATCTCTTATGCAATCCAATGGCTAAGTCTATGCATTTGCTCTCCTCACCATGGCAGGTGATTATCCTTTCAGGCTTGGGATTCATCGAGCCCACAAACTGTATCAACTGTCTTCTATCGGAGTGCCCTGAGAAGCCGTCAATTGTTTCAATGTTCATTTCTATGTTTATTCTTATTGGCTGTCCCTGCTCCATCACTGTTATTTCTTTCATTCCGTTCTGTATTCTCCTACCAAGGGTTCTCTCAGCTTGATAACCCACAAATACAAGTGTGTTACGAGAATCATCAGCCCAGTGCTTGAAATATTCCAAAACTGGCCCACCGTTCATCATACCGGATGTAGATAGAACTATAAAAGGATCAGAAGAGTTTATCACCTCCTCCCTGCGCTCCATCGATTCAACTCTGTGGAAAATATCAGAAAGAAATGGGTTCTCATTTTTCTGGAATATAAGTTCTCGAAGATCCTTATTCAGATATTCTGGATAAGCAGCATGAATTGTAGTAGCTTCCCAAATCATACCATCGAGATAAATAGGAGTTTTAGGTATTTCGCCATTACGCATATAACTCTCAAGGACCAACATAACTTCTTGGCTCCTTCCCACAGCGAAAACAGGAATGAGAACCTTTCCACCACGATCAATTGTTCTCAAAACAATATCCTTCAGCCTTTCTGCAGCCTCTCTTCTGGAGGGTTGAAAATCCTCACGCCCGCCGTAGGTGCTTTCCATTATTACTGTTTCAACTCTGGGAAAACGATTATGTGCGGGATTAAAAAGCCATGAGCGCTCAAATTTTATATCTCCTGTTATGACCACATTGTAGAAACCCTCACCTATATGAAAGTGAGATATTGCAGATCCAAGAATATGACCGGCGTTGTGAAAGGTTAGGCGTACATCAGGAGAGATATCAGTGGTTTCTCCGTATTTTAACGTGATTGTGTGCTTGATCATCTCCTTTATGTGTTTGGATTCGAATGGGACCTTTCTTCCCTCCGATTGAGCAACCTTCAGGTAATCAATTAGAAGCATAACTGATAGGTCTCTTGTAGGCTCCGTCATAAAAACTGGACCATCATAATTATGTTTAAACAAAAGGGGCACAAGCCCAACATGATCAAGATGTGCATGAGTCACAACAACGGCATCTATGTATTTGAAAGGTCTTTGAGGATCGGTGTTGTCCCAAACATCTGGAACATACAGATAGGGTGTGCCGCTCCATGGCTCATCCTCATCCCCTACAGATACATTCAAACCGCAATCCACTAAAATCCTGCTGGTTTTCGTCATAAGAAGTGTTGCACTTCTACCAACTTCTCGATACCCACCCAAAGCTACAACTCTAACCCACTGTTCTCCACTTAAGGGTGGTCGATTAAGCTTTTTTCCTATATTGCGTAAAATCTCTCTTCTTTCTTCGCGAACTATCTTTAGATACTCTCGCATCTCCTTGACTATACGGGATTCTAATGGAGGTGCCCGTACAATCTTAGGCGCCCATTTAACTCTCTTTTTAACTTCGTTCAGCAGTTCTCCTTCCTTCCCTATTGCCGCTCCAGGCGATTCAGCCTCTATAATGACCTCACCCGTTTCCGGAATAAAATAAACATTTTTTATTCCTGCATCATCTGGAACTATATTCTTTATTTCTTCCTCCGCCTCTTTTTCATTCATCAGCATTCTGGGATCAGGCCTTACTGATATTCTTCTTCTTACATTCTGGGCAATCTTTTTAACGATCTCAGGATGCTCGGCAAAGAATTCCATATCCATTGTGTAAACCACAACCAGTGGGCCCTCCAAATCTATATTTGTTATTTCCGCTTGAGGTGCCAACTCATCAATGAGTTCTCTCGTTCTCTTCAGTATATCCTCCCAAGGCATAAAAAATCACTTCAACTTCATTTTTTTCATTCTTTTTTCAACTTCTTCTTTTGGTAGTTCTTGGAAACCTTCCTTTTTAGTTATGGTCCCCACAGATATACCATCTCCGCTTGCAGCGTCACGCTTCATAGCAGCACTTATACCTCGAATCGCAAGGTTTATGCCTTCGTCAAGTGAGATATCATCCTTCCATCTGTCTTCAAGAACTCCATAGACGAACAATGAGCCTGAGCCAACACTCGCATACTTATCCTCTATAGCCCCTCCAGCTGCATCTATTGAAAATACATGATAGCCTTTATTATCATAACCACCGACTATTAAGCCCACATAATATGGAAAGAATTTCCTTTCGTTGAGTATGTTGGATAGAAGTGTGGCTGCCGCTCCCACAGGCATGAGCATTTCTCTCATGAGTCTGTAGAGATTTATCTCTGCCCTCATATACCTAACCAGTACCTGCAGATCCCCCACAAGACCTGCAGTGGTCATACCTATATTTTCATCTAATTTGTAGAGCTTCTTAGCTACCTTGTGTGCAATAAACGTCTCCATTGATGCCCGATGCTCAGTGGCAAGAACAACGCCATCCTTCGTCACAATTCCCACTGTCGTTGTGCCGGTTTTTACATTTTCCATCTTTAACACCCTCTTAAAATCTGAGGTATAATCTCCACCATCTATTTAAAATTTTTCACCATTATGATTGGCTCTCCTTCTTCTCAAAATTTCTCTTTCACCTAATTTAATGTATAGGTAAATCCTTAAATATCTCCTTTTCATATTCACATAATAGCCCGGGGTGTGGTGAGCAATGATAGTTGCGAGTTTACCTCGGGTTTGAAAAAGCCCCGTGGTGTAGCGGTCAAGCATGCGGGACTCTGGTAGGAACCACCAGCGGGTTCCTATAACCTCCTGCAACCTTGGTTCCTAGGGAGATCCCGCGACGGCAGTTCGAATCTGCCCGGGGCTGCTATTTATTTTTCACCCAGCCAAATATAATAAGGTTGAATTTTATGTACAGAAAAATTTTTAAAATTTGCGAAAACTTTAAATAGGATAATTGCATAATTTTAACCATGAAGTATGAGGTTGAAGTAGTTTGTGAAAGGATGGGCGAGATAATAGGTCGTATGAAAAAGGCGAGAATTGGCTGGGTTGTTTATGATTTGAATAAAAGGAAAATAGGCAGGATAGTAGATCTCTTTGGACCTGTTAGCAATCCGTATGTTAGGATAAAAACATCAAAAAAACCCACTGGTAAAATTATGGTAGGAGGTGATGCTAAATGGCAAAGAAGAAGGATAATAAGAAATGGATAGACGAAATCACAAGATGCCCCGAATGCGGTTCCACTCATCTTGTTCGGGATTATGAGAGAGGTGAACTTGTATGTATGGACTGCGGCTTGGTGATAGATGAAAGTTACATAGATCAGGGTCCAGAATGGCGTGCCTTCGACTCTGAGCAGAGAGATGAAAGAGCAAGGACTGGTGCACCAATGACCTACACCATTCATGATCGAGGGTTGAGTACGGAAATCTCATGGAAGAATAAAGATTCATACGGAAAAAGCATCCCTACAAAAAGTCGGGCACAGCTTTACCGACTTCGCAAGTGGCAGAAAAGAATAAAGGTTAGCAACGCTGCAGAGAGGAATCTCACTCAAGCACTTCAGGAATTGGAGAGGATAGCATCCAATTTAGGTCTACCCAAGGATGTCCGTGAGACCGCTGCGTTGATTTATCGTAAAGCGGTCAAAGAAAATATGATACGAGGTAGAAGCATCGAAGGTGTTGTGGCTGCAAGTCTTTATGCTGCATGCAGAATGCTTGATATACCGAGAACCTTGGATGAGATAGCATCTGTTACGAGGGTCAACAAGCGTGAGATTGGACGTATTTACCGTATAATGGTGAGAACATTGAAACTCAGTATATTCCCCACAAGACCTGAAAACTACATAGATAGATTCTGCGCAAGACTGAAGTTAAGTGGAGAGGTAAAGAAAAAGGCCTACGAGATATTGAAGATGGCTGAGGATATGCATATCCTCTCAGGTCGTGGGCCAACGGGCGTAGCGGCGGCGGCAATATATATAGCATCCATAATGGCTGACGAGAGAAGAACTCAACGTGAAGTGGCAGAGATTGCTGGTGTAACAGAAGTAACTATTCGAAACAGGTACAAGGAACTTGTTGAAAAACTAAATCTCCCTGTGGAAATCTAATTTCACCGCAAAGAAATAATAATGGTAAATCGATACAGCATGTATGAAAAGAATAGGTTTAATCGGAGGAACATCTCCAGAGTCCACATTATACTATTATCACAATTTCATCGAAATCTCGAGAAAGAGATTTGAGAGGGATTTTTATCCAGAGATTGTAATATTCTCGTTGAATTTCAAGGAGTTCCGCAGATTACCTAACTGGGAGGAGAAAAAGAGATACATAATGGAAGGCATCCATGCATTGGAATGCTCTGGAGTGGAAGTTATAGGACTTGCCGCAAACACTCCACACATAATTTTCAACGAATTACAGAAAGATACGAGGGTGAAGATGGTGAGCATAATTGATGCTGTTGCTGAAGAAGCAAAAAGGATGGGATTTAGGAAGCTTCTTTTGCTGGGAACAAAAACAACCATGACATCTGAATTCTACGTTGCGGGATTAAAGAAGCATGACCTAAATGTAGTTATTCCCAAAAATAACGAGATAGAAGAAGTGAATAGAATCATATTTAAAGAACTTTCCCTCGGATATATGGGAAGCAAAGAATACCTCATTGATTTGGTGAACCGCTATTCCCAGAGTGTAGATGCTGCAATTTTAGGATGCACTGAACTTCCCCTTGCAATAAAAGATGGAGATACAAAAATCCCTCTTCTTGATTCTGCAAGAATTCACGTAAATGCTCTTCTTGCGGAGGCTCTAAAAACTTAAATATCTAAACATTTATTCCCGTTCACAGATGCGGGTGTGGTGAGCATCTCTGATGCGAGCCAGCCTAAGGATGCGGGTGTGGTGTAGTTTGGTAACACGAAGCCCTGCCACGGCTTTGCCCCGGGTTCAAATCCCGGCACCCGCATTAAGCCCCCTTTCTTAAGAAGAAAGGTGTTTTATCCCCAAAGAAACTTAGTATCGGGTTGCTGGAGTTGATAAGAACCCGCTGAAGCCCCCTTTAAAAAAGGTGCCATCGTCCTGCAAAGCAGGACGTGTTCGCATCTTACGATGTTCATTTACCCCCAAAGAATTTGTCTCATTCTTTCCAGCTAAAGCCGCTTTCTTTCTAAGAAAGGGGCTAAAGAACCCGCTGGAGGTTCTTAGAGAAGAAAAGCGTCAGAGCCTGCAGATCAATCCATTCGGCATTTTTCCAAAATTTTCAATGCAAGAACCCTGTTCACGTCCACAATGTGGATGTTTTTAATTCTCTCCTCTTTTATTGCGAGGGGTATTTCGGTGCATCCCAGTACGATGACTTCCACATCCTTATCTGCGAGATCCTTCATTGCAATTGTTATATTTGTTTTTGCAAAATCGCTTATGTCTGTGGGGTTTGCCTTTATTCCGTATTCCTCGTGGTATATTGCGGGATGAAGAACATCTCTCACTATTTTTTCATCTGGAAACACGTAATCTATTCCATAATCCCCAAAGATATCATATGCACCACCTAAATAGGCACCATAGGTGCTCAGTATGCCTACCTTCTTTGCCGGATAATTTTTTGAAATGTATTCCGCTATGCTTTTTATTAAGTGTACGAACTGGAATTTCAATCTTTGCCCATTGGACAACTCCATAAATCTGTTGAGAATTTTCGGCGAGTGGGCTGTTGCGCATGGTATGGCCAGAATTTTAGCGCCTGCATTTACCGCTGCTTTGGCGGCAAGAAAGATACCTTCTGCTGGATTTTCCTTCACGTGCCCAACTATGAATTCGCTTCTGTCCACTATTTTATCCGGGAAAGATACAAGAACTACGGGTATATGCATCTGGTCTTTTTTTGCACCTGTCAGAATTCTTATCTTCGTCATGAGATCAAGATCTGCGTAAGGCCCCATACCTCCTACCACGCCAATAGTTTTACATTTCATAATCCAGCATAATGTGAAATCATATTTGAAATTTAAAATTGAAAATTCATACATCATCAGATTTCATCTCTGCATTTTATGAAGAAAAGAGGTATGCCTGCGAAGGATATGAGGAACGAGGAAAGCATAAGTGCTTGATAAGAATTGAATGCCTGCATGACAGCTCCACCCACAAAGGGTCCAATAGCGGCTGATAGGGCTATTGTTGAGTTCAATAAACCTGTAGCTGTAGCCTTCTCCAAGTTTTTCTCCGTGAGGAACTTGAGAGAACCAACGTAGAGGAAAGACCAAGACGTGGCAAGTAAAATTTGCACAGGAATTATGTACCACACATTATTTATAAACGTGTAGGATAGGAAGGTGAGGGATGAAAAAATCAATCCAAAGAATATCAGTCTTTCCGCCTTACCCAAATCAGTGTAGAAGAGCATTATAAAAAACTGCGTTGTGGAGTTTATGCCCATTGTCGCCGCCTGCCAGAAATCATTTCCTCCAATACTCCTGATGTAGAGCACCCAGAATGTCCATATCATCGTTGCTGAAACATGACGTAAAAAATAAGAGACATATACTGGATAATTTCTTTTTAGCACATTTGCTGGGAATAGAGGAATTGATTTAATTTTTATTTCGGAGTCCCTAAGCCGAAGGGATACAAAAAATGCCAAGAGGAAAAAGATGGATGATGCGATAAAAGTCGTCTTGAGGTTCCAGAGTACGGCGATTAACCCCGCTAAATACGAGCCTATCGCCCACCCCAAAGCGCCCCATGCGGAGAGTTTTCCCATTTTGAATTTTAAATCATGGGCGAGGGAAATTATGGCTGCTGGAAATATGCCAACGGTGAATCCTGCCAGTGTCCGAAATAAGAGGAGGGAAAGGTAATCGTTGGAAAGATACTGAATAAAAAAAGTAAAAGTAGCAAAAATAAAACCTGTTGTTATAAATCTCTTCCTTCCATGAATATCTGCGAGTCTACCGAAGATCATAGACGAGAAAAAATAGGCCAAGTTATATGAACCAACAACAAGCGATATTTCAAACCAGTTTGCATGAAAATCTTCTGCAATTCTCGGAATATAGGTTATAGAAAGCATTATGGCCGAATACGTCAGAGTTTGTATTCCGTATATCTTTATGGCTTCCCTATTCACAAGTGGAAAAAGATGGGGGTATATTTAATTGCTTCCCCATACAAACATAAATCTTTTATCGCCATCTATTTATACGCATACATCATTAAGATATGCTGTGCTAAAGGGATCATTTGAAGATTGGAAAGTTATTTTACGTGGTAACATCCTTGTGCTGTTTATAAGCTGGCTTTTTCTGGATTTTGGAAGTTATATGGTCTCCGATTTCCAGGGAGTGTATTTCTCAGCTTTAGGCGCCTCGGATGTAATCTTAGGGTATATGGGCTCAATTGCATTTGCAATGTTAGCACTCCTGCAAATTCCAGGAGGGTACATTGCAGATACATTTGGAAGAAAGAGAGTAATCGTGATTTTCACATTTGTGATGGCTTCTTCAATGCTTATATTTGCCTTTGCACCTTCCTGGCAGTACATAGTGATTGCTCTAATAATAGAAAATCTCGCTCTTCTCTATCAACCTGCTCTTTTCTCCATAATTATGGATTCTCTTCCAGAGGAGCATCGTTCCGAGGGGTTTGCAATAATGAGTCTTCCGTTGCTTCCCGCATTAGTGGCACCTGCGGTGGGCGGCTATTTTGCCTATACTTACGGTATTGTTCCCGGTATGCGTCTCGCATATCTCATAGTCTTCTTTCTGTCTCTGATTGCGGCAATTTTAAGAATTTCCCTGAAGGAGACATTGAAGAAAAAAGAGGAGAGATTGACCTTCTTTGAGAGTATCAGATCCCTGAAAAACATTGATTCCCGTGCCAAGGGATTGGTTTATGTGGCCATAATTTCCTCCTTTGCTGGCGGGCTGGTGGATTATTTCATTGTGAAGTACGCGTATACCTATACCAACGGGCTGATATTTGGCATCGCCATGTCGCTCTGGATGATTATGGCAACCTTGGCTTCGATTCCCATTGGAAAGCATGCTGATTTGCATGGAAAGGAAGTTATTTTTGCGGTCAGTTTAATAATTTATTCCATAGCTTATTTAACCTACTCCCTTCCCGGAATAGTATTTCTTTTCTCCTTTGCTTTGCTTGGAGGATTAGCCGTGGCAATGCTCCAGCCTTCGCACAGTGGTCTTATAGCTGATTTGGTGAGCGAGAAAAACAGGGGCAGGTTCACAGGTGTTTATCTCTTTCTCTCATACATATCAGCTATGATAGGAAGTATGGTAAGCGGCTACATTTATTCCTATGATCACAGAATTCTATTTTTAACAGCATCTATATTGATGATTCTTGCATTCATCACAGCATATTTCTTAGTTATGAGGAAAAAATAATCATCTTATTCGAATCCATTTGGTTCTCTGCGCCTCATCCTCTACCTTTATTCCCATTTTGGCGAGGGAGTTGCGAATCCAGTCAGATAAATCGTATTTTCTCTCTTTTCTGAGTTTATTTCTTATCTCAACTATCAGATCTATAAGCTCGTTCTCCATACTTTTTCCGAACTCTTTTGGCAAAATATCAAGTATGTTATCCATCTTTTCCATGAATTCCGCAGCACACACGCCTAAATTCTTTTCCCTCGCCTCGGAAATGAATTGAAGGTAATGCATCATCGCTTTCCGAGTGTTGAAATCATCCTTGAGCGCCGAGATAATTTTTTCCTCGTATTCATGGCATAGATCACAATAATTACATTTTTTTCCTTTCTTAAAATCGGTATAAGCGCTCCAAATCTTTTCGAGAATTATCTTTGAATCCTCCAAATTCTTGAGGCTAAAATCGAAGGGCTTGCGGTAGTGAGAGTTGATGAACATTATCCTTATCACCTCAGGCCTGTACTTTTTCAGGAGTTCACGAACGTAAAAAACGTTGCCCAAGGATTTGCTCATCTTCTCCTTTTCGAATCTCACCAGGCCCACATGCATCCAGTAATTGGCGAAGACCTTTCCCGTTGCGGCTTCGCTCTGTGCAATCTCATTCTCATGATGTGGAAAAATTAAATCCGCTCCTCCACCGTGGATATCTATCGTTGAGCCTAAATAATTCATGCTCATCGCCGAGCATTCAATATGCCAGCCTGGACGCCCAGAACCCCATGGACTTGGCCAAGAAGGCTCTCCGGGCTTGGCTGCCTTCCAAAGTGCAAAATCCAGAGGCTCTCTTTTCTTATCGCTCACTTCCACCCTTGCCCCCGCAATCATCTCCTCGATACTTCTGTGTGATAATTTTCCATAATCTTTGAATTTGCTAACGGAGAAATAGACATCTCCCCCGCTTTGGTATGCGTAGCCCTTCTCAACAAGTGTCTGAACTAATTTTATGATTTCATCTATGTGCCTCGTTGCTCTTGGTACTATGTTTGGCTCTCTGACTCTTAAGCTCTTCATATCTTTCATATATTCCTCTGCGTATCGATGCGCCATTTTTATCGGTTCTTCGCCTCTCTCCTTAGCCTTGTTGATTATCTTGTCATCGATATCCGTTATGTTTGAAACATACACAACATCGTATCCGGTATATTCAAGAAAACGGCGAAAAATATCAAACATAATTGCAACTCTTGCATGCCCCACATGTGCATAATCATATGTTGTAGGACCGCACACATATATGCCCACACGTCCCTCATGCACGGGCTTGAAATCCACCTTCTCACCGCGAAGTGTATCGTAAATCTTCATAGACTTGCATGTCGGTTGGATATAAAAAAATAATTTTCGCAATCAGTATTTCAAATTAAAATTTCTAATTAAGAAAAAATAAAATTAATTATTTAGGTGGTTGTTGTGGTTGCTGAGGCGGATTTACTGTTTTCTTTTCTCTTTTTACAATCAACACCACTAAAATCATCCTGTTTAATTTTCCCACCTAAACATCATCGATTTTCTCGATTTTTATCTTATGCTCCTTAACCCATTTGACATAGAGTTCTATGAATTTTAACCTCTCCTCAAAGTTCTTTTTTTTCAGTTCCTCCATTTCCTTAAGATCTACCTCGGGAATTTCCATCCAAGATACCTCCTTGCCGCATCTTCCACATTTAACATTCTTATTAATTTTTCAAATATTTCATATTGCAAACTCTCTTTAAAAAGTTCGTAGAGATATTTTGCATCTTCTATATCCTTCTCACTTCCCAAATACAGTTTGAAGGCTATTTGCATCTCCATATTTGATATGTTTATAAATTTATTATCAATCTGAACTTGTACGGTATCTTCAATTACCCATCTTTCCAGTTCCGTTTTGGGAAATTTGATTTCGATATTCGGAATAATATGATTTTTCAGTGCAAATCGCAGGGGTAAATAGGAATTTAGGTAAATTTGATATGCCTCTTCAGGATTTCCTGTAATTATGCACCAAAAATCATCCATAAGCAAATTCCACAGTTTCAAAAATTTTCCGTAATCCGCCTTTCCCACAAGTATATCGATATCTTCAGAAAGCCTGCTTCTTCCGAATAATATGGCCACATATCCAGAAACAACCACATATTTAATCCCGATTTTTTGAATAGAATCCGTGAATTTAAGAAGGAGAGTATCCAGTTCATTTTTTTCTTTACTGAATGTATATTGATAGCCACCTAATTTTATTTTTATATTCATTTTCACTACCTCGCCACGAAAATCTTGTATTTCTCGTATCGATGCTGCAACTCGTAAAGGATACGATTTGCTATGAGTTTTTCCGGGTGATGTGGCAACTTAACCCGATTCTTCAAATCTTCAAAACTCTGGAATGCTCCCTTCTTCCTCTCCTCTAAAATTGCCCACATTGTTTTCTTTCCTATTCCAGGAAGGAGTTCTAACATGTGCAATCTCGTGGTTATTGGATGCGCATTGTTGAAGAATTTCACAAAATCCTCCTCACGCTTTTTTATTATATCCTCTAACACATATGGAAGCTCAGCCTGAGCAGCGTGGGTTAACTCGTTAAATGCTATTCTCCTTTTAACATGGAGAATTTTGCTTCTCTTATCCTTATCCTTGCCTATGTAAACCCTCTCCCCGATAATTAGGCTCACATCCGGCTTGGGTATCAATTCGAAAAGTTTGAATTCACTCTCCCCTACTGCAATTGCGATAGGAGTTCTCCTAAAACTTTTTTCATCGGGTCTTCCATGTGGTAAATAATCCAGAATATAAGCATAATCCTCCAATTTCACGCCCCCTTCATAGATACTTGGCCACAATGTCTAAAATTTTCTTTATATCTTCCGGCGGAAGAACGATTTTCTCCTTTGTATAGATTGTGCGCACCTGATCAGGATGAATTGGCAAAATATCTGCAATTTTCACCGCGTGCTTTTCATCCATAAAGTCTAATTCCATCAGTTCCTTGACTAACTTTTTAGCCTCATCTGCTTTTAGTTTTGCAAAACCTTCTGCGTGCATCAGGGCAGCTTTCTGATAAACATTCAACTCCCTCTTTTTACCTTCTTCCGTAAGGATTTCCTTTACCTCTGCCAAAGTCACATATTTCATTTACTGCACCCTCTTAAGATGCACAGGATGAACGATCAGTATCTTCTTCAATCCCCCATCTTTTATCATCAATTTGTAGCACCTACCCTGCCTGCCCACAATCATGCCTGTTCTCCCCTGAAATCGATGATGAGGGAAACCTTCATGCACGGAGGGATCAATATCAACCGCTGCTCTCTCACCAATATTGAATTGAGCAAGATATCTCCTTATTGGAGGGAGTCCCCTCTCTCTCACATTTTTTCTCATTTTTTTTCGCGACCTTGCGCGGGGACCATGCGACATTTTCATAGTAATCACCTTCAGTTGCGATGGTATAAAAAGATTTACCATATATAGTTTTCTTTACAAAAGTGATAAATTAATAGTGCTTCTCAAAATATCAAATTTTTTGTGAATCGTTACCCTTAAATATCACTTTGGTATAACACCTTTTGCACTTCTCAATCTCATGCACCCGATGACGAGGTTATCGGGGAAGAGCTTAGATCTCAGGATCGATGAGGCTGATCATACGCGTTCCGGCATAATGGACTGGAAGGTAGCACCATAAGCCGTCCGGGGAATGGCTTGGCTCGGGTGCCGAAGAAGGACGTGCCCAGCGGCGATACGCCACGGGGAGGCGTACGGAGCCCAAGATCCGTGGATCTCCGAATGGGACCTCCTGGCTGTTACGGCAGCCACTCCCTTATGGGAGGGGGAACCCGGGGAATTGAAACATCTTAGTACCCGGAGGAGAAGAAACCAATAGGGATTCCGTGAGTACCGGCGAGGAAAAGCGGATCAGAGCAAACCGAACCTTTTGGGGGAACCCGAAAGGGATGTGGAGTTGCGGGACCTGACCCAACGCCTCCCAGGCAAACCCGAAGTCTCCTGGAATGGAGCGCCGTAGAGGGTGAAAGCCCCGTAGGGGTAAGTCTGGTGGCCACGAGGTTTGGTATCCCGAGTACCGTATCCTGGATACGATGCGGGAATCTGGG
>WALH01000005.1 GCA_015522935.1 DHVE2 group archaeon | reverse complement strand
GTGATACCGGAAATCCACAGGTACCGATATGAATCATAATGAAAGATTATCAGGAAAGTATAAAGTTTTTACCACTCCTCACTTCTCATATTTCGTGCCGTGAATCCTCAGAAGAACCCTGTAAACCTGCTCTAAAAGAATAAGATAAGCGATTTCATGCCTGAGCGTGAATTTCGAAACTGCAATTTTCTTACGTCTTTCCTTCAATTCTTCGGAAAATCCCTCCGGAGGGCCAACCACGAAGGTTATTTCCTTTCCTTCCTGAGATTTTCTAAGGATTAGTTCGTAGAATTGCTCACTGCTCAATTCCTTCCCCTTCTCGTCTAAAAGTATTGCATCTTCCGGAATTTTATTCTCGAACTTCACACGTGCCAAATTCTTCAATCTCCTCTCGTATTCCTCTATCACATTCCTGAACTCCCTTTCAACACGCCCCAAATTAACGATTTTAATTTTAACTGGAAGCATTGAAATTACGAAATGTTTATAAGTTCTTAAACATTGCCCGCAACGTGATAACATGGTTGAAGTCGTCCTCACCACAGACAGAACAATGATGTCTAACCACCATCACAAGGAATTTCTGGGATTTGGAACAACAGGAGCACCTGTAATTTTACCAGAAAAGGTATGGCTCTGGCTATTTGCTCCCAAGATGAAAGTCATAGATAAGGATGGTCGCCCATTAGAGGCACCCTATGGATTGAGAAAGGTGGAGGCAAAGTTAATAGATGAGGGGTTTGACGCTGCTATAATTGACCCTGATCATCTTCACAAACATGTAGACGAGGCTAAGGTTCTTTTACTTTCCCACCACGATTATTTTGGATTTGGGCCCCCTTCAAGCACTTTCGCATCAATTTTCAAAATGGAAACAGTCAATGCAAGATCATTCGAAAGATTGATGAATTCTCCTGCTGTGAGAGAAATGAAAAGGAGGGGTGTGAAAATAATAGCTGGAGGGCCAGCTGCTTGGCACTGGAAATATAGGGAGGATAAGATGAAAGAATGGGGTGTTGATAGTGTAGTGGATGGTGAGGGTGAAAGGGTTGTAGGAGATTTAGTTCGCAAAGCTTTGAAAGGTGAAGAGTTGCCTAAATTTCTGGATGTCAAACCATCAAACTCGCCTAAAATAGATGAAATTTCGGAAATAAAACTTCCAAGCGTGAATGGACTTGTTGAAGTTATGCGTGGTTGCCCACGTGGCTGTAAATTCTGCTCAGTCACACTCAGACCTCTCCGCTATATGCCCTTTGAAAAAATCGAGAAGGAGATTCTGGTGAATGTTCGTAATGGGGTAGAGAATGGAATAATACACAGTGAAGATGTCCTCCTGTACGGTGCAAAACCACCATCGTACATAATTCCCAACGAAGAGAAACTAATAAAATTACACCAACTTTTCAAGAAGCATTACAAAAAGATAGTATGGGCTCATGCAAGCATAGCTGCGATTGTTAAAGCTCAGAGAGACTCAAGACTCATGGAAAAATTAGCGGATATTATAATTGACGAGAACCAGTCATGGTGGGGTGCAGAGATTGGAATTGAGACAGGCTCTCCAAGATTGGCAAAAATAATAATGCCCCAGAAGGCAAAGCCATTTGATACGGAAAAATGGCCTGAAATCGTGCTTGAAGGCGCAGGCATAATGCAGGATGTTGGTATGCAACCCGCTATGACACTTATCGCCGGGCTTCCTGAAGAAACTGAGGATGATGTGATTCAAACATTGGAGTTAGTAGACGAACTCTGGGATTTTAAAGCGATAATAATGCCTATGTTCTTCGTTCCAATGGGATTGCTAAATGGCAAAGATTGGTTCCGTGCCTACAGATTAAGCGAGGTGCACCTGGAACTTTTAAAAAGATGCCTCACACATGGAATAAGGCAGGGAAAGAATATTTTAAAAAATTATTTCGAGGAGCACTGGTATGGAATGTTCATGATGCCTTTCTACCATGTTTTCATAGATCTTGTTGAAAGGGCTGCAAAGAAGAAAGGATATTTAAGTGAGCCGGGAAGTCATCACGATAAAAATTTTGGAAAGAGCAAGAATAAGGATGTAAAAGGTGAACATGTGGACTGGGATAAAACGTGCAGATGAATTTTTATATAATGCGAGGATTCACCCCTCATGAATAGTGCCATATGGATACTCAGCTGGCTCCTAATAGCCGTAGGTTTGGTGTTTTATTTCGCATGGGCATTCCTCTACGATGCATGGACAGATGTAGGGCTGTATTCTGTAACCGTTGTTTTGTTGGCGTTCGGCATTTTGGGCGCATTTTTAGCAAAACTTCAGTAGGGTCTTGTAACATAAGCAATTTTATTTGTACTCTTTCCACATACAACACATTTTCCAAGTGATTCCTCCTCTAATGATATGCCTATTATTCTTTTTTCTGTTATATTCTCTATTTTGTGACCACATTCATCGTTACCGCACCAGTGAACCCCGAACACGCCTGTATTATTTTTTATCTCCTCCAAATCATCAGTGTACTTTATTCTTCCCTCCATCTCATTTCTTGCCTTCTCTGTCATATCCCTTTGAATTCTTTCAAGCATATCCATGACTCTTTCATGCAGTTTGTCCCTTGGCACACTGAACTTCTTCCCTGTGTCCCTTCTAACAAGTACAACCTGATTCTTCTTCAAATCCCGCGGTCCGATTTCAACTCGCAGTGGAACACCTTTCAGTTCCCAATCGTAAAACTTGTAGCCCGGCGTGTAATTATCACGATGGTCCAAATGCACACGAAAATCCTTCAACTCATCCTTAATTTTTCTTGCTTCATCAAGAATTTTTTCCTTATCCTCACCTATTATGGGTACTATCACCACCTGTATTGGTGCAATTTCCGGGGGAAGGATAAGGCCTCGATCATCACCGTGTATACCGATTATAGCTCCTATAAGACGCTCACTCATACCAAATGTTGTTTGATGGACATAATCGTGAGTTCCATCCTCCTTCAGATACTCAATACCATAAGGCTTAGAGAATTTCTGGCCATATTGATGGAACGTGGCTATCTGTAAAGATCTCCCAGAGGGCATTACTGTCTCGGCTCCTATGGAATAAACCGCACCTGGGAACTTGTCCCAGTCAGTTTTTTTCACTATCCTGTATGGCAACGCCAGTTTATCCGCTATTTTCTTCCATATCTCAATATCCTCCTTAATTTGATTTTCCGCGTCCTCGTAGGTTTCATGAGCTGTATGTGCCTCAAAGAAATGAACCTGCCGCATTCTTATGAAAGTCCTCGTCTGTTTTGTCTCATATCGAAAGATATCCACAATCTGAAATATTTTGAGGGGCAAATCCGCGTGGGTTCTTATCCATAGGGAGAACATAGGGTACATCGCAGTCTCACTTGTTGGCCTTAAAACCATTTTCACATCAAGTTCATCCCCTCCGCCTTTCGTGACCCAGTAAACTTCGTTTTCGAATCCTCTTATATGCTCTGCCTCCTTTCTGAACTCCGTCTCGGGAATAAGAAGAGGGAAATTAACCTCACTATGACCATATTGTGAGAATATTTCACGGAAGTAATTATCAATGTTACGCATCAAATTCCATCCGTAGGGAAGCCAGACATGCATACCTTTTATGGAATATCTTTTATCCACAAGCCCTGCCTTCTCAACGATTTCATTGTACCATTCGCTGAAGTTCTCCTTATCAACTTCCATATCTCGGAGAAAAATCAGGGATTATTTAAAAATTCCCGTGATTATCCATGTAGTCAAAAAGTGTTGGTGAATTTAATTCAATAACAAATTTCTTTATTCTTTTTGGGCAAGTTTAACATAATTTTCATTTATTTCATATTCAACAAGATATCTCCCACATTATAGGGTGGTGATGTCAAACCTTCATATAACTTACTTGTATAAAACATATTCAATCTTCCCTCCAGTTAATCTACCCATCTTTTATAAGGATTTGTTTTTAACCCTCAGAGGAATATCCTCTTGATTTGGGTTTGGGGAGAAATTTAAATACTCGGTTAGGTATTACCTAACGATGGCTAACTCATATCTGAAATATCTTGTGAAAGCATACGAAATTGAATGTAATGGAAAGAAGATAACCCCTAAATCCCTCGCCGATGAATTGAACGTATCGAGACCCACAGCCTTTGAGTACCTCCAGAAATTTGTGTCCAGTGGACTGGCTAAAAAAATAGGAAAGGTGTACAAACTCACGGAAAAGGGTATGAAGGAGGCCAAGAGAATAATAAGAAATCACAGGGTGATTGAAACTCTCCTATACAGAAATGGTGTTGAGTTGGAGGAGGCATGCCAATGTGCCTCCAAAATTCAGGAGATTGTGGATGATGATATCGTTGAGAAAATCTTCGTGAGTATTGGGTGCCCGAAGTTCTGCCCCCATGGAAGGGTGATACCTGATGTTTCAACAGGGCATTGAGATTAAGAACCTCACGGTCAGATACGGGGATTATGTCGCTTTAGAGGATGTAAATTTACGAATTAGGCATCCATCTTTCGTGGTTGTTATCGGCCCAAACGGTGCAGGAAAAACAACACTGTTGAAATCAATTCTTGATCTCATACCCCATGAGGGAAATATCAGAATATTCGGAAAAAGACCAAAGGAAATACGAAACATAATAGGTTATTTGCCGCAAAGAGAGAGGATAAACACGAATATTCCTATTTTGGTGAGAGATGTTGTTTTAATGCCTGTTAGCGCCAGAAAATTTGTGATGTCAAAAAATGATACTAAAAAAGCGAAGAAATATCTGAAAATTGTTGGTATGGAAGACTACTGGAACCATAGATTCGATGCTCTCAGCGGAGGACAGCAGCAGAGGGTATTATTCGCAAGAACTCTTATGAATGAACCCCATATACTCATCTTAGATGAGCCATTTTCAGGAACTGATGTAGCCACCAAGATGAGCCTTATAAAATTGCTTCACAAAATAAGCAAAAACAAAACGATAATCCTCGTCACACATGACATAAATCCCCTAGTGGAATGCACTGATGTTGTTGTTCTTCTTCGCAGGAGAGTTATATCCTATGGCCTTGTAGCAGATACCATAACCGAGGAGAATTTAGAGAAACTCTACGGTGCTCGTGTGCCTGTAATAAGAAGAGAGAAGATATGCTACGTTGCAGGGAGTGATGTCCATGTTTAGCATATTTCTTATCCGAGCAATAATTGCAGTTATTCTCATATCCATTGTCGCAGCCACTATTGGAAGCTTTTCCGTTTTCAGAGGAAGCACTTTTCTTGTATCTGGAATTGCACATGGTGCTCTCGCGGGAGCCGCTTTAGGAATATATATTGCTCTCACCTTCTTTTCCGTGGAGCCACTTCTTGTGGCTATGCTTTTCTCGGTGCTTTTCGCCCTATCCATAGGATACTTCATGTATCAAAAGGAAAATGTGGATGTTGCAATAGGAATAATGTTCGCATTCTCCATGAGTCTTGCAGTTCTATTTTTATCCATGATTCGGGAGTATGCATCCGTGGCATGGGGTTTAATAATTGGAGACCTTCTCCTTTTAACGGAAGATGATATCAACCTTCTAATAGCTTCAGTTATAACAATCGTGCTCCTCTTTTTAATTTTTTACAGGAAAATACTATTTTCCATATTCGATCCAGATAGCGCAGAGGCCATGGGTATCAGGCCAATATACTACGAAACTCTCCTTTTTGTTCTTATAGCCATAGGAGTGGTCTCACTGCTCAAATGCGTGGGTGTGATTTTGGTTTATGCTCTTTTAATAGTGCCAGCCGCCGCTTCAAAGAGAATTGCTGGGAACATATCAGCATGCATCGGTCTGGCTTTTATCATAGCTCTCATAAGTGGACTTTTAGGTATATACCTCTCCTTCTTCATAAGTGTAGCCCCCAGTTCTCTTGCAGGGCTCGTGGCCACAGCAATATACGCACTGACATTTTTGAAGAGATAAACGGAAGAAAAATGTTAAATTTCTGATTGCAATATAGGTTTATGGTATCCAAACTTAAATTAACAATTATAAACGACAATGTGGGGCGTGAGGGATTGAGAAATGATTGGGGCTGGAGCATCCTCTTAGAATCTGAAAAATGGAAAATTCTATTTGATGCAGATACCGACCCCAATATAATTGAATACAATACCGAAAAGATGGGGATAAATCTAAGAGATTTAAGTTGGGGAGTTCTCAGTCACTATCATGGAGACCATTACGGTGGATTTGAATATGTGGGCAGAGTGGCAAAGGGATTAAAATTGTATGTGCCTCCCGGTGATTCCACTTTTCTGAAAAGATGGGGGCTCGAACCAGTGGAAAATAAAGGAGGGAAAATAGATGAAGATGTGTGGCTTTCAGATATATTGGGGATATCCATAAAGGAGCATGCGTTGGGCGTGAAGGTAGATAACACAGGAATCGTTGTGATTGTTGGGTGTTCCCATCCGGGAGCGGATAAACTTGCAAAAAGATTGAAAGATATGACTGGCGGGGATGTGTATTTGGTTATAGGAGGATATCACAGTCCACCCATGCGTGTGATTGATAACTTGGCGAAATTCTCAAAATTCATATCCCCAGCGCATTGCAGTGGAAATGAAGCAAAAAGATACGTGAGAGAGAAATACCCATCAAAGTACATTGATGTGAGAACTGGAAGTGTCATGGAAATAGAGAATGGAAAACACACGCTTAAATTCTGAGAAATCCGAAAGAGATTTATAACTTCCGCCATTTCCTTGAGTATGAATATTGTTGAGCGCCCCATAGATGAGGAGATGAAATCATCCTATATGGATTACGCCATGAGCGTTATTGTTTCTCGTGCAATTCCAGATGTTCGAGACGGATTAAAGCCGGTGCATCGTCGTATTCTTTACGGAATGTATCAGCTTGGATTGTTTCACAACAAACCTTACAAAAAGAGTGCGAGAATTGTGGGAGAGGTTATGGGTAAATATCATCCACATGGAGATCAGGCCATTTACAATACCCTTGCGAGGATGGCGCAGGACTTCTCAATGAGATATCCTTTGGTGGATGGTCAAGGAAATTTCGGCTCTATAGATGGAGATTCACCTGCAGCAATGCGATATACGGAAGCGCGGTTATCCAAGATAGCGGAAGAAATGTTAAGCGATATAGATATGAATACTGTGGATTTCATGCCCAACTTTGATGGCACTCTTGAAGAGCCCATCGTGCTTCCTTCAAGAATTCCGAATTTGTTAATCAATGGCTCAAGTGGAATTGCTGTGGGAATGGCAACCAACATACCACCTCATAATTTAGCCGAGATAATGGATTCGCTTATTTATTTAGTTGACAATCCTGAAGCAAAAGTGGAAGAGCTTTTAAAATTTGTCAAAGGTCCAGATTTCCCGACAGGAGCAAAGATCATCGGATATGAAGGCTTAGTGGATGCGTATAAAACAGGGCGAGGAAAAATAAAAATTGTGGCCAGATATGAAATAAAAAGTGGGAGAATAATAATTCGTGAGATACCATACGGACTCAACAAAAGCAACATACTTAAAAAAATAGCTGAATTGGTTCGCAACGATAGGATACGAGGTATTGCAGATCTGAGGGACGAGAGCGACCGAGAAGGAATAAGAATAGTGATAAAAGTCAAAAAAGAGGTTAATCCGGAGATCGTTGTGAATCAGCTTTTAGAACATACAGATTTAGAAACCACCTATGGAATAATAAACTTAGTTTTGGTGGATGGCGTACCAAAAATTCTCAATCTCAAAGAACTTCTTCAGGAATACATAAATCATCGCATGACCGTTCTTCTTCGCAAAACGAAACACCTTTTGAAAAAAGCCATGGAAAAGAAACACATAACCGAGGGGTTGATTCGTGCTTTAGGGATGATAGACAGGGTTATTGCAACTATAAGAGCCTCGAAGGATGCGAAGGATGCATTGAAAAATCTGATGAAAATGGAATTCACAGAAGTTCAAGCTAAAGCGATATTGGATATGAAACTCCAGCGTCTTACATCACTGGAAATTAAAAATCTTAAAGAGGAGAATAAGAAGCTTGCAAGGGATATAGAATTCTACAAAAAGATACTTGAGGATGAAAATCTTCGTAGAGATATTCTCAAAAAAGAATTCAATGAGATAAGAGAGAAATACAGTGATAAAAGGAGAACAGAAATAGTGATGGGTAGAATTGAGAGAAGAAGCATAGAAGAACTCATTCCCGAGGAGGAGAATGTGGTCATATTAACGCATAGAGGATATATAAAAAGAGTGACCTTGGACGAGTACAAGGTTCAGCGGCGGGGTGGAAAGGGCTTGATGATTTCCCACGGTGAAAATGACCTTGTTAGGGATGTGGTAAAGGCAAACAGTCACGACACACTCCTTTTCTTCACCTCTACAGGAAAAGTATTCGCCTCGAAAACCTATGAGATTCCGGAAGCAAGCCGACGTGCCAAGGGCAGGGCCATAGTGAATATTATAAAGAGAATCGATGGTGAAGTAATAAGGATGATTTCTGTGCATGAATTTGAGGGCATCCTGTTTTTTGTGACCAGAAGGGGTGTGGTTAAGAGAACTTATTTAAGCGAGTTCTCCAACATAAGGAGTACCGGGATTCGGGCTATAAATTTTGATGAAGATGATGAAACTGTGGATGTTTTAGTAACTTCAGGAGATAGCGATGTATTCCTCTTCACAAAGTTTGGACAGGCAATAAGGTTTCCTGAGGAAGCGGTAAGGATAATGGGCCGCAACGCTCGCGGAGTAAAGGGAATAAGACTACGGGATGGTGATGAAGTTATTTCAGCAGCATTGAGCACGGAGGGAAATTATGTTTTTGCAATTCTATCGGATGGTCATGGAAAGAGAACGCTCATAGACGATTATAGGAGAACAAACAGGGGGGGTATAGGAATAAGAAATATAGCCATAAGAAACTCCTTCGTCGTTAAAAGCTTGGTCGTGGACGATGATTCAGAGGTAATACTCTTAACAAAGAATGGAATGAGCATAAGAATTTCCGTAGCAAATGTATCCGTCATGGGTAGAAATGCTAGAGGGGTCAAACT
>WALH01000004.1 GCA_015522935.1 DHVE2 group archaeon | reverse complement strand
CTACAAACGCATGATGTTTATTGTTTATGAAATAATAAATAAGAACCATCATGGAGGTTTAGAAATGAACTTGAGGAAAATAGAGAATGTGATAAATCGCATAGGTATTGCATTAAAAAATGGAGATTATAAAACAGCAGAAGAACTGGTAGAAGATTTGCAATCTATAATAAAGAAAGCATCCAAACCAAAAAGTTGGCGTCATAATAAAGATGAATACCTATCATTTCTTAAAACTACAAGGGAACCAAAAACCCTAAAAGACCATCAACTTAAGATTGAGAAAGCAGAAGATTTCTTCACAGAGAAATATGGATATCTTCCCAATCCTGCAACGGTAAGTGAGAAGGATGCAAGAGAATTTCTTTATTGGTTGAAGACAAAGGGGTATGACAGAAATTATTATCGTAGGGTATTCCAAGTTTTTGTTCAATTCTTGGCGTTTTCTATGAATCCAAGGGCATTTAGGATGAAAATTTTAACTCCAAAGGAGGCAAAAAAACCAATTCTCTATATGGCAATAGATGATGTGAAGAAGGCACTGGAAATGTATGGCAAGAGCAATTTTGAAGATATTAAACACAGAACGATGATTTGGATTTATGCATGGACAGGAATAAGATATTCAGAGGGGATTATGCTCAAAAAGGAGGACATTGATTTGAAAAACAATCTAATAATAATTCATAAAGGAAAAGGTGGAAATGAGAGAGTGGTTTATATCCCACCAGTTCTAAAACCCCTGTTAAAAGAGTATATTAAAAGATGGGATAAGTATATGAAACTTAGGAAAGAGATGGGAATGGATACATCGGAGTATCTTTTCTTCTGGGTCAAAAGAAATGGGGAGATTATGGACCCCTATTGGGGATTTAGAGGCTATTTTATGCATTTTCTAAGAAGAGCAAAGAGTGTGGGAATTCAGAAATTTAACATTAAGAAATTCAGAGCAACCATAGCAAAACTTCTGCGAGAGGTTGGTGGAGTGGATTTATCGCAGGTGAGCGCCCAGTTAGGGCATAGTAGAACATCCACAACTGAGGAATTCTATCACCGGATGGGGCCTGTAGGGTTGGAGAAACCCTATGAAAAGGTTAAAGACCTTCTTTTGGGAGGGAAACACGATGCTTAACTCCATGAATCCTGCCGGCGGCGCTGCTTTGGTTGCTTATTAAAACTATTTAAGTATAGATGAAATTACCGTATCATGGGTGAAATGAGAGAACGTGCGGAAAGAATGAACTTTCAAGTTGTTTACAAGCCCCACAGGATAATGAAGGATTACAACGCAACTTACAATGTGATTTTGGATGGAAAGAGAATAACCAATCCAGCCGGTATAAAACTTGGCATACCAACAGGTGAGATATGGATATCTGAGAAATGGAAAAAATATGAGGATTACATACTTTTCCACGAAATTGAAGAAATAATATTTCGTGCTGAGGGATATGGAATTGAAGAAGCGCATTATTTATCGGAGATGAAGTGCATAAAAAAGTTTCGCAATGATCCTAAATGGAGAGAATTTTTGGTTGAATTGCATATAAGCGATGTGGAGACTGTGGTTGATGAGATAAAATCTGGAAGATTCAAACCTTAACACGAGCCCATTTACCACGTCTGAACTCAAGATACATCCATCCCGCCCTAATGTAAGTTTCTATCATCATACCGAGCCACACGCCAATTAACCCCAATCCCAAAGGATACGCAAATAACAGTGCAAAACCAATTCTTATACCTAACAACCCTGTGAGGTTTATGACCATGGGCATAACCGTGTACCCTGCTCCACGCATGCTCCCTGCAAGGGTGAAAAGAATCCCCAAAAATGGCTCGGTGAAGCCCATAAGAAAGAGGTAGATGGCAGAGAGTTTTATGATACTCATATCTCCCGTAAACAGAAGGGATAGATATGAAGGAAAAAGGATCATTATCAATCCCGCAATTCCCATGAAAATAGCACATAGTTTTGAAGCTTCAAAGGCTGCTTCTTTTGCTTTACCCATGTCCCCCATCCCCAGATACTGCCCAACAAGAGTTGTGGCTGCTATGGAAAATCCGAAGCCGGGCATGTACGCGAGACTCTCCGCTTTAAGACCGACCTGAAAAGCTGCATATCCCAATGAGCCACCTACTGCGATTATTATCCCTGTGTATATGAATGATGTGAGAGCCCACATACCCCTCTCTATCCCCGCCGGTATGCCTACCCTGAAAAGTTTTACCACAATTTTCAAATCCGTTTTTCTCCTTGAAAAAAGACGAGGGTAAACAATGAGCTTTTCTCTCTTTTGCAGGTATAAATAAACAATTGTGCCAAAGAGATAGGAGGATCCTGTGGCTATGGCAGCACCCATCACTCCTAATTCTGGAAAGCCAAAATTTCCAAATATCAGTATGTAGTTCCACAGAACATTCCAAGAATTAGCGAAGAGATCCACTATCATCGGAGTTTTTGTATCTCCAGCAGCACGAAGGGCACTTTGATATGCAGCCATGAACACAGCGAAAGGGTAGAAGATGAAGACACCCATTATGTATCTGTACGCCTCTTTCACAACGATCTCACTTGCACCCAAAACATACGGGATCGTCCAGCCATAGAATATCACAAAGAGAGAAATGGGTATGGAAATAAGTATGAGAAGAGTGTATAAATCTTCGAATGTTTTTCTTGCTTCTTCAAAATTTCTCTCGCCCCATCTTCTTGCTATTATCGCCACACCTCCTGTTGTTAAGCCCATTATTAGTGGGAAGAAGAGAAAATAAACCATACCCCCAAGTCCAACGGCGCTTATGCTGATCGTAGGCTCTTTGTAATGGCCAATCATTATTGCATCTATTATGTTCTGGAACGTGTAAAGAACATTGGATATCACGGCAGGTATGGCTAAATGCAGAACTCTTTTTCTTATTTGCACATATGTGCAAACATATTCTTTATAAAAAATTTTGTGGAGAAATTTAATTTTTCTTTCTCATTTAAGTTTTCCTTCCGAAGATTAAAAATCCCGTATGTCCCACTTCAATGTTCTCTGGTCGAGTCCCTAATTTTCCAATATGCATATCTCTCTTTATTATTTCTGTTGCCTCTAAATCTATAAATTCTTCATTCTCCAGAGAATGATATACTCTTTCCATCTGATTGTAAGTTGGCACATAGGAACAAAAACATCCACCTTGATGAAGAGATTTTTTTGCTATTTCCACTACTCCCCAGGGTTCTGGTATGTCTACAATAAACGCATCCACATCTCTTTCCTTCACATCCTTTGTTATATCACCAATTTTTAGAGTCCAGTTTTTGTAAGGTAAGCGTTCCACATTCTTTCTGGCTATGTCTGCAAAATCTTTGCGCAGTTCATACGTATAAACGTGCCCATCGGGGTAGGTGAAATAGAGAAGTGCAGTTGTCAAAGAACCTGAACCCGCACCACCTTCCACCACACGGAATCCGTTTCTTATCCCGCACCTTGCTATGATGTACGATGCATCCTTAATTCCTATAACTTGAGCTTTTCTTTTTATCGTGCTCATGTAATCATAGAGATTGCTCTTCGTTATTGTGTATTCATGCAGTCCAATTTTCATTTTTCCTTCCTTGATATTTTTGAGAACCGCAAAATCATCAATAATGAATAAATTGCCTTTTTTATACGCAACAAATCTCCTTTTCCCATTCATCAAAGTGTACATACGGCTCAGTATTGAGGTAAAAAATAAAAACTTATTTCTATGGAATTCTCAGGTAGAGAATTTAGAACGTGTAACATAGGAAAAACTAATATAGGGGTAGAATATAAAGGTGGCCTATATGCTTGTGTCAAAAAGAGTTCAAAATATGTATCCATCTCAGACTCTTGCTTTAGTGGAACTGGCAGCAAAGTTCAAGGAAAAGGGATATCAGATCATTTCCCTTGCCGTTGGCGAGCCGGATTTTACCACACCTCCCAACGTTATAGAGGCCGCGTGCAAGGCCATGCATGAGGGAAAAACTCATTACACTCCACCAACAGGCATAAAGGAACTAAAGGTTGCGATTGCTGAGAAGTACAGAAATGAAAACAGTGTGGATGTGGATGAAAATAATGTAATTGTCACGCCTGCGAAATTAGCAATATTTAATACTTTATCGGCATTTGTTGATCCCGGTGATGAGGTTCTCATCCCTGATCCGGGCTGGGTATCATACAAGGAGATGGTTCATTTTGCGAGGGGAAAGCCGGTAAGTTATAAATTGGATGAGGAAAAGGATTTTGGACTCGATGTGGACGATCTCCTCAGCAAGGTGAACTTCAAAACTAAAGTGTTAATAATTAATACACCATCCAACCCTACAGGTGGTATTTTAAGCAGGGAGGACATAAAAACCATAAGGGACATTGTTATGGACTTTGATCTTATTTTAATAAGTGATGAAATTTATGAGAAGATAATATTTGAAGGTGAGCACATATCTCCTGGCGTGTACGAGGATTTAAGAATGAACACGATAATTGTGAATGGCTTCTCCAAAGGATGGGCTATGACTGGCTGGAGGATAGGATATCTCATAGCACCTCATCGCTATATTCCTGAACTGGAGAAGATTCAGCAGCATACAATATCATGCGCTCCGAGTATGTCACAGTACGCTGCCTTAGAAGCATTGAGAACGAGGGAGTATGTAAGTGAGATGGTGGAAGAATTCAAAACTCGCAGGGATTATGTGTACAAGCAGTTATCCAATATGCGAGGTATAAGTATCAAAAAACCAAAAGCAACATTTTACATGTTTCCGAAATACGATTTTGATATATCCTCCAAGAAATTTGTGGAAGATTTTATGATTCGAGAAAAGGTTGCGGTCACTCCCGGATCAGCGTTTGGCATGTATGGAGAGAATCATATAAGAATCTCCTTTGCAACATCCATGGAGAATTTAAAGGAAGGCTTGGCGAGACTTAGAAGATTTGTGGAAAATTTATGAATCATTCTCCCATTCCCTCACCCTTCTTTCCATATTTTAAATATATTACTGCAAATACGGTTACGGTGATTACAATAAGTAGGATTATAAAGTCTATGAGGGGTATACCCCAAACAAGATACAGGCACCATGAAGGATTTTCATTAACCTGTATGTAAACCACACTGTTAGTCTCTCCATTCTTATAGGAAATACTTATGTGCAGGGCATGTATTCCTGTCCTTGCATTCTCAGGTATCTGCAATGTTATGAAACCACTCTTTGCATGCCCCAAATATTGAATATGAGGCGCCTTGTAAAAGTTATTATCAAATCCATACTTCAAAATTGCATCACTTACATCTTTGGTCAACACATATTTTACTTCAATTGTTTGTCCTGGAGTATAAATATTATAGGCGTAATCAGATTTCGTTATTATGTACGCATCCATTGTCACAAGATTTTCGTATCCAACGGTAAGCGAAGAATAAGCCATCATCCCTCCTTCAAGCGCATAAACCACCAACCTGTAACTAATCGGCGGATCCTCAGGTACATTTATTTTCATGCTTTTATTTTCTGTTGTAAGAGTTTTAATTAAAGTGTATCCATATCCAAAATCTGCGAACAGATTGTACACAAACTGTGGATTTTTCATTACGTTACTTCTGAAATCTCTGTATATCGTTATTGTCTCTCCTCCTGTGTAGTTGTTTATATCCGAATAGAGAGTGATGTATGCGTATACGACGGATATTGATACTTTAAGGGTGCCTATTTCTTGGGTTGCATTGAAAACAGAGCATTGAATTGTAAGAATACCTGAATAATCTTCAGGAATTTTATACGAGAAGTTTCCAGTACTGGTGGAGTTCATAATAATTAATTTGCCGTTTCCATCTTTTACTACAAAGCGATAATATGGAGAATTTATAGATGCATGGGATTTAACTGTTAAGTTAACGGCATCACCTGATAAAAAATCTTCATTGAGATTTCTGTTAGAAGATATGTATATGCCGTAATCCTTCTCCACGGTGAAGTTTGTAGTTTTTTCTTTTCCTTCTATGAATGCAGATACATAAACCTTCTCTCCCGGAGAGGCGTTAGATGGAATGGCAAAACTCTGTGAGTACTGGCCGTCCCAGTCAAGATGAGTATTTTTAACATAAAGTATTGTGCCACCACCATAGAAAACCCTCACATGCTCTATTGATAAGGATGGCACAGGAGAGGATATTATCAGTCTTGCATACCGACCTGGCGAATATGTGCCCGAAATGGGCGAAGTGTAAATCTGGAAGTAGTAATATTTGATATCCATTATTCTAACACTCAGTGTTGTGGTGGCTTCTGCAGAGGATGTGGAATAATCAATATCTATGTAATAATCCCTCCCCACCCCAGCATTGCTGAGATTATACACAGCGAGATTTATATTTATGGAACCTTCTGCTTCAGTAAATGTTCCTTTAGCCACAGTTGTATAGTTCATGGATGTGTAGTTCCAGAACTTAAGATCCCACAGCCCACTCCCGGATACAGGTCTGCCGTTATCCCCGTAGACCAAGTATGTTATTGTAAGAATTTCGTTATTCAAATAAAAATTTTTGTTGGGGTACGCATCAATATGTATCCCCCCCGAAGCTCCGTTAACTATGGGTAATGATGAAGTTGCAAGTAGAGCGATGAGCATGGCCACGGGAACGACCTTCATATACCACGTATTAGGACAAGAGTGTATTTAATATTTATCCCTATCAACCTCAACTATTTCGTCAAAGGAGTACTGTTCCCAAGCTTTAATTTTCAGGGCTATTTGGAGCTCGATAGGACTTATTATTGGTTTGGGAAAACGGAGGTAATCATCGTAGGTAATTCTTGGGCAAGAAGTATTAACAAAAACGTCCACATTATAATAGAAATCTTCTGGATTTATTCTGCCAGCATAAAACATATATGCTTTCTTACCTTTTGCTTCTACGATTTCTTTAAGAGCAAGAGCGAGTTTTTCTCTTTTCTGTCCTATTTTTGTGCCAACAATTATTCCAAATATGGATGCTTCCTCCGCTTTGACTATCGCTCCGAATCGCTGTCTAAGGAATCTATCTGCATCACCATCCACGTTTGTAATTATGTTAGAATAGGGATCAAGAATATAAACAGATTTATTCGTTGCAATTCGTGCCCCAATAGCATGAAATTTGCCCGTGCCAAGAAATGCAAAACAATCCACTTGCCCCGCTACATTTCTTGCTGTAGAAAAGTTGCAACCTAAAACTTGCCCACGATACTTAATTCTTCCATCGCCTTTTCCAACAAAAACATTTATACCTTCTTCTTCAAAAATTTTCTTTACCTCCTCCATCGCAGGTATATGCTGCACCGACGCTATCAAGCCCACTTTTTCGCATTTTGCAGAATTGGCAAATTTTCGTGCAACTTCTTTAAATGACCTTGTGCTGAAAGCTTCCACAAAAATAACGTCTTTAGGATAGGTAATATTGGGAATCTCCGCATGTCCAAACTGTACAGTTATCGCATCTTTATAATATTCCACATCACATGCTCCGTAGGTGGGATTTGAGGAGATGCGAACATCAAAATCTCTGAGCTTATCTGCGATTTCAAGCGCATATATTTTCATACCTTCTGGAACCTGAATAAGAACCTTCTCCGCTTTTTTTCTTTTTAATTCTTCCCGTAGATTTTGAAAATCTATGAAGTAGGGAATCATGGAATACCATGGACAAAGATTATTAAAAATTTTCATTACATAAAAGTTATGTGCATCAATTTTAAATAATCGTTTTAGAATACAGAAATAATGGATTATATCTCTGCAGGGGACATAGAAAAATACTCGTACTGCCCACTTAGCTGGTGGCTGAGCCTGAAAGAAAAAAATAGCGAAAATGAAGGTGTGAGGAGACACAGAGAGATAAGTAATGAAGCTAAGAGGGGTATGGAAGAATATCAAAAGAAAGGTGATTTTGAAAAAAGTGTTATGTATCTTGCTGTGGGTGCAACCCTCATAGCCCTTGTGGGGATCGCAATGCTCTATTCTTCATTCCCTCTTGCTATAGCTTTTCACTCTATATCTATATTCTGGCTCATCGTTGCGTTGTATATGCTCTGGAAAGCCGATGTTCTTGTGGTTCAGTGGAAAAAAATGACATTTGAAAGGATGATGGTTATTATCCCCTTAGCATCGATGGTTGCATCCATATTTGCAATAACTTTTCTTCTTCAGCCTAATTTTCTTATGGGCTATCTTTTAGAAGTTCTTTCAATGCTGTGGTTGATAGGCGCCACTTTCTTTCTCTATCTCTCACTGAAAGCAGAGATGGAATACTCAAAAATACGCAAAAAACTTAAGCTTCCAGATGGCGAAATAATCTACGTGGATGACCTTGAAAAAGCTCCATTGTTGAGAAGTGATAAATATGGCATACAGGGAAGGCCGGATCTTCTCCTTAAGGTAAGTGATAATTACATTCCTGTGGAAATAAAGACAGGTAGGATTCCCCGTGGCCCTCTTTTCTCCCATATTATGCAACTAACCGCTTACATGGTTCTTGTAGAAGAAAATTATAAAACTCCACCATATGGCATACTTAAATACGGGCCTCAGATATACCGAATAAACTATGAAGATGATCTCAAAAAGATACTTCTTCAAAAAGTGGATGAAATGAGAAAAGCTCTCAAAACTGGTGAAGTGCATAGAAATCATCATCGCGTAAGCAAGTGTCTCCACTGCTCCCGTAGAGATATATGTCCAGAGAGACTTGCTTAAAGGTAAAATGTGGAATTTTTACATGAGCGCCGAGGGGGAGATGAGCATCTTTGATGCGAGTTCACCCTTGAAGTTGAGCAATAGCGAAGCGCCGAGGGGGAGATTCGAACTCCCGCCCCCAATAAGGGGACCAGCTCTCAAGGCTGGCGCCTTAGTCCACTTGGCTACCTCGGCTATGAATGTGAAAAGAGGAGATATATTTTAATCTTTAGGCTATTGAAGTACATAATAGGGTATTTAACGGCGAAATCAGTAAATACAAAGGAGATATAACCCGGAGTATGAATCCTCAAAAATTGTTAGATGAAGAAAACATAGATGCCTTGCTGATATACAATGGCTCCGCCGAAGATTTGAATTTCTTTTATTTCACGAGGCTCCTCCAAGGAGGTATATTTGAGGGATCGTATGCTATTGTGCTTAGGGATGGAATCAAGGTGATAACCTCTCTACTTGAGGAAGAATCTGCTCGTAAGGGAAAGAACGAGGTGCTAATTTACAAAAGTGGAGAAGAGAGAGATAAACTTTTGAAAAAAATTATTGGTGAGGCAAAGCGTATCGGACTTAATTTCTCTGCACTCACAGTAAAAGATTTTGATAAGATAAAAAAGATTTTGGGAGAGAGGGAATTCTTGGATATATCGGATAAAATTATGGACATGAGAAAAGTAAAGGATGAGGAAGAGAGAAAATTGATAAGGGAAGCCTGCAAAATTGCAAGTGAAGTGGCCATAGATATCCCTGAATTTCTTAAAGAGGGAATGCGCGAATATGAACTGGCAGCGCGTGTGGTATACGAAATGCTTAAAAGAGGAGCAGAAAGCGAGGCTTTTACAACAATTGCAGCCTTTGGAGAAAATGCCGCAGAGCCACATTACACAGCTGGAGAAAGGAAATTGAAACATGGAGATTTTGTATTGGTTGATTTCGGAGCGAGATACCATCATTACAACTCTGACATGACGAGAACATTCGTATTTGGTCAAGCTACAGAGGAGCAGAGAGAAATGTACAATGTGGTTTCTGAAGCGCAGCGGATAGGAATAGAAATGGTAAAAGATGGTGTGAATGGAAAAGATGTGGATGTGCACGTAAAAAATTACATTGATTCCACTAAGTTTAAGGGAAGAATGATTCACAGTACAGGCCATGGATTGGGTCTCGCAGTTCATGATCACGTGGGCCTGAGTTCGCAGATTGATATGATTCTTCGTAGTGGCATGGTTGTCACAGTTGAGCCCGGTGTCTACATACCGAATTTTGGAGGAGTGAGAATTGAAGACGATGTGCTTGTGAAGAAGGATGGAAGAGAGGTTTTAACTTTTGCACCCAAAGACCTTATTGAAGTTTAAATTTTCCATAATTTTATTTTCTTATTTTATTCATAAATGTACCCGATTTTTAAAACTTTAGAAAACATTTTTGTAATAGTCACCTATAAGCCACCATGCTTGGATCCACTGTGGATGTACTCCGCCTCGTTATATCTCTTCCATTATTCCTTTACGCATCCTATCAAGATTATTGTGAAAGAATGATAGATAATAGGATATGGTTTTATTTAGGCATCATAGCTACACTACTTGACATGGTATATTTCTGGGGACTGGGATGGAAACTCATATTTCTTATTCCATCATTAATCATCTTTTATGAATGGTTTTATGAATGGGAAAAAATAAGAGCAAAATTGCTGCTTTATTTCATAGCCCTGCTCTTTCTTTTGTATCCTTTCTTTTATGTATCACTTCTTTACGAAGTTTATCCTCTTCTGCTTATTGCTTTTCTCATGCTTTTCATTCGGTTTCTACATCATATTAGAACAATAAAAGGAAAGGCCGATGCTCGCGCACTGATGCTTATTCCACTTCTCCAACCTCTTTATCCAAAGTTTGGTATGTTTCCAATTTTTATTCCACTCCATATTGGATTTGTGCAGGTTGCTTTTCCATTCCTTTTTTTAGTTCTTTTTTACTCATCCCTCTCATCGGTGGGATATATTTTTTATTTTTTCATTCTAAATACTGTTAGAGGAGATTTTGGTTTTCCAGAAATGTTCCTTGGCTACAGGCTTAGTATCGATAAGATATCCCGCAGACATGTATGGTTGATGGAAAGAATTGAGAATGGCGAACCAGTGCTTTACATTCACCCAGAAGAGCATACGAAAGAGGATCTTGAAAAACTCAAAAAATTTGGAAGAACAAAGGTATGGGTGCAACCGCAGATTCCCTTTATAATATTCATAACAATTGGGTTGATACTCTCATATTTAATCGGAAATTTCCTCTGATTCTGAAAGGGCCTTTATGACATCACCCCTTGTAACTATTCCTATGACCCTTTTTTCATTGTCCACTACCGGGATATGTGATACGTTCTTCTTTGCAAGTATATAAATAATGCTCCACAAATCCTCATCTGGATTAACCCCATGGACTCTCCTACACATAACATCTGACACTTTAGTTTCCTCTATTTCTTTTTTTAAACTTTGCTTCGTTTCTACGGGTATGTCATACTGATAAAAATCCATGAAATCAAAAGGTGTTGGAAGGGTTATTATTCCCACGCTAACAAAGCGATCTTTGATAAAACGGATTATATCCCCTAACATTATAAATCCAATAAGTTTTTCATTTTGGTCCACAACAGGTGCACCGCTTATTCTGTTTTCAATGAGAATACGGCTTGCATCTCTGAGACTCATATTGGGCTTTAGCAACACCGGATTTTTATTCATCACATCTCTTACCTTCATCATCTGCGCCTCTTCTTTATTTTGTAAAGAAGCATATCGTTCCACTCCACTCTATGCTTTATTCCTTTCTCTCCTAAGAATTTGCTTATTTTTTCCGTAACAACACGAACCTCATCACTGTATGCTTCTCGATACACGAAGAATTCACGCTTATTAGTTAAGGGTATGACTATTCTCATTCTTCCATCCCTGTTGAAACCTTCTGGCTTTCTGTTATGAGATATATCGATCATATTTTCTCTGATTATAACCTCCGCCATCTCTGGCTCCTCCATAAACTGTCTCGTCTCCTTAAAGAAAAATCTGAGCATCTCTCCCCATACATCTTTCAAATCCTTCCACTCCACGCCTTCAAGTATGATATGTCCATTCCAGTACCTCATAGCTCATCATATCTCCAATTCCTATAATAAATTAACGGTTCTTTCTGATAATCACATCTGTCCAATAATGCTCTCATGCTTTAAATAATGAAAACCTTTATCTTCCGAGAGTTATTACCATTTATCGATGGAGGAAAACAGGTGCATTATTTGTGGAAAAGTTCTTCATGACCCGCTTGCCGTTTATTGTGCTGAATGCGAATATGAATTAAAGAGAGCAAGATTGGGTGATGAGGAATCTGTTGATGAGTGGTTGGCTAAAATGTATGAAGAAAATAGAGAAACTCATCCTCTTAAGGGAGTTAAATCTCTTGATTTCTGGTTGAATCCCTGAACTATCAATCTTTTTTTATGTGTATGTCTACCTGTGGATATGGTATTTCTATTCCCTCTTTTCTGAATGTGTCAAGAATTTCCTGCCTTAGCTGACTCGCAACAATCCACTGATCTGTAAGTTTATCCACCCACACGTAGAGAATGAAATTCAAACTGGATTCTCCAAATTCGTGAAATATAACCTGTGGCTTATGTTTTTCATCCTTTAAAATATATTTATTTTTGTATATTGTATTGAGCAAAGCATCCTTTACTTTATTCACATTGCTTTTATAGGATACCCCAACATTTATCCTCAACTTTATCTGCTGATCAGGTCTGCTTAAATTGATTATTTTGTGATTTGCAATTATATTATTAGGTATGAATACTACTGTGTGAGAAAAGATATCGTACAATTTTGTACTCCTCAATCCAACATCCAGAACTCTGTAAACCTTTTCGTCATTTTCTAAAATTATATAGTCTCCAACCTGAATGGATTTATCGAGTAAAATATGAATTCCAGAAAAGAAATTGCCAAGGGTATCCTGCGCTGCAAATCCCAGAATTATTCCAAGTATCCCTACACTGGCTAAAAGAACGGTGATATCTATACCAAATAAACCAAGGAGCATAATTCCATATATAGTTACAATTGTTACTATTCCTAATTTATCCAGAGCGGAAATGATGGATCTTTCCATTTTTCGTTTTCTCTCCGTATAATGAAGTGCATAATTTATTATAAGCTCTCTGAAAATTTTATAAATAATCCAGGTTACTATTGTGATTGCTACAAATTGGTAGAGGAGGTAAATCACAGATACAATATTAGCGCTCAACGGAAACTGCAGAAAAGATACCATTAAACCATAGGATATTATCCAGAGAGTCACAGGATTTTGAAGAATTCTAAGAAGGATATCGTCCACTTTCGTTTTAGTTAGTTTGACAGTTTTTCTTAATATGTAAAATATCACAAATGCTGCCCCGGTTATTACAGCCCAGAATATTAGAGAGTTGAGAAAACGTTTCCAGTAGCCCCACTCATTGGGAAAAGGCAGGTTAAAACTGTAAAATCCGGTTGTGGATACATAAACCGTGAGATTAACCCAGTTTCCTTTCAGGTAACCATGTTCTGAATATTCATCTATACGTATTGAAAAATCCCATTTATTTTTGCTTACTATTTTAGGAACCTGAAATTCAACTTTAACAGTTTGCGCGTTATGAGGCTTGATCAATCCATTCTGAGCATTAACGCTTATCTTCCATCCTCCTGCAGAAGGGAGAACAACATCGTAAAAAACGGTGCTGTTCATTTCGTTGAATATGGTAAAATCCACATTGAAAGATGAGCCTTCAGAAGTATGCACCGTAAAATTGTTTGGATAGACACTGGCGTCCATTGATGGAAGGAGGAGCAGGGTTACGATAATCATTCCCCCAAGGAAAGTTTTCCAGCGCATCTAAAAAAAAGATATGTAAAAGATGTATAAAAAATTATTCAGAGTATAAAGAAAGATGCAAATATGAGCGAAACAATGCTCATCAATTTGATAAGGATGTTCAGAGAAGGGCCAGCGGTATCTTTTAAAGGATCTCCCACAGTATCCCCTACCACTGCCGCCTTATGTGCATCGCTTCCTTTACCACCATAGTTTCCATCCTCTATGTATTTCTTTGCATTGTCCCAGGCGCCACCAGCATTGGCCATGTATATGGCAAGAAGGAATCCAGATGCTATAGAACCTGCTAACAAGCCCCCAACAGCCCTAGCACCTAATCCGGGTGTTACACCTACGACAATGGGAACAATTATAGCGAGAATTGTGGGAAGGATCATTTTTCTTATGGCTGCGTTGGTGGATATACTTATACATCTGTTGTAATCCGGTTTAGCTTTTCCCTCTAAAATTCCTTTGATCTCTGTGAACTGTCTGCGAACTTCGTTGACCATATCCTCAGCTGCTCCACCCACAGCCTTGAGGGCAAGAGCTGAGAAAAGGAAAGGCATAAGGGCGCCTATGAATATTCCAACTGTAACAGACGGATCTGATATTTCCATATTTATGTTTCCGACACTCTCAGTAAATGTGGCGAATAGAGCAAGAGCTGTTAAAGCGGCAGAGCCAATAGCAAATCCCTTACCTATGGCGGCTGTGGTGTTGCCCACAGCATCCAAATGTTCGGCATGTTTCCTGACATTCTTACCCAAATGTGCCATCTCAGCTATTCCTGCTGCATTATCTGCCACCGGTCCATAAGTATCCATGCTGAGCGTCATTCCAAGAGTGCTGAGCATGCCAACAGCAGCGATGGCTATTCCATATAAACCAGATAAATAATAGGCTATCATTATAGCAGCAGAAACGGTTATAATTGGTATAATTGTGCTTAGCATTCCCATGGCCATTCCCGTTATTAGATTTGTGCCTGCACCCGTTGTGCTGGCCTTCGCAATTTCCTTAGTAGGTGAGTATTTATCCGATGTGAAATATTCAGTTGAAAAGCCTATTATTATTCCTGCAAACAGTCCTGAAATCAAAGCTGTATATACGTAGTACCATGGCACCTTTACTAAGTTTCCACTTGAATCCTTGCCAACGGGCAAACCACCCATTCCCATATAGTACATTGCGGTACCGGCAAGAATCATCATAACCACTGCACTCACTATAACTCCCCAGTTCATAGCCTTGGAAGGGTCATTATTTCTCATTGCTACAACAGTTAAAATACCAATAATAGAGGATACTATTCCTATGGTTGCTATAATCAAAGGAAGAAGCACTATATCCGCTCCAAGAGCTGCGAACATAACTGCGATGGCTATGGTGGCTATGATCGAATCCACATAACTTTCAAACAAATCTGCACCCATACCTGCAACATCACCCACATTGTCTCCCACATTATCAGCTATTACTGCAGGGTTGCGAGGATCATCCTCAGGTATTCCCGCTTCTATCTTTCCAACCAAATCGGCTCCAACATCAGCGGCCTTTGTATAAATTCCTCCTCCTACCCTTGCAAATAATGCTATGCTGCTGGCTCCAAATCCAAATCCAAACATTATATTGGATAGAGTTTCCGGTGGCAGACTGCTGAAAATTATATATATTGTGCTAACTCCTGCAAGACCAAGACCTACAACAATAAGGCCCATTACTGCTCCTGATGAGAATGCCACCTTAAAACCTGAACGAATGTCATCTTCAACGGCTTTTGCCGTTCTTACATTCGCTAAAGTTGCGACTCTCATTCCAAAATTTCCCGCAAGTGCTGAAAGAATTGCACCGAAAACAAAAGCAATCCATGTGTAAGAACTAATTCCCCTGCTGAAAAGGCTTCCAACATAGAGAAGAATGGCGACAATGATTATATAAATACTCAAATATCTATATTCTTCGTTGAGAAATGTCATTGCTCCCTTTCGTATATATCCTGCTATTTCAACCATCTCCCCCTTCCCAGGACTCTTACGTCTTATATAAACTCCAAATGTGATGGCGATAACTATGGATATCAGGCCAGTCAGAAGGGCCATGTAATCTATCATTTGAAATCACCCTTTAAGGGGGAAATATCGTAAGCCATATAAAATTTACTAAGGTGTGATATGAATTTTTATGACGATTTCTACACCGAAAAGTTTATAAGTATAAAAACAATATTTTTGATATGGATGTAATACCCCAGGAACTTAACGATTTTATGAAGAGGAAAGGTGCAGTTTTAACGGTTCGTGGATATCCCGGAACGGGCAAAACAACTTTTGTTCTGAGTTTAATGCTTTTCAAAAATTTTGCCTATGTGAGCAGTAAAAAGAATTTGGATGACATAAGAAGAACTCATCCATGGATAGACGAGAATATGGCAAAGTTCATGTTTTCCATAGATAAAAAGTACGATTACCGTGAGACGGATAGTTTTGGTACAACATTCTACCTCATGCCAGAAGCCATAAGGCATGCGCTCAATTTATTTGAAGATGGAAAAATAGAGGGTATAATTGTAGATAGCTGGCACACAATAGTGGAAGAACTGAAAATAAAGGCTATGGAAGAGAAGGAAAGAGAGGAGATATACAATTCAGAAACTTTTTTCCTGAAGATTGTTCGCCTTTCTGATTATGGAATAAACTTTATAATTGCCAAAGAAGGTGTGGAAGATGATGAGATAGCGTACCTTTCTGATGGAGTCATAACAATGCATCGCAAATTTGAGGAGGGAAGAACGTTCAGGTGGCTTACCATTGACAAGATGAAGGGTGTAGAAATAATGAGAAACATGTACTTTTTCACTTTAAAAGATGCAAAGTTCAAGTATATGACTTCTAAGCCATTCAAATATGTAGGTATATCCAAAATCTCTGAGTTTCCGGGAAAGGAAATATCCGGAGTTTCCAATGTTCCAAGCGTATATTTTGACGACATCTTCACCTTTAAAAGAGGAGGTGTAGCGGTTTACGATTTTGGGGAATACATCTCTAAATCATACAAACTTACCCCGCTTATGGGGGTAATAGCTAATTTTCTCAAAAATGACTCCAAGGTTCTGGTCATACCGCCAAACGAGCTGGATGTGGAAGAATTGAAGTATCAGATACTTATCTTTGGAATAGAGAAATATTTCAAAAATCTCATTTTCCTCTATACAGCAAGTGATTTTGAATCCTATGTAAAGAAGATAAACTTCAAAGATTCAGAAGAAATAATAAAAATCGTAGAGGGGGAGATTCTTGGGTCTGAAGAGGATAATCCTCCACTTGTTGTAGTGGGTTATGACAGGCTATACTCATACCTTCAAAAAGAAGATATAATGAAGATTCTCTATGCTCTAAAGGATATGATACGCAGAAGCGGAGGAGTTATGATGATCGCTGGAAATCTCTGGGATAAAGATATAAAAAGGTTCTGTTCCAATATATCGGAAATTTATGTGAAGTTTATGAATATGGCGGGGGATGTACTTATGTACTCCATAAAGCCTTGGAGCAATGTGTATCATCTTGATATACAGACAGATGGATATCCTAAGCTTGTAAAGAGAGTGATTGTATGAAAAAAATTCTGCTGATAGAAGATTCGCAAATGTTCTACGATCTCTTTCGCAGGGTGTTTAAGGATTATGATATTTTATGGGCTGATAACGGAACGAAGGGGATAGAGCTTTTTTCTAAGTACAATCCAAACTTAGTTATTGTGGATATCCTTCTCCCGGATATGAATGGTGTGCACATAATTGAGAAAATAAAAAAGAAGGATAAGTCCGCAAAGATAATAGCTCTCAGTGGAATAGAGAGAAACGAGATTATGGAAGATGTCATTAATGCTGGAGCAATTGAATACCTTCCCAAAAACACGGGAATAAAAATGTTGAGGAAAAAGGTGGAGAAATACTTGCAGGATTGAGGTTCAGAATTCTTCCGCAGGGCATTTACCGAGGCAGTCCAAGCAGTGAATGCATTTTTCCTCTGTTATCTTTATTTTTCCCTCGTTATCAAGATAGAGAGCGTTAACCGGGCACCTGCCTAAGCACACACCACATCCCACACATTCCTGCGATCTTATTATCAGAGACCTTGCTTCCCCTAAAAAATCCTTCTGAACAATAACATTATCTGAGATACTGTATGTTCCCTGCGGAAGGGCTGTGAGCATATTCTTAATACGGCTCCACTCTACGGGTTTGTTGAATTTCAGTATGTAATGATCTTCTCTTTTTTCAGCAGTGATTTTCAGTTTCTCTCTCTCAAAACTGATTTTTCCGGCCCATTCAGGCGGATTTTTCCATCTCCATGATGATTTTACCCATTCCTCTGGAATGTTGTGCTCTTTTGCAAAATTTCTCAGATAAGAGAACCATTTCTCCACACCATCATAATATCTTTTTTCAATTTCAAAATCTCCAATATCCATTGCAGGGCAGAGATAGCAGCCTATGCGGGTTAAGCCTCTGCGATACCATGGATTGATCGGTGCTCTTTTCCACAGAATGTAAAGCCATACCTCTAATGAATTCCAGTTCTGAATCGGACTGAAAGATAACTGATTTGGAACCCATTCATTCCTCCATATATCCCCCTTCCTCATTCTTTCTGCACTCTCATATCTTCTCTGCCCGATGAGAGTTAAAACACCCGATGTATAATTTTCAAGGATGTACCTTGTTGTCGGACCCAATTTTGCCACCTTGCAGCACCATCTGTAATCTCTACCTGGAGGACCAAAATGCTCTAAATTTCTCCAGAAAGCATCTCCCGCCTCTATTCTATCCACCTTTATCCCGTATTTTTTCTCCACCTCATCCACATAATCAACCGTTTCCGGCAGTTCCATACCTGTGTTTAGGAAAAAAGTTCGAAAGGGTATTCCACTTTTCAAAGCGAGAAGGAGTGTGACAAGAGAATCCTTACCACCACTGAAAGATACTGCCATTGGTAAATTGTATTGGGAATACACTTCTTTCATCCTTTCTACCGCCTTTTTTTCTAACTTTTCAAGATAGGACAAATTGGCTCTTATTACCTCTTCTACGCTTGCATCTCTTCTGTCCTTCCATTCGCCATAACCACTGTACCTTATCTTTACCGCAACACCTTTCTCATCTTTTTTCATTTCCTCCGAGGATTTCTTTGCTATTCCCACTGCAAAAACTTTGCCTGATTCATCTTTGACAATTACTTCATCCCCTCTTTTTATACCTTCTGAAAAATCAACAACACCTGGAAGCATGAGGTTTTTTCCATCCAAGAGTGGCTTGATCGCTCCTTTATCTGCTGTTATCCATCCTTTTTTAACACAGGAAGAAAGCATATACGCACCTTCCATTCTCAATGTGAGAATAAATTGGTGGGAATTAATATCAAATCTTAAATTACCCACAACTTTGCCATCGATTATAACTTCATCCATTCTGTCAAAATGAGGAACGCGATTGAAAAGCACTGATTTTCTTGAGAATTCACATCCGAACTGTTCTTTTATTGCATTTCGTAGAATATTCAAATCTCCTTCAAATCCAATTCTGACTTCTCCTGGAGGAGTTATATTAACTTTTTTCCCTTCTTCTCCGCATATATCACATTTTTTACCGATAAGTGGTAAATTGTGTTGATCGCACCATCGCAATTTGACTTTTCCAAGATAAATAGGTTTGCCCATATCAGCTTGTAGGAATTTCTATTACAAAAACGCTTCCCTTAGGCTTGTTTTCCTCAACCCATATTTTACCATGGTGAAGTTCTACAATCTTTTTTGTTATCCACAAACCCAGCCCCATACCCGATGATTCTGTATCAATACGCACATACTTTTTGAATATTTCATCTCTCATATTTTTTGGGATCCCAGAGGCGTTATCGGCAAATTTTATCATGACTCTCCCAACTAAGTTCTCTATTTTTACATTCACTTCTGTTGCTCCGTATTTATATGCATTGTGAAGAATGTTATAAAAGGCATTTCTGAGAAGGCAACGCCCTTTTATCTTCGCATTTCCGTGAATCTTTATTACAGAATTTTTATGTGATGCTTTCACATCATCGTATGCTCTCTCTATGAGTTCCCTTACATCGATTTCTTCTATCTTTTCATCTATTCTATCTATGTCCAGCCTCGAAAACAGTCTTGCACGTGCTATTATTTCCTCCGATTTTTTCAATGCTTTTTCGATTTCTTCCACATACTCTCCGATGTATCTCTCTTTCAAAAGTTCAGCATAGCCACTTATGACCGACAAGATGTTTTGAAGATCATGAGTTACCATATGAATCATAAGCCTCTGAATATTTCTGGATTCTTCCAGTTTCCTATAGAGGTGTATTCTCTTTATATTTCTTGAAAGATAATCTGCCATCACTCTGATCAATTCTCTGTGAGGAATATGATTTCCCCTTACAGCAACAATATTCCATATTCCCTCCTCAACCTCCACAGGAACTATATATTCTACTTTACCGTTGTATTCTCTATATCTTGGAGTTTTTTTACTTATTACCATTTCAAATTCTCCTGAATCGTCTACAATTTCCGCTGGGATATCACTGTAACCTCTCCTTTTTATCACTTTTAAGATATCATTCTTAACAACGCCTATTAGAACCTCCGAAATATCAAAAATTTGCTGGATAGAATCCATAAAAACTTCATAGACCTCGTTCTCATCCTTGACACTTCCCAACTTTGTAAAATATTTTTCCATATCTCTTAAATAATCCGCATATCTTTTAAGAGTGCTCACATCTATTATTGTGAATAGTATGGCCACTTTGCCGTTCCACATTATTTTCTTAGCTCTGACCATCCCCCATCTTGTTTCTCCATTCTTGTTTATAAATCTGGCTATGTATTCTTTTGGTGCATACGCCCCTTGTACTCTCTTAATGTGGTATTTGAGCAGAAGTTCTCTGTCGTCCGGGTGAACAAACTCTAAAAAGTTCTTTCCTATAATTTCATTCTTTTTTAATCCTGTGAATTCCTCAGTCTGCTTATTCACATAAACTAATTTTTTATCCTGAATGATTCCAATAGAGCTCAGAGCATTTTCTATCATTTCATCCTTCTGCTTCACCAACCTCAGTTCATTCTCAACGATTTTGACATTGAAAATCGGAGCCGTCGTGTCTGCTATAAATCTTACGAGGGAGAGATCTTCCATGCTGAACGTTCCTGGTTTTAGAGCCTGAATCGAGATTATGCCTATCACCTGATCCTTGAAAAACATTGGCACACCTATCCATGAACGCATTGGCTCACCTACCAATCTCAAATTTGCGGGGAGTTCCTTTTTCTTTTTTGTATCTTCTATGTAGAGAGATTTTCTGTTTTTCACGACCCATCCAGAGAGAGTATCCTTTTCATTTAGAGGTATGGATTCCCGCTCATAAATTATGTTTTTACTTATATTCACAATATACTCAAATGTTATCCACTCCATATCCCAGTTTACGACTGCACCTAAAAAAGCATCAAACTTTATAAATTTTAATAAAAAATTCTGTATTTTTCTGAATATTGATTCCTCATGCTCTTCCTGAGTAAGAGAGCAAATAAATTCGGAAAAACCCTCTTTATCCTCAAATACCTTTTCTATGAGTGAACTCACCATAAAATAGTATATAAAGCATGTTTAATTAACCTTTTGCCGTTTTTAAGATGAAAGATGTTTTATCAAATTTTTAAATTCACCTACCTTTTTTCTCACAACCGGAAAATCTTTCACAACAATATTCTCTGAAGCTGTGATTATTATAATTTTTATATCTTTGTGTATCTTTATAGCCTGTTTTGCAACCTCAACCCCTGTCATATCCGGGAGATAGTAATCAACAATAAGGCCGTCAAATTTAACATTCTCTAAGATATCAATAGCGCTTTTACCGTCGTACGCTTTTCCAACCACTTGGAAACCGTGTTTAACCAAGTAGGTCTCCAGAAATCTCACGACAATATCATCATCGTCCACTATTATCACTCTCATAT
>WALH01000003.1 GCA_015522935.1 DHVE2 group archaeon | reverse complement strand
TGTGAGCATCGGGATACTTGGTGGAGGGTTATCCGGCCTTGCCATAGGTTATCATCTGCGCGATAACTTTGAAATAATAGAGAAAGAAGAGCGACCTGGTGGACTTCTAAGAAGCCAGAATGCTGATGGGTACACGTTTGATATTGGAGGCTCACATATACTTTTCTCTAAAAACAGAAGCGTTCTCAATGAAATGCTAAAATTTATGGATGGAGCTATAAAACATAGAAGAAGAACGTTCATATACTATCAAAACAGATTTATAAAGTATCCATTTGAGAATGGAATATACGCTCTTTCTCCGGAGGAAAGATACGAGATACTGATTGACTTAATCAAGAATTTAAATTGTAGGGAACGCAAGCCTAAGAATTTAGAAGATTTCTTTGTTCAGAAATTCGGCAGAAAGATGACCGAAATGTATTTCAAACCTTACAATGAAAAACTGTGGAGAAGAAAAATGGAGGACATATCCGTTGAATGGGCATTGAGCAGGGTTCCCAACCCACCTCTTGAAGATATACTTCGCTCCCTTGTTGGCATAGAAACTGACGGATATGTTCACCAGCTGAATTTCTATTATCCTTTCAGAGGGGGATTTGAGGGTTTTGTAAATAATCTTGCATCAACGCTCAGAGATAAGATAATCACGGGAGAAGAAGTAAAAGAGATGAAATTTGAGGATGGGAAAGTTATAGTGAAAGGAAAGGAAGACCATACCTATGATTCGGTCATATCAACAATTCCTCTTCCTTCGCTCGGTAAAACTGTTGGTGGGAAGATAAAAAGCCTCGCAAATGATTTACATTATAATTCTGTAACTGTTGTTGGTCTTGGCGTGCGGGGGGAATTTCCAGATTACCACTGGATATATGTCCCTCAAAAAGATATAGCATTTTACCGCATATCTTTTCTTCATAACTATTCGCAAAACATGGCACCTGAGGGTAGGGCAAGTCTAATAGTGGAGATATCTCACGGACCGGATGAAGATATAGGTGATCCAGTTGATTTAGCGATTGATGGACTTGAAAAAATGGGCTTCAAATTCGATGTTGAGGTATCCGGATATTGGACAAATAAATATGCATATGTTGTATACGATGCATTTCGTGAAAAAAACATTGAAAAAATAAAGAAAGAACTTGATAAAATGGGTGTAATTCTTGCTGGAAGATTTGGGCTCTGGGAATATATGACCATGGACGATGTGTGGAACAACGCTAAATCAGTTGCGAAAAAAGTTGATGCCTATGAAAGCTCTCCTTATAATTCTCAACAAAAATAAAGCATTGTTGCTTGATAAATGTCTAAAATCAATTGTAAATCAAGACGGTTTTTGCTTGTTATTTGATGTTTTAGTTATTGATGGAGCTTCCAAGGATAATTCAAGGGAAGTTGCAGAAAAATATAAGGAAAAGTACGGTTGTATAGAGTTCAAAGTTCAGAAGAGATTGGGAGGTACAGGATACGCGAGAAATGAGGGCTGCCACTATGCCCTAAAAAAAGGATACGATGTGATCATATGGGGAGACTCGGAGAATTATTACGAAAAAGACTACTTCAAAAATATTCTTGAGAAAATAAGGGATAGGGATGTGGTCGGGGGCGTCCCCAAAGTCATAGGAAAATTCTATGCTCATGCATTTGCGTGGTATCATGCAATCCACCTCATATTCCCGGGATTATACAGAATGCACATTCCCGGAAACAACAAAGCGGAGAGAGTTGAAATATTCAAAAGATTCAGGTATCCAAACAGTTTGAGGTCTGATGATTACGGCTTCTCTCTTCTACTTAGAAAGAATGGTGTCCATCTAAAACATGATATATCATGGAACTCCATTGTTAGAGTTTCCCTGCCTGAGAAATGGAGAGATGTGAAAACTTGGCAGGATTTCCGTGCCAAGGGAGCAGCGCAGGCACTCAGAGAAGTTGGAGTTAAGCCCTACGATAATATAGCATGGGGAATTGGCTTTCTCTTATTCATATTTTTTATCATTCTTTTACCGGTGAATTGCATACCCCTCCTTATTTATTTCCTCCTCTTCTTCGTTGCATCTCTCTTTATATTCTTTAAATCAATAAAATACCTTGTGAGGCCAAAATACAGATACTTCTTTGCGCCTTTCTTTGGACTCTTAGTTTATTCCTATTACTCTTTAAAAACAGTGTTTTATTATCTCTCCTACAGAAAATAATGAATGAAATTATTTATGTTTCCTTTCTATCATTGCCATTAGCAATGCTCCACTTAACAAGACCCTCCTATCAAAGTCTTTGGGGAGATTCATAATTTTTACGTTCCATATATCTCCTATAACTTTGAACTTCTGGTTTATCTCTGCCACGGGTTGCCCACGAAGGGTTAGAATCATATGTTCTGGGACGATGGAACCTCCCGGCACGTATTTTCTCACCAAGCCTCTTGCTTTGTTTTCTTCAATTCCACCTAGAAGGTTCCAGTTTTTATCATACATGCTCCATGCATCCCATGCGAAGGTGGATAGCCCTACCCTCCTTTTTATATATCCAAGAATTACATCTGTTTTTGAATCTATCACTGCAAACTTGCCCCACACATCTATTATCTGTGTCTGTTTTATTCGGAAAAGTTCTTCTCTCATCTTCTCATCGGTATATATCCTTATATCTTCCTTCAGTTTGAACATCTTCTGTTTACTGAATCCAAGTGTTTTGCCTTTTGAATCTTCAATCCAGTACTTGTTAGTCAGTGCCAGCACCTTCTTGCGAAGTCTGTAATTGTTCTGGTACCATATCCCCGCATTTGTCATATTTTTCACTCTAAATGGGATAATTGCAACAATATATTAATCTTGTGGTTATTCAAATAGATTTTTCAATAATAATGTCTGCAATGGCAAATTTTTTAAGCACTTCTTCTATTCTTTTTCTGTGAGTAAAATAAACGACATAGATATGAGAAGATGGAAAGAATACAACGAAATCATAACGGACTCGTTATGGCTCTTTCCTTCAAGGGATAACAGTGGCGCCCATACACCAGAGTATCACGGCAATTTCATTCCACAGATTCCAAGACAGGCAATGCTGAGATTCACGAAGCGGGGGGAATGGGTTCTGGATACTTTTGCAGGTCTTGGCACAACGCTCATAGAGGCAAAGAGGTTGGGAAGAAATGCTATGGGAATTGAACTGAACGAAAATGTAGCTCAGAGAGCCATGGAGCTTGTAGAAAAAGAAGATAATCCACACAATATCAGGACGGAGATGATAATAGGAGATTCAACAGATCCACAAATATATAAAAATTTAGGAAAGTTTCAACTTGTAATAATGCATCCACCATACTGGGATATAATAAAATTTTCCGATAAAAGGGAAGATTTATCAAACTCTAATACGATGAATGAATTTCTAAACAAATTCACAAAGACCCTTAAACTTGCATCAGCGCATTTGGACAAAGGTCGGTATTTAGTTCTTGTAATTGGTGATAAATATTCAAAAGGTAAATGGATTCCTCTTGGATTCTATACAATGGAAAGAGTGATGAAAAATGGATTCTCGCTTAAAAGCATAGTTGTGAAAAACATAGAGGAAAATAGAGGTAAGAGAAATCAATATTCCCTGTGGAGGTACCGTGCCTTAAAGCATGGGTACTATATATTTAAACACGAATATGTAATGTTCTTTCTAAAGGAGTGAAAAATATGCGCAGGGAGAAATCTGCAGGAGCGGTTATATTCAATCCTCGAACAGGGAAATTCCTTCTTCTTCATTATCCAACTCATGGTAAGGGGCACTGGGATTTTCCCAAAGGCCATGTCGAACCCGGTGAGGGGGAAATAGATACTGCAAGGAGGGAAATAAAAGAGGAAACGGGGCTCGATGTGGAATTCATTTTCGGTTTTCGAGATGAGATAACATATTATTTTAGGGATGGTAAAACGTTAGTTGAGAAGAAAGTTGTTTATTTCCTTGCACTTTCAGAAAATGAGAATGTGAGTCTATCCTATGAGCATGACAACTACAGGTGGCTCAGTTACGAAGATTCTCTAAAAACAATAACTTACGAGACGTCCAGAAAAACACTGATCAAAGCACAGAAATATCTGGAGGTGATGGGATATGGCGATAAGAAAATTCAGGATTGATGACCTTCAGGAAATCATGGAAATAGAAAGCCTTGCATTTCCCAAATCACCGTATCCGGAGGAGGTTTTTATCTATTATGCTTTGCAGCCTGATGTGGATTTCTTAGTTTATGAAATCGGAGAGAAGCTTGTTGGATACATAATATTTCAAAGTGATGGACATGTGGCATCTATAGCAGTGCATCCTCAATGGAGAAAGAAGAGGATAGGTACAGAACTTATGAAGAAGGTATTTGAAGAGACTGGTGGAAAAGCGAGAATAGAGGTGAGGGTAAGCAACAAAATTGCTATAGAATTTTACAAAAAATTAGGATTTGTTGTTCAAGAAAGAATAAAAAATTACTACGGAAATGAGGATGCCCTTGTAATGATAAAGCATCCCTATTAAATTCTTGCAACAACAATTGTTATATTATCTATGCCCCCCTTCTCATTTGCTCTTTTAACGAGTTCCCCAACTATATCACTGAGTTTTTCATATTTTTTGGCTATTTCTTCAATCTCTTTGTCATTTAACATATCATGAAGGCCATCTGTACAGAAAAGAAGGATATCTCCTTCATTAAGTTCTAAACTATAGAAATCCGGATTTAAATCTTCCTGTAGCCCTACAGCCATGGTTATCCTGTGCCTATCCTTATCTCTGCGAGCCTCTTCCTCGGTGATTTCTCCGGATTCGATTTTTTGTTGAACAACAGAGTGATCCCTTGTTATTCTACGTAAAGAACCATGTCTGAATAGATAAGCTCTGCTGTCTCCAACGTTGAAGATGGTTGCCATATAATCCTCAATCACAGCACCAACCAATGTTGTGCCCATTTTCTTTCCTCTGCGTTTTGATTCCTCATGAACTTTTCTGTTTATAAAATGTATAAGTCCATTCAATCCTTTTTTCCCTTCCTCAACGAATACCATGGGAGTGGCACCTAATTTCTCCACAGTCATTTTGCTGGCGACTTCACCCGCTTCATGTCCACCCATACCATCTGCAACTGCCAAAAGATGTATGACTTTCTTCTTACCCTCTCTGTATATCTCAACATTGTTTATGATGTACGCATCTTCGTTATTCTTCCTCTTCCTCCCCACATCACTTATTCCATATGCCTTCATACATCACACCCCATAATATCAAAAAACATACCAGCCGGTGAGCGGCTGGACGAAGGAACAAGATCACAATCAATTCCCTCTTCTGGTTTAAGACGAAGGTGAATCCTCCGCGGGCCTATTCGAAGAATGCCATCAATTTCGCAGTTAGGAGGCTCTGATTTGAGCAACACACGGGCTGCAGCTGTATTAAAACATCTTTTTCCCTTTTTAAACTGTATGGCTGCACCGTGATTCTTAAGAAATTTTAGCAATTCAAAATATTTTCTGGCAAGATCTATATTTTTCCATGGGAAGTCTACAATTAATAAATTGCGATAGCCTATATCTATCTGTCCTACCTCCCTACCATTGTGATACAGGTATGCCCCATGATATATGCGCTTTGTTTTGAACCTTTTTTTCATACCGAAATCTGTATACACTCCATCATTCACATCAATTCTTAGATCGTTGATCATGCATATGGCGTTTCTTTTCATTCTCTCACTATCAGGAAGAAAGCTGATTCCGTGATTTTTTAATATCTGAAGAGTTCTTTTGTATTGGATTTTGTGGATTCCGGCCCTGATAACTTTTTCATTTCTTAACCAGCCCTTGATATCTTCATACATCTCTCTGGCAGAACTATACCTATTATCTTTAGAAGGTTGCATGGCTTTAATTATTATACTCTTTAATTTTTTTGGAATAGATTGTGGAAAAGGTCTTAAAGAACCATTCTTCACATCGCTTTCGTTTGCGAAGGGCACCTGCTTTGTCATAACTCTGTAAAATGTGGCACCAACTTCATAAAGATCGCTTCTAATATCCGGTTTTCCATATCTTTCTGGATCTCTCAGTTCTGGAGGTGCATAATAAGGCGTACCTATGAATCTGTACTCATCATCCTTCAGTTTTCTAAATATTTTTGCCGCTAAGCCCCAGTCAAGAAGAACAATATCCCCATATTTATCAACCATTATATTACTGGGTTTAATGTCAAGATGAAGATAACCCTTTGAATGAACAATTTCAAGAATTTTCAGAACTTCAAGCATCCTGTTTGCAATCTCTCTGGGCTCATTCATCTGCAGATGCTCTGTGAGGAGTTTACCCTCAATATACTCAACGGCGAACCATGGTTCCTCCTCGTGGATCTCAACAACTTTTGCCACTCCATGTATGTTCAGATCACTGATCTCTTTCCAGTACTTTGCCTCTCTGATAAATCTCAGTATCTTAACCATATCCTTTTCCACAGGTTTCTTCACAACTACATTTTTTCCGTCTAATTTTGCCTTCCAGACTTCACTTATGTTCGTTGTTGTTATTTTTTTAAGCAGCTTAAGCATAAATATCACTTAAAAGATACCGTTATCATGTATTTCCCGAAAAGTATTTCATCACCATCTTTGATCTCAACGGGTTCGCTCATTACACCCTCTTTCCATCCTTCTAATTTTTCCCCATTAAGGTACGTGCCTGTTTTACTTCCTAAATCCCGAATGAACCAGCTATCCTTTATTTTGAATATTTCAAAATGCTTTTCTTCCACTTCGCCCTCCTTATCAATTATGCCCATCGGAATTATATCGCCTTCTCTCGTAAATATACTGATCACTCCCTTGGGATTTCTGCCCACATAAATGGTGCCCTTAACTCTGTGTTGCTGTCTCATGAGATTTCCATCGACCCACTGAATAATGAATTCTGTGGGTTTCTCCACCTGGTTCATCTTTTCCTCCTTACTTTCCCTGACTTCTGCAGGTTGGATTTCTCCTTCTTTTAATCTCACCGTAAAGCTCACAGAATTTGCCAGAAGTATTTCATCTCCATCTTCAAGTTTTACATATTCGCTGGGAAACTTCTCTTCTCTCTCTCTCTTTTTCCAACCCTTCAGCATTACACCATTGAGAGTTGTTCCATTTGTACTACCTAAATCTCTAATGTACCATTCGCCATCTCTTGGTATAATTTCAATATGCCTTCTTGAAACGTGTTTCTTTGGATCGAAGAGCATCATGGGTGTGGGGTATCTTCTTTCACCAACGAACATTGTTATTACATCTCCTTTCCCTCTTCCAATAACCACATCTTCTTGAATATCAATTTCGTGTGGTTTGTTATTTGAATCTCTCCAGCGAAGTTTTAGTGACTTTGCAGCTATTTTTCTCTCAGACTCTGTATGTTCTTCCTCCATGGCAGGGCTTTCAGTAATCTCTTCCATACCTTCCTCTTGGGGGGGTGGGGGAACAGGCTTGGTGGCAAGTCCAACGAGCCAAGGGCAATTTTCGTTAATTACGCTTACATCTTCAAGTCCAGCATCGAATAGCATCTTCTCAACATCATCCTTTGTGGGAACTTTTATCTCCTCTTCGTATTCATACTCGTTGGGAACTGCATATTTGATCCAGAGATTTCCATTTAAATATTTCCATCCTATCAGTCTGTACTCTCCATCCACCTCCTCCCAGTCCTTATCCTCTAAATGCTTTTCAAACCAGTTCATGCTGGGGAACAAAACTATAACTTTGCCACCGGGAGTTAGGACCTCTATGTTCTGTGGGTCAAAATTATTGAGAAACACTGCATACTTTGGTTCAAGAACGTTTTCTTTTATCCTTGGAAGTCTGAGCTTTCCATAGTATATCATCTCTTCATTATCCACATATCTCTCTATGATTTTTTGAAGATCGTCTAAAAGCATCATGCCCGACACCTCATTCACAACAGTGATACGGAAACCCTATAAAAGGGTTGCGAAAAATCTATTCATAACGACGTTCATAAGAGATTGAGAAAAGAAGATAATACCAGACGGAAATCGGATTGAAGATAAATCCCTGGAATTACCTACCCGTCTAGAATGATACGATGGTTTCTTTGGGGTAAACGAGCATCGCAAGATGCGAGTTTGCCCTGTTGAGACAGGGCTTTAATGAGCATCGCAAGATGCGAGCAAGCCTGCTGTAGGCGGGCTGCGTGAACGATGTGAGCGGAAGGGTAATAGACACCTCCAGCGGTTTTCTATAGCTTCCAGCAACCCAAAAGGGAAGAGGGTAAAGGGAGAAATAAGCAACGAGGGGAGCGAGTGGCGAACTTGCCCCCCGCAGGAGGACTTAGCCGTAGGTGTCTCTTTAGTGCGGGGGGAGAGATTCGAACTCTCGAACCCCTACGGGAGTGGATCTTGAGTCCACCGCCTTTGACCTGGCTCGGCAACCCCCGCATTCTGCGGGTGAACCTCCACCTTTGGGTGTAGGCAACCCCCACTTGGTGGATTATTGATATTTTCGTTATAACCTTTTTGCCTGCTGTGTAATGAATTATACAACCATCATTTAACAGAGATTCAATTTTAGTAGCTGGGAGTTATCCTACCAGTATGGATGGCTCATTATTTGAAAACTATGTCCTCTCCGAACTCTTGAAAATAGGGTTTAAACCGAAATACTGGAGAACAAAATCCAAGGCTGAGGTGGATTTCATCGTGGAAAAGGAGAAATGAAAATAAACACACAAAAATTTACTTTGATGACATTTTGGGATTGTGGCGGATGCTGAAGTAAAAAATAATGCTAGTTAAATAATTGGATAATGGTGTGAATGTGAAAGAGAAATTATTAAAATAAGCACATCTATTCTCATAATTTTGCGAATTAGATTCTGAGTTTTAATAACCTGATTTTAAATTTTAAATACCTGAAAATCATACAAGTTTATGAGCCGAGTTAAAAAGATACCGACCAGATGGAAAATTGTAGGTCTCCTGATACCCATAATTCTTGGAGCTGCAGTAATAGCCGCAGGTACAGGTATTTTTCAGGGAAATCTTGCTCACGTATCCGGAGAAGTGGAAAAACCGCAAGCGAAGGTTACAAAAGATATTTCAATTGATTTGGGCTCTCTGTACTGTGGAGAGAATTTTAATGTGGAAAAAACATACGCAAATGCTCTTGAAATTCAAAATGTATCCAGAGTAAAATTATTCTTCAATCTCACAGGTTTGGAAGAAGAGAGAGAAGCTCATGCTTTTACCAATGGCTTCGTGAATATAGTAATAGGAGATAGGCATTCTAATGGTACTTGGGATGAGTATATCAATGTAACCTTAAATCTTCTGAACCCCATCCAAAAGGAGGGAATATTGGAAGTGAATGGGCATCCCAACTATGACGTAAGAATAATAATTCAAGGTACCACGGGATATCCAACTGATGGCTGTGCTATCGACTTCAATATTACAATTTCTGTAGTACCTCCTTAGAGATTGAAATTCTCTCTCTCACCATTTTTATTTCAGAGACCTGGGAAGTTCATTAAATGATAGTTCTTGCTTAGGCTTTTTAATAAAATATCTTTCAGCCAGATAAGATAGATAACGATAATCCACAACACCGCAATGGATACAATTGAGATTGCAAGGATAGGTAAGATGCCATTTTCACATCTCCTACCACAAAGGGGTAAGGGTGAAATGGAGAAAAATGCTCCATCACATTTATATCTCTTGAAAACTAATCCCGCATATGGACATTATGACCACAAACGCCAAGGGAAAGTTTGTAAGGGAGCGGAAAATTTTGCTATACGGGAAATGCGTTGAGGATGAGCATCCGGAAATATTAGAAAGATTTGACGGTTTTGCAAAATTATCATTCTGCCCGGAAGAGGAGCACATAAACATGCTCTTTTACAAATTAATCGCAATAATGAGTGTGGCCGAAAATCTAACTGTTCTAACTGTTGATGGCTCACCCCACTGCGTGCAGATGCATTACATTGCTGAGGAAGTCCTGAGGTATTCTGAGAAAAAATTTCAAGTTAGGCATTTTGTGATAAACAAAGGAAAATTGATAGAAATAAGTAGCGAAGCGATCAAAATTTCCCGTTACCTTTCAAAGATTCAAAGGATGATAGATAAGCGTTCCTGATATATCCCGGCAAAAGATTGAAATAGCGAGGAAATCGATACCTTTTATCCCCAAGAATGAAGTATCCCCGATCCTCACGACTTCTCAACGCTCTTCCTAAGGCTTGAGATGCAGTTCTCAAAGCTGGAATCACATATCCATAGTATCTTCCTCTGTTCCCGTAAACTTTTTTGTAATAATCTAAAAAAAGCTTAGTTTTTAATGTCATCCTCTCGAACGGTATACCAACTAAATATATCCCCACAAGTGACTCTCCTGGGAAATCTGCACCCTCCGCGAATCTTCCCGATGCCGTGCCAAGAAGAACACCTTTTGGTGAAGCTTTTTTAAAATCTTCCAGAATCCCCCTGCCAACATCTCCGGGCATACCCTCTTCCTCCACAAATACCTCCCTGCCAAGATTTTCAAGTGAGGGTATAATTCCGTTCTTTATAAGGGAATTCTGAACTCGATAACTTGCGCTGAATACTGCGATGTTGAAATTATTTTCCGCAAATTTAGCTATATCCTTCACGTATTTTTTGGCCATGTTGGATGGCAGCGTATCTCCCCTTGTACTCATTTCATCTCTTATTTCCACACGTATTTTGGATAAATTATAGAATCCTGAAAAATCGAATTTGTGAGCATCTTCTATTCCTGCTATGTCCATGAATGCATCAAAGGGTTTCAACGTTCCAGACATGAATATGACATTTCCAAACAATTTCCATATCTCGCTGAAAATCTCAGAGGCTCGAGCGTCCCATCTTTCAAGCACGATTCTCTTTTTCTCCCTTCGCAGAATGAAAAACACACCCTCGTCCATCATATCCAATGATTCATCAAAAAATCTCGCTATATGAGCAAGCGAAGATGCAGGTCTCTTTCCTTTCTTTAATTTTCTGCTTCGAACCATCGTTCCGTACCTTTTCAGGTCGGATATTATCCCTATATCTACAAAATCTATTATATCGACATTTATCTCCCTTTTTCTTGTGTAGGTGCTGAATCTCATGCGTAAATCGTTGAGAAATTCCCATATTTCCTTCGCTCTATGACCTGAAAATTCTGATATTTCCGACATTGCACGCTCTACGCTCCCCGAAGTAATTTCATCGTGATTCAGATTCATAACCATCCTCTGAAGATTATGTGCCTCATCCACAACCAACGTGGTTTCTTTAAGATTAAATCTCTTTCTCAGAATCCAAATAAGCGATTTATTAAGGATGTAATTGTAACTCAGGGATAGAACCTGCGCGAGGTCAATGAGTTGAAACTGGAGGTAATAGGGGCAAATCTTCCTCTCCTTCGCAATATTTAGAATTTCGGAATAAAGCAGGGGCTTATACGTCAAATCAAAAACATCCTCGTCCATGAGATTTTTGTAATATGGGCATTCCTTCTTTTTCTTCGTGCATAGAAATTGAACTTCATCGCTGTCCATCGAGCCATAATCTTTTGCCAAGAGGCACATATCCCTCTTTCCCCGCAGTGAGAATCCGAATGCCCCACCTATCTTCTTTAACTCCTCAATTGGCCTGTCGGTCTCATTTCCCGTGCGAACTGCCCATATTACCTGCTCACCCTTTTCTAAGAGGGGATAGAGAACCGCAGGGGTCTTTCCGAAGCCCGTAGGCGCATTCACCAAAAGATATCCCTCATTCTCTCGAATAAAATCCATGAGCTCCATCTGCCCTTCCCGCGGTTCGTATGGGAATTTCATTTCTTCCTGAACCATATAAGCATCGCCACGGCGAAAATTGTGATGAGAGATGTTGAGATAATGGTTATCAAGGGGCCCGGGAAAATTCTCTCATCTATTTTTATCGGAATGTAATTTGAGCCCCGGAGATAAGATGTTATATTCTTCTCGTAACTCCACTTCATCGGGCCGTAAATTACCTCTATCCGCAGATTGGTTTCGTTGTTGATATCCCGGGGATAGTAGATGGTAAATGAAAAACCATGGTCTCCCTGAACTGTCCACACGGATTTATTTTTTAGAATAAGTCCTATCTTTGCGCCCGGAACCACCCTTCCATTTATTAAAAACTCACCCGCAATCACAATCTTTTTTAAATGTTCCACACTTTTCCTGTAAGTCCAGATAGCGTATCCATCAGGGTTGTACGAATAGATGTAGATTTTGTAAACTCCGTATGGAGCGTGGAATGTGTAATTTCCTGAAGGGTTTAGAATACCGCTGTACACAACGCTTCCATTTATACTGTTCAGGAGATATATATCCGCATAGCTTCCATTGGTGGAGTATTGAACCGTGATATTGTATCCTTCAATACTTATATTCGCTGTACCATACCCATTGATATAATACGGTGTGTGAATCTCATCTAAGAAATCATCCCAGTATGTGTGCTTTGCAAAGGATGTCAAACTATAACTTGAGGAGATGTAATAGGTAGGATAATAAATTGCAATTCCGTGGGCATATTTAGCATGATATCCATTGGCGGGGTGGGGGCAGTCCCATGCACGGGAATAGGTCATATTCGTTATTTCGCTCATTACATCATTTGCCAGTTTTGAAAGTTTCAGATCACCTATTGAATCAATCTTCTCCATCAACTGGTAAAAATCCACATCCACAGAATATTCGTATCTCTCCACATCAGAAGTGACATTGAGAATTTCAGGAGTGAAATATGGAATTAGAGGAAGTGAATCTTCCAAATCCCTGTTGAAAATCTCAATAAATGAATTCATCCTTGTCAGATTCACTGCAGCCATTGTGACTGATAGCCCTTCATCTTTGTAAATATTTGAAGCCCAAATATACATCTGATTAGCAACAACCTTCGCCGCCTGCTCGGGATTTTTGCCCGGAAGGTTGGATAGCACGGAATCGTATGGCCATCCATTGGCGGGCTCATCTTTCTCCGATGCAACAGCGTAATAAGCATAATCTTTCAGGGCATAGAGCACTGATATGCTCCCCATCCTGCACGCATCAAAGCCAACCACATCCACCTTCTTTCCTATTTTCTCATCAAAGTAAGATAGTGCATTGTCCATCTCCTGCAGTGTGAGCCAGTCGCCGTGGTCTATGCATACTCCACCGTAATTGTTACCGTGATCCCAGAAATCAAGGAAATAATGTGAAGCTGGGTAATTGGCAACGGTAAAACTTATGAAATTTTTAAGCGTATCAGCACTTCCCATATCCACCTCGCCTAACGATTTGAGAAGAGTCTTCTTTCCGTTATCTATACGGTATATGGCCGAATCACCGTTTTCAGGGCCATCATAAAGAACAATTATATGAAGATACTCGCTCGAACCAACGCTCATCATCTCGGCAAGGTCGCTGGGGGCATACTGTGATAATGAGTTGTCAGCATCCATATAAACCATAAATGTCCATGTGTCCTGAGCACTGCGTGTGTTCTGAAATGAAAGAGATGAGTGAGAGATAGGGATAATGGTAATGATCATGATCGAAATTATCAGCAGGATGTGAATCCTCATATACTTATACCTTACTCATGCTCATATTTAACACTTCCTTAAAAGAAAGGTTGAAATATGAGGGGTATGGAACGGAGAGCCGTTCAGTTTGGAAATCCATCCAACAATGGTCATAGGCGAGGGAAAGATCGTTCACGAGGAGAAGTGATTCGAAAGTATTTTTGATATTTGAAATGGTTAAATATAGGGAAGTATATGGAGCATTAGATGCGAATAGCAAATAAAACAATAAACCAATATCCAAAGCCTTTTGTAAAGTGGGCGGGTGGCAAAGGTAATTTGATATTAGAGTACGAAAAACTTGGATTGCTTGCTCTGGACTTCAATAATTATTATGAACCTTTTTTGGGTGGGGGAGCTATGTTCTTCTACCTCTGGCAAAAAAGAAAAATAAGGAATGAGGCATATTTATCTGATATAAACCGAGATTTAATAGAGGTATATCTTGTCATAAAAAACAATTTGTGTATGCTATTATCTTATCTTTCCAAAATGAAAAATAG
>WALH01000002.1 GCA_015522935.1 DHVE2 group archaeon | reverse complement strand
CCATTCGTGAAAGAGAACATACCGCCTATGCTTCTCACAGTCTCAGTGAACCACTGGAATGAGTGGGGATAGGAGAAATGCGAGATTCGTGCGAGAGTCTACGATGCGGGAGGAATAGGCAACCTCTGGATATACCACGACAATTTCGGAGACTTCCATTCATTCAAGGCCTCGAACAACGGATGGTACAACATTACCTTAGATATAGGCTGGGGTGCAGGCATGGGAGAATACACGATACACATGGAAGCATGGGATATAGCGGAGAACCATCTGATGTACAATTACACGGTAAAGGGATTCTTCTCAGGAGTACTGGATTTCCTGAAGGATATATGGAATGCTGTCACAGGTGCGTTGAGTGCGGCTTGGAATGCGGTTACTGCTGCATTAAGCTGGTTTTTAGAATTCATTTGGAATAACATTGTTTCTCCGATGATACAAGGAGCGATAGATATCATTGTGGAACCGATTAAAGGATGGGTACAGCAATTCGTGGATATTATAAAGGAGAATTTTGTACTCATTCATAGTGAAGAAGAAAGTAAAAAGTCGAATATTGGAATAGATTCAAACGGAGATGAAAAAGATACGATAGATGCCCCATTTGTTACTAAAGCCTTCGAGAGTGTAACAAATTTCCTCACCATTCCGATATTAACATTGTCCATTCTTACATATGCACTATACATAATTGAAGGCATAATAAAGATATTTACAGCAGGTATGGAAAATTGGTACGGTCCTTGAATAGACTGCATAATTTATATACGAGAAATGCTATCTCCGTGTATGGCTAGACCAAGGAGCAATACGGATATGACCTGTCAGAACCCGAAGTGCAAATACTACCTGAAAGAAGAGGGGAAAGAACAGAGCAGGACATCAGCAGTACTACTGCAATCACTGCCATACATGGTTTGTCGAGACTGGAAGCCCATCTGCATCTTTTCCAGTTCTACCGGGATTTCGTGAGCAAATTCGAGAGAAACACCTCACCTGCAATGATGGAAGGATTAACGAGCCACTTGTGGACATGGCAGGATTTCTTGATGTATCATTTTGCGGTATAAATTGGGACAGTACCAGAAAAAGATGTTATGGAAGCAAAGCTTCCAGAAAACTCTTGAAAAGAGTTTGTAAAGTATTTTGGGATACTACAACCATTTCATTATATTGTAGTATCCCGATGTAATTTACTGGCACCCCGACTTGTTTTGTCATTGTTAGTTTCGTAGACTACAGTTTATCTATCAGATTTTTCTTTTTCGCTGCGTATTCTTCATCGGTAAGAAGCCCCTTTTCTCTAAGTGTCTTGAGTTTCCTGAGTTTTTCTTCTATATTTTCATGACCCTCCGGTGTAGTATTCTTTTTCCCGATTGTTCCCATATTAGCATCTTGGGCAGACATTATTCTTGCCATATCTCTATACTCGTTCATCTTCTGAGTTTTAAGAGAATAGTCCGCTATTTCCTGGGCATGTCTGTATATCACCATGGGCTGTTCTATCGAACGCCATACAACTGCACCTCCTGAAACCATCATCTTTGATGCTTGTTTTGTGTCCACACCACCCATAAGACCAGAAGTTGCAAATAGGATTGTGCCACAACCTATTATTTTTTCAATAAAGGACTGTAAAACTGTACTGTTCTGAATCTTGTCAAACTTTACAGATGCTAATTTCGTGCTAAGAACTCCATATTGAGTAAGTACCCTCATGTTTGTTATTGCATAAAAAGTGTGACCCCATTCAAGAAATGCTAGTACTAAGTATATGGCCGAAAATAGAATTACTAGAATAAGAGGTATTAGACACGCCATAGTGGGAATATCAGAAGAGCTGTGAATCATGCCATTCATATACAAGAAACCTATTCCTCCTGCAACAACTAAGAATATCATCCAAAACACAGGGCCCAATATATAAGCAATGAGAGATGGGCGACCTTCCCATAGGATGCGCTCTCCTCGTATTAGATGTGACCTTGGAAAAAGTTGCTCCATACGTGGTTCTTGAGATAAAGTTCGTGGCATTTGAGACGAATCTGTCTCCACATTTGCGTTCATATGTTCACCAGAGAGGTGAATAGCAAGATTCTATTTAAAGATTTCTACCCTCATGCTCTGTTGTAGAGTACGGAAATTATTTTGACCTCTTTTAGAAGTCAAACTCGCAACTATCGTTGCTCGTTTCACCCAAACTTAAAGGGAGCGCAGACTCTCCCGGATGTGACAAAACTGAATCAGAAGAAGATACGCTGGATAGTGCGGCAT
>WALH01000001.1 GCA_015522935.1 DHVE2 group archaeon | reverse complement strand
GAGCACAAGCGTGAAATCGTATATTGTCTATGGAATTGGTCCAGCTCATATGGATATGCAGACACCCGAAGAAAGCACAGCGAGCACTGACCACGAAATAGCAATTCAGAATCTCACACCGATGATAACATATTACTTCAAGATACGCATGGACGATGGAACAAATACTTCATGGAGCGGAATTTACAACTTCACTCTTTCCGGTTTCAATGATTTAGAATATTCTAATAATTCCAACATCCTATATAACTGGGGAACGTATACTTGGGCAGGTACGCAGGAATGGCAGTGGGGTGATCCCTCCAGTGGGCCATCTTCAGCGCATTCTGGAAGTGATGTTATTGCAACGAATCTGAGTGGAAATTACCATGATAACGATGATATTGGTCTTTATACCCCATGGATTGATTTGACAAATGTATCTCAGAGCTCGTGGGCTAATTTATCATTCTATGCTTGGTACTACATAGAGCAGGATTACGATGGGGTCACTATTTTCTTCGAGAATGAATCCTCTTCAAATTTACATCCTCTGGATCCAAACAACAATGCAAGTCAGTATGACAGCACTGCGCAGGACAGTGGTGGAAGCACATGGTATGTGATGTCGGGAGATCATGAATCTTGGAATCTAAAGGTATTCAACACATCGGCAATAAATGACCCTAAAGTCAACAGGTATTTGCTTGGACACAAGGTTCGCTTCTGGTTCGATTTCATGAGTGATTCATCTAACAATTATCCCGGCTTCTACTTTGACGACATACAGGTGAAGGCCGGAATACCGCAGTACCATGTGTATGGCTATGTGAAAGATTCCAGCGGAAATCCGGTGAGTGGGGCAACTGTGTGGATTAACGATACCACTATAGGCACCTCCTATAAAACAACAACTGATTCCAATGGACGTTACGATATTTATACGTACAATGGAATAAACGGAGATAACGTGAATGTTGACGCAAGTAGCTCGCAGGGTAGTGGTTCAAATAGCGGAACTTTGAGCACCGCCACAGAAATCGACATCAATCTTTCTGCAGTACCTGAGTTGTCATGGTTTGCCCCTATTGTATTAATCATCCTGATAGGCGCCGTGTTGATGAGACGCAGATATCTATCTTAATTTTTTCTAATTTTTTCGTTTTGTAATGGGAAAACTTTAAATTTCATGATACCCTTATTCTATGCTTTAAAATGATAACACGCGTGAAGAGAAGATGGAAGAAGGACGATGTTCTTTCGCTCTTTGATGAAATTATTGCAGAGTGGTTCAATTCAAAATACGAAAAGCTCACTGAACCACAGGGGTATGCTGTTCCCTTAATTCATGAAGGTAAAAATGTTCTGGTTTCCTCGCCCACCGGAAGCGGGAAAACCTTAACGGCGTTCATATCCATAATAAACGAGCTTTTCCTCTTAGCCAAAAATGGCAAATTAGAGGATAAAATTTACTGCGTTTACATCTCGCCTTTAAAAGCTCTGGCGAATGATATTCACCGAAATCTTGAAGTTCCCCTCAGCGAGATAAAGGAGATAGCGAAGAAAAAGGGAATAAAGATACCTAAAATTCGTGTTGCCGTTCGTTCTGGAGACACGAGCACCAGCGAGAGGCAGAAAATGCTTAAGAAGCCACCACATATATTTATCACAACTCCAGAATCTCTGGCTTTGGCTTTAACCGCCCCCAAATTCAGGGAGAAATTTAAAGATGTAAGGTACGTAATTGTGGACGAGATACATGAGATTGCAAACAACAAGAGGGGTGTGATGCTCTCTTTAAATTTAGAGCGCTTAGCCTATTACGCTGGGGAGTTTCAGAGGATTGGATTAAGTGCGACCCAATCCCCCATAGAGGAAATTGCAAGGTTTCTGAGCGGTTATCGTGGTGAGAAGGAGAGGGATATTTATGTTGTTGAAGCGAAGATGCGCCGCTATATGGATCTCCGAGTTATAACTCCTGTGGACAATCTCATATCCACGCCATACGAGGTGGCAAGTGAGAGAATGTACGATATTTTGGTAAATTTAATAAATAAGCATCGCACCACGCTAATATTCACAAACACTCGAAGTGGCGCGGAGCATGTTGCATACAAATTGAAGGAGAGGGGCGTGGAGAAGATTGAAGCTCATCATGGCTCCTTGAGCAAGGAAACGAGGTTGCGCGTTGAAAAGGATCTGAAAGAAGGCCGGTTAAAATGTGTCATCTCATCCACATCCCTTGAATTGGGGATTGATATTGGGTATATTGACTTGGTTGTTCAGATTGGCTCGCCTAAAAGTGTGGCGAAGGGATTGCAGAGAATTGGGCGGAGCGGTCATGCATATGGTAGAAGGGCCAAGGGAAGGTTTGTGGTTTTTGATCCTGATGACCTTGTGGAATGCACGACTCTTGTTAAATGCGCCTATGAAGGAAAGATAGATAGAATTTCCATTCCAAAGAACTCGCTTGATGTTTTAGCTCAGATAGTAGTGGGAATGAGTTTAGAGAAAAGATGGGACGTGGACGAAGCATACAAACTCGTAAGAAATTCCTACTGCTACCACGAATTACCCAAGGAAAAGATGGTTGAAGTCCTCCGCTATCTTGGTGGCAAGGTTTTGGGCGATACTATTTATTCTAAAATCTGGTTCGATGAAGAGGAAATGCGATTCGGAAGAAAAAGGAGCTCGAGAATGATTTATTTTATGAACATAGGCACGATTCCAGATGAGGCTGATTATCTTGTGATTGATATTGATGGTAAAAGGCTTGGAGATTTAAGTGAGAAATTCGTTGAAAAATTGCAAAGGGGCGACGTTTTTGTTTTAGGAGCGAGGACATATGAGGTTGTGAGCATAAGGAGCAATAGGGTTGTGGTTAGAGATGCATCAGGCAAAAGGCCTACAATTCCCTCATGGGTCGGAGAGATGCTGCCAAGATCCTTCGATTTAAGCATTGAGGTTGGAAGATTTAGAGAATTCGTGGAGAAGAACATACGCGGGAGGGGAGAAGAAGAAACCATAGAAATTTTGATAAAAGATTACTATTTGGATAAAAGCAGTGCCAAGAGTATAGTCTCTTACATATCGGAAGGTTTACATCATTCCGTTCCAACGCACCGGAGATTTGTAATAGAGGGATATATTGACCCATCCGGAAAATACAACATAATTTTCCATTATCCCCTTGGAAGGAGGGTTAACGACGCTTTATCGCGTGCTTACGCGTACCGCATAAGTGAAATTTATGGCGTTAATGTGGGTATAAGCATAACCGATGATGCATTCATGCTTACAAGCAAAAAGAAGATTCCACTTGACGCCCTCAAGGATATTTTGAGCGAAGAAGATTTGGAAGGAATCCTCAGGAATGCAATATTCAACACCGAGCTTTTCAAGCAGAGATTCAGGCATGTGGCAACTCGAGCATTTATGGTTCTCCGGAAGTACAAGGGAAAGAGCATATCCGTGGCAAGACAGCAGTTGAGAAGCGAGAGAATTCTGAGAATTCTTCATGAAATCCCTGATTTCCCTGTGATGGAAGAAACGTTCAACGAAATTCTCAATATAGCAATGGACATGCCTAATGCCAAAAAGGTTCTGGAGGATATGGAAAGGGGGTATATAAAAATCGAAATTCTTAATTACAGCGACACGCCGAGCATATTCGCCCACAGCATAATTTTAGTTGGAATTTCAGATATAGTTCTGATGGAGGATCGCAGTGCATTGCTTAAGGAATTACATATGAAGCTTCTGGAGAGAATAATTCCGGCGGAGGAGATAGGCACTGTTTTCAATGAAGATGCGATTCGAGAATATTTCGAGAAGAAGTTCAGAATTCGGACGAGGGAGGATATAATAAAATTCCTCTCTCTGGCTCCAGGCGCAGATATCTTGCATCGAAGAGGTATAAATGTATTCGATTATTCAGATATCCCAGAGGAGAAAATGAGGAAATACGTAGAAGAATATGTTTCCAAGGGAAAAATTGTCTCCATTCAAACAACACGGCTTTTGTGGACGACGGATAATATGTATTCTGTATTTTCAACCATTTACGTGAGGGAATGTAATAGGACAATAGAATGGAGTGGTGAGAAAAAAGTTGAAGAGATTGCAAAGGAACTGAAGATGAAAAAGAGTGAGGTTTATGAATCGCTTAAGTGTATGGAACGTGCCTATTTAGCGGGAAGAAAATTGAAAAATGGTGAGTTTTTATGGTACCGCCGTGAATCGGAGCAAATTGATAGGGATTACGCCATTGAAATTCTCATAAGAAATCTTCTTTACTTCCGTGCACCTCTTACATTCGAAGAAATCCTTTACACATTGAAGATAGGCGAGGAAGATTTAAGAAGGATACTCAAGTACATGGTAGACGAGGGTACCGTTGTGAAGGGCGTGTTTTTGGTGGGCTACGGGGAGCAGTACATGCTTCGTGAAGATTATGAAAATCTCAGAAAAATGAGCGGAATGAAATGGGAAGCTCTCCAAAATTACAGAGCATCTAAAATCCTTAAAAAGATGAACTGCGATGAGTTCTTTGAGCGATTTTTGGTTGTGTTCAACGAGGATTCTTTGAGGCTCAGGGGATGCCATGAGGAATTATCCTCTCTACTGAGGGAGGGGAAGGTTCTTTATGGAAGGTTTATGGGGGGGAGGTTGTGCTATACACACATAAAAAATGTACCTCTCCTTGTATCAGTTTACCGCAGGGAAGAGCTGGGTGAAGAGGATAAAAAAATACTTCGTATTATAAGACTCTTAGGCGAGGAAGCAACAATACAAAAGGTTCAATCAATGAGCAATTATTCTTCTTGGAATGTGAAGGAGATCGTAGAAAAACTGGAAAGAAATCTTTATGTGTACAGGCAGAGAAATGAAGGAAAAGAATATTTACGTGAACTGTACTATGAGCCTTACGGAACGGTTGTTGAATTTATCAGGAAAATTTTAGATGAATATGGTCCTCTGGCCGAGCACGAGATTGAGAGATTCACCTCCATTCGTTTCTCTGAATACAGAAATCTTTTCCAGAGAGTTTATGTAGAAGGTATGCCCTATTATCATACAGGTGAGAAAATAAATACGAACTCAAAGGGAACATTTGTGGTGCCTAAGGAAGATCCTTTCACGTATCCAATTCTCCATCGTATATATGATCTCTTCAACGAAGTTGGTACGCATATTATGGTGAAGGATGGAAAAATAATAGCTACTGGAGACGTAGAGAACAGAATCGACAGCTTTGCTGTTCACAGGGTTGAAGGAAACAAAAAAGAGTTTCTCAAGGAATTATCAAATAGAGAAATCGTGATTTTGAGTTTTAATCCGCACATTCAAAAATTCAGAAAAATTGGTGATTATTACGTTTCTGGAGGCATTTCTGATAAAGTATTCTTGCAGGCAAAAATAATCTCCTATCTTCTTTGGAAGGGAAGAATCGTGCCAGAAAGAAAACTTGCCAATCCCTTAGAAGTGGCCAGATTCCTTATGGGAGTTCACAGCGACTTTGAATTACTGAGATCAAGAAAAAAAATTGCAGTTGAGAAGTATTACCGTTCAGAACTACTTTACGAAACTGTAGATCTAAAGGGGAATCCGATTTATGCTACGAAAGGGGATATTTCACTCTTTCAGGCCATAAGAAATAAGAGGATAGGTAAGGATATGAAGGTTATTCTCTCCATGCTTGAAGAGAACAAAAAAATGGTGCTTGGGGAAATAATGGAGGAGTCGCCATTAGGTTCGGAAAGAACACGCCAGGCGTTGGTCGAGCTTTACAAGGGTAATTATATAGCGAAGTATTCGGGTGGATATGTTTATGTGCCTAAAAAATACTCGGAAGATTACGGAAAACAGGTATTTTTAGAAAATCTTTTGCGTATTTTCGGATTCTTGAATGGGGAGTTGGTGAAACATTTCTCGGGGGGATACATTTCCAGAGAAGAAGGAACCAAGATGCTTTTGCAATCCGATTTGAACAGGGGGCTTTACCTAAATGATGGAAAGATTTATTACGCATTTGAGAATGAAATTGAGTCCGTGAGGGTGTATGATGAGCCAGTGGTGCTTCACCCGGATGATCCTCTCGCCGATTTTCTTTTTGAAATTCATCCACAAGAAAGGGGCTTCTTGGTTATTAAAGGGGATATTGTGGGTGTGGTTAAAGCATCGCAGAGTAAAAGGGGATTTAAGATTTCAAAATATACAAACGATGAGGCACTGGAAATTTTCAAAAGATATTTTTAAATCTCTCAATTTATGGCACATAAACATCAAAATAAACTGCCTCTCCATATTCTTTAATTCCTTCAAACTCTGCTGATAATTCAATTTTTAAATTGTATTTACCTGATTTTAAATCCTTGGGAATTTCGGCCTCAACAATATATCCCCTTCTTAACAATGGAATACCATAATTTTGAAGGGAATGGTATCTCTCCCCTATGGTCCAGATATTTAATTTCCTACCTCCTAAGAATAACCTCACATTTTCCTTCTTGATTTTCGGATAGATGCTGTTGAATTCTTCCGTTGATACCTTCTCTCCCCTTTTCAATTTTTCCATTACACGCGGAAAGATAACTGAGCCTTTTTTAACCGTGTGAACAACATCCATGGGACAAAAATCAACTAAAATCGCCCTTTCCGATGTTGTTGCCACTGCAACCCTGTAAATTTCAATTTTATCAACTTTAATATTTAACTCAAGCTCATCTCTTAAATTTAGGTTCCAGCCATAAAATTCTAACTTTTCTTTTCCATAATCACAGTCGCAGGCAAATATATGATGGTAATGTCCTTCAGGTGCATATAAATCAAAGAAACCATCGGCATCGCTTAATCCTATAGCGCCAGCCGTAACGCCCTCTCCCCAACCCTTGACTAATATAATTTCCACATCTTTTAAAGGCTCTCCTTCTATATTTGTAACTCTCCCGTGGACTCTCACCTGTTTCGCTAATTCAACCTTTTTATCATTTATCTTTAGAAATTTGGCATTGTTGAGTTTATTG